>NZ_JBFABA010000068.1:0-24365 GCF_040640115.1 Micromonospora sp. NPDC023644 | reverse complement strand
GCCCGGCGCGGTCGCCGCGACGGGTCGGGTCCCGGGCGGCGCGCAGGTCCCGTGGCGGGCCGGCGGGCGGCGGCCGGCGACCACGCGTGCGCCGCGACCTCGGCCCGTGCTCGTCACGCATGTCCCGTCCCCACCCTCGGCGGTCCTGACCCGACCGTAGGCGGTCGCCGGCCGACCGCCCGCCAGAACGGTGAAGCCGGGACGACTCAGTCGCCGTCGCGGGCGGCCAGCGCCCGGGCCAGGGCGTCGGGGTCGGCCACGGTGACCGTCGCCCCGGGGTGCCGGAGCCACCCGCCGGGCAGCAGCGCGGGCACCGGCTCGGCGAAGCGGAGGCAGAGCCCGGCGGCGGTGCTGCTGGCGAAGGTGACGCCGGTGTCGGCCAGCGAGAGGCGCACGCCGATCCCCCGCCACCAGCGGTACGGCCCGGTCGGCGCGACGCTTACGACGTTGCGCCGGGCGGTGCGCAGCAGCCACGGGCCGAACCGGACCTCCAGCTCGGCCCCGTCGAGGCCGACCCAGGCGGTCGCGGGCCGGACGCCGACCAGCGCGAGGGCCGGGCGGAAGACCGGGTCGAAGCGGAACGCGAACTGCCGTGCCACGCCGGTCATCGCGCGCCGCCTCGGTCACCGAGGCGGGCGTCGCCCGGTCGGGCGGGACGCGGCGGGGCGACGGGCCGGGGGCGGGGTCGGGCGGCGGGGCGACGGGCCGGGTGACTCATGGCGCGGGCGTACCCCGTGCGGGCCGGCCGACACCCCCCGGGCCGGCCGACCCGCGCACCCCTGCTCCCCCGCCCCGTCCCGGCGTGCCCCCGGACCGCGTGGACCGTCCCCGACCACGGGCCCGACGCCCCCCGGCGAACGGGCCCTGATCGGCCGGGACGCGTCCCCGCGCTCCGCCGGGTGCCGGATGCGGAGCGCGGGGACCCCCCGTCACGGCTACTGCAGGAACGCCCCGAGGGGCGAGAGCAGCAACCGACCGAGCGCCGCGGCGGTGTCGTCCAGCCGCGCGCGCTCGCACTCGTGGGCGGCCGGGTCGTGCCGGCACCGCCAGATCTTCTGCGCGTTGCGCCAGGCGACGTCGCGGGTGTACTCGACCAGCTCCCCCTGGTACCAGTCGTCGATGTCGCCGTTGACCATGTCGATGAGCAGCTGCCACCGCTCCAGGTAGCCGCGCCGCAGACCGGGGATCTTGTCCGCGAAGATGTTGTTGATCTCCAGGTAGTCGCGGTGCTGGTCGGTGCCGTCCACCGGCTCCGACTCCAGGCTGTCGAACGTGGTCACCAGCGCGAACGGCAGGTCGAAGTTGATGTGGGCGTTCACCCCGGCGGCCGCCGACGGCAGCGGGCGGGCGTCCGGGCCGCGCATCCGCTCGAACAGGCAGGCCCACGCCTTCGGCGTGCCCGGGCTGGCGTCGGTCCACAGCCGCATCGCGTCGAAGTAGCGGGCGGCGAACTCCACGTCCAGCCGGGACAGGAACACCGGGTCGGCGAACCGGTCGTCGTAGAGCCCGTTCAGCACGCTCTCGGTGATCGTCAGGTAGAGCCGGTTGAAGTCGGCCAGCGGGCAGCTCGCCTCCAGCGGAGGCAGCCGGACCAGCAGGTCCTGGAGCTTGGTCAGGTGGTCGACCACCGCCGGCACGTCGGCGGGATGGTCGGCGAGCAGGTCGACGATGTCCCGATGCACGGGCCCCCACACCGGTTCGGTCATCTCTCCTCCACAGTGGTGTTCCCGGCACCCCCCGTGCCGTCGGCGACGCAGCACAGACTGCCAGCCGGCGACCGACGGCCGGATCAGTAGAACGACGTATCCCGCCGCGCGTCAGTCGCCCTTGTTGCGTAGGAAGATCGCGCTGGCCTGCACGCGGGTGCGGACCTGGAGCTTGTCGAAGATGTGCGAGACGTGCACGCCGATGGTGCGCTCGCTGATGAACAGCCGCTGGCCGATCTCCCGGTTGGTCAGCCCCTCGGCGACCGCGGCGAGCACCTCCCGTTCCCGGGCCGTCAGCGCCGCCAGCTCGTCGCCCGCCGCCCTGGCGGCCGGACCGCCGGTGGCCGGGCGGTCCTCCAGCGACACCCGCGCCCGGCCGGCGAGGGTGCGGATCTCCGAGGTCAGCGGCACCGCGCCGAGCCCCTGCGCCACCTCGTACGCCTGCCGCAGCAGCTTGGCCGCCGTGGCGCTGCGGCTGCGCCGGGCCAGCAGCGCCTCCGCCTGCCGCAGCCGGGAATAGGCCGCCGGGTAGGGGTGGTGGCGGCGGTCCCACTGCGCCACCGAGCGGGCCCACAGCTCCGGGTCGCTGCTCTCCAGGCGGCTCACCTCGGCGGCGCACAGCGCCAGGAAGCCGTCCACCACGTCGCGCACCGGGCGGGCGGCGTGCTCGCTCTTGCGGGCGACCCGGTCGGCCACCTCCCGCAGCCGCCGCACCGCCGTCGGGTCGACGGCCACGGCGCGGCTGGCGTGCGCCTCGGCCTCGGCGCGCAGGCCGTGCCACACCAGCGCGGCGAGGATGCCCACGTCGTCGGAGCGGCTCTCGGTCAGGCCGCGCTGCACCGCCTGCCGGGCCAGGTCGTGCCGGCCCTGCCACATGGCCAGCCCCGCCCGCAGGGTGAGCAGCGGGATCACGTGCCGCGCCCCGCCGCCGGCGAGCACCGTGGCCACCGCGTCCAGGTCGCGGTCCGCGGCCTCGATGTCGCCGTAGCCCACCGACAGCCGGCAGCGCGCCAGCAGCAGCTCCACCGCGTCCGCGCCGGAGGGGCGGTGCCGTAGTGCCGCCGCGACGACCTTCTCCGCCTCGGCCCACTGCCCGACCCGGAACAGCCCGTTGGTGGCGATGGCCAGCAGCCGCGTCTCGTACGTGCGGCCCAGCCCGAGTTCGGCCACCCGCTCGGCGCCCCGGCGGGCGACGACCACGCCCTCCTCCAGGACGTTCAGCGGGCCGGTCAGCAGCTCGGCCAGGTGCAGGTACGCGCAGGCCACGTCCTCCGGGCGACCGGAGCGCTCGGCGGTCTCCAACGCGCGGCGCATCACCGCCAGCCCGGCGTCCGGGTCCTCCAGGTACGCCTCGGAGAAGCCGAGCGCGGCGCTGGCCAGCACCACCTCCGACGTGGAACCCGGCACCTCGGCGGAAAGCTCCAGCGCCTCCCGGGACCGCCGGCCGGCGTCGGCGTAGCGGCCGAGGTGCAGCAGCAGCTCCGCCAGGTGCGCCGCGGCGGTGGCCCGCTCCCGAGGCGTGCAGTCGGCGGCCTCCAGGGCCCGCTGGTACTCCGCCTCGGCCGGCGCCGACCGGCCGGCGGCGGCCAGGTAGCGGGCCCGGCGGATGTGCAGCGCGCAGGCGGACGGGTCGCCGTCGCCGGCGGCCAGCTCCTCCAGCAGCGCCAGCGCCCGGGCGTGCTCGCCACAGTGGTGGGCGGCCTCGGCGGCGTGCCGGAGCAGGGTCACCCGGTCCACGTCCGGCGGTGCGACGCCCGGCGAGGCGGCGAGCTGCAACGCGACCGACCAGTGCCGGTGCGCCTCGGCGTAGCCGTGCAGCCGCTCGGCCTCCCGGGCCGCGGCCATCGCCGCCGGCAGCGCCCGCGCCGGCTCGCCGGCCAGCCGCCAGTGGTGCGCCAGGCGTGCCTGGTGCAGCTCGGCCGGGGCCGCGGTGAGCGCCTCGGCGTAGCGGCGGTGCAGGGCCGCGCGCTCGGCGGGCAGCAGCTCGTGCTCCAGCACCTCGGCGACCAGCCGGTGCCGCAGCCGGTAGCCGTCGTCCGCGCTCACCAGCAGCCGGTGGGCGACGGCCGCGCGGACCGCCTCGATCACCTCCTCCTCGGGCAGCCGCACCACCCGGGCCAGCAGCCAGTGCTCCACCGGTTCGACGCCGGCCGCCACCGCGTGCACCACGGTGTGCGCGTGCCGGGGCAGCGCGTCCACCCGGGCCAGGAAGATCTCGCGCAGCGTGTCGGAGAGCCCGTCCCGGCCGTCGCGCAGGTCGCGGGCCAGCTCCTCGACCACGAACGGGTTGCCGCCGCTGCGCCGCCACACCAGCTCCGCCGCCTCACCGGCGAGCGGCCGGCCGACCACGGCGGCGGCGAGCCGGTCGGTGCCCGCCCGGTCCAGCGGGGCCAGGTCGAGCACCCGTACCGTCCGCAGCCGGCGCAGCTCGGTGAGCACCCGGCGCAGCGGGTGCGCGCCCTGCAACGACTCGGCCCGCACGGCCGCGAGCACGGAGAGCTGGAGGTCGCCCAGCCCGGCCAGCAGGTAGAGCAGCAACTGGCGGGTGCTGCGGTCGACCCACTGGAGGTCGTCGAGGACGAGCACCAGCGGCCGGCCCTCGGCGATCAGGTGCAGCCCTCGGGAGACCCGTTCCAGCAGCGCCCCGGCGCCGTCCGGGCCGGCGGTCTCCTCGGCGAACATCCGCAGCAGGCCACGGACCGCCGAGGAGGTCCGGGCCTGGGAGCCGGTCAGCTCGGCGTCGAGGCGGCGCAGCGCCTGCAGCAGCGGATGCAGGGGCGACGCGTCGCCGATGTCCAGACAGGACCCGGTGAGCACCAGGGCCCCGGCGTCGCGCAGCCGGGCGCCCACCTCGCGCAGCAGCCGGGTCTTGCCGACGCCGCTCTCGCCGGTGAGGAAGACGGCGGCGGTGTGCCCCTGCGTGACGTCGTCGAGCAGCGCGGACCGTACCGTCGTCACCAGGTCGGCCCGGCCGACGAGTGGTGCGGTGTCCACGTCGCTGGCCATGGCACGCAGCCTAGTCACAGGCCCCGCACCGTTCTACGGGTCTTTCGCGCCTGTGGTACTCACCGCGTCGACATTGCGACCGAAGGTTGCGCACGCGACGACATACGTCGTTCGGCAGATCCCCCGTCGGCGGATCGGTGACAGTGTCCGAGGCGTCGTCAGACACCACGGGGAAAGGCGGGTGCGATGCCCATGCCCATGCCCACCATCGTCGCTGGTCAGCAGCGGTTCACGTCGGCAGGCTGGCCGGTGCCGGAGGAGAGACGCCTCGTCACCGTGCTGTTCGTCGACATCGTCGGGTCGACCGCGCTCGTCGACCGGCTCGACCCGGAGGACGTGCGGGCCCTGCAACGGGCGTACTTCGACACCGTCGGCGGGGTGCTGCGCCGGTGGCACGGGGTGGTGGAGAAGTACGTCGGCGACGCGGTGATGGCCCTGTTCGGGGCGCGCCGGTCCGACGGGTTCGACGCGTACCGGGCGGTGCGGGCGGCGCTGGAGATCCAGGGGGCCCTCGACCGGCGACCGCCGCCCGGCGCGCCGCGCCTGCGGGTCCGGGCCGGGGTGGCCACCGGCGAGGCGCTGGTGGACCTGGCCGCGGCGCGCGACGGCGGGCACGGCGTGGCCAGCGGCGCGGTGATCACCACCGCCGCGCGGTTGCAGGAGTACGCCCCGCCGGGCGGGGTGGCGCTCTGCGCGGCCACCCACCGCGCCACCGCGGGGCTGGTCGACCAGCGCCGCGTACCGCCGGTGGCCCTGGCCGGCAAGGCGCTGCCGGTCGACGTGTGGCACGCCACCGGCACGACCCGACCGGCCCCGCCCCGGCACGAGGGGCCGCTGGTCGGGAGGCGACGGGAACTGGCCGCCGCCCGGGACCTGATCGTCCGGGCCGTCCGGGACCGCAGCCCCCGTTGGCTGTCGCTGGTCGGTCCCGCCGGCAGCGGGCGCAGCCGGCTGCTGCACGAGCTGACCCGCGCGGTGCGGACCGTGGACGGGGCGCCGGTGCGCTGGTGCGTCGCGCACTGCCCGCCGTACCCGGAGCCCCTGGCCCCCGTCGCGGACCTGGTGCGCGGGCTCGCCGGCCTCCGCGCCGGTGAACCGCCCGCGACGGTACGGCGACGACTCACCGCCGCCCTCACCGACCTGCTGCCGCCCGGCGGCCTGGTCGAGGCGGTGTCCGCGCTGGAGGCGCTGCTGGCCGCGCCGCACGGCTCCGGCGACGCGGCGCGGGGCGCCGAGGTGGCGCGGGAGGCGCTGCTGGGGCTCGCCGCCCGGCAGCCGGTGATGGTGGCGGTGGACGACCTCGACCGGGCCACCGCCGCGCTGAGCCGCTTCCTGCACCGGCTCTTCGCGGCGGCCACCGCGCGGTCGCTGCCGCTGGTGGTGGTGGCGCTGCACCCTCCGGAGTGGGCGGACGTGCTGCCCGCTCCACGGGACCGGCGGCACCGGCTGGCGGTGCCGCCGCTGCGCCCGGTGGAGACCGGCCGGCTGCTGCGCCACCTGCTCGGCCGGGCCGACCGGCCGGCGGCGGTCGCCCGGCTGCTGCCGCTGGTGGGCGGCAGCCCAGGGCGGGCCGCCGCGTACGTGGCGTCGCTGGGCGCGGCGGCGTCCGTGCCGGAGGCGGTGCGCCGGGAGGTCGACGCCCGCCTGGACCGCCTCGACGGGGCGCGCCGGGCGGTGCTGATGGCCGCCGCGACCGTCGGCACGGGGATCACCGCCGCGACGGCGGAGCGCCTGCTCGACTGGGCCTCCGGGCGGGCCGCCCCGGTGCTGCGCGCCTTGGCCGCGACGGGTCTGCTGGTCGCCCGCGCCGACGGCCGGTACGCCGTCGCCGACGCGGTGGTCCGCGAGGTCGCGTACGCGCGGCTGCCGAGGGCGACGCGGGCCGCGTTCACCCGCCGGGCCGGGCGGCCGGCGGAGGCGGACGCGTCGCCGGCGCCCGTGGTCGACCGCGCCCCCACTCCCCACGTGCCGCCGGTGGTCGCCGGCCCCTCGGAGCGCGCCGGGTCCCACCGGGTGGTGCAGCTGCGCGGGTGGACCGCAGCCCGCGGTCGCGTCCCCTCGGCCGCCCCCGCCCCGACGGCCGGCCACGACTCCACGGCCGGCCAGGACTCCACGGTCGACCACGACTCCACGGTCGACCTCGGCCACGCGGCCGGTCCCGGCCGGGCCGCCGGCCCCGGCGGGACGCTCGGCCCCGACGGGGCGCTCGCCACCGGCGGGGTCACGGCCGCCGCCGGCCTCGGACCGGCCGCCGCGTCGGCGTCGGCCGTGTCGGTCCTGTCGACCGTGTCGGTCCTGTCGGGCGGGGCGGTCGGCGGTGGGGGCATCCAGCCCGCCGGCGGAGCGGGCGCGTCGGCGCGGCGGCAGGGGCGCGCGCGAAGGCCGAGATGGGTCCTGCCGCGCGGCACGCCGGTCGCGGCGTGAGCGGGCGGTGCGCCCGTCGCGGCGGTCGGTGGCCGGTGGCCGGTCGCGGCGACGAGCGGGCGTAGGGGCGGATCTCCCCCACGATCCAAGACGAGGCCGTACGGGCGGTGGCGCACGCGCACGGCACGGCCCCGCACCAGATCCGCCTGGCCTGGACGCTGCACCAGGGGCCGCACGTGCTGGCCATCCCCGGCACGGGCGACCCGGAGCACCTGGCGCAGAACGTGGCGGCCGGGGCGATCCGGCTCACCCCCCCGAGGACCTGGCCCGCCTCCGCTGACGGCGGGACGCCCGGCCCGCACGGCGGGGCGGCGCGGCGCCGCCCGTCGAGGAAGGCGACCGCCCGCTATCCCCGTCGGGCCGCCGGCGCCGGCGTCAGCGCAGCGATTCCAGCCGCCGCACCAGCTCGCTCGGCGCCGGCATGGCGGCGATCTCGGCGCTGACCTGCCGCGCCGCGTCGCGCAGCGCGGTGTCGCTGACGAGCCGGGTCAGGGTGTCGGCGGTGATGTCGCGGGTCCGGACCGCGATGCCGGCCCCGCGCGCGGCCACCAGCTCGGCGTTGTGCCGCCGGTCGCCCGCCCCGACGGTGGCCAGCTGCGGCACCCCGGCGATCAGCGCGCCGAGGACGCTGCCCGCGCCGCCGTGGTGCACCAGCGCCGCGCTGGCCGGCAGCGCCGCGGGGATCGGGACCCAGTCGACCGTACGCACGTTGCCGGGCAGCGCCCGGCGGGCCAGCCGCGCGTCCGGGCGGACCAGCACGAACTCGGCGTCGACCCGGTCGGCGGCGGCGACGACGGCCGGCATCGGCCCGGCGCTGCCCGGGCCGGCGACGGTGCTGCGGCTGACCAGCACCCGTGGCCGCTCCCCCGGCTCGCGCAGCCAGTCCGGCAGCTCGCCGCCGGCGGCGGAGGCGTAGCGCATCGGCCAGCCGTCCTGACGCAGCAGGCTGGGCGGGGCGACGGCGATGGCGGCGGCCGGCGGCGGCAACTCGGTCAGGCCGTGCCGGCGCAGGGCCGGACCCAGCCGCGCCAGGGTGGCCCGCGCCAGCTCGCGGCCGTCGAAGAGGGCGTTCTCCTGGCGTACGGCGGGCACGCCGAGCGTCGCGGCGGCGAGGGCCCCGGCCACGGCGAACGGCTCGTGGATCACCAGGTCGGGTTTCCACTCCCTGGCGACGGCGACCACCCCGTCGGCGAGCTGGTCGTTGACCGCGCCGAAGAGCAGCCCGGCGCCCCGGGTGCCGCCGGTGCCGGCCAGCTCGGCCCGGGCGATCAGCGGGTGGCGCAGCAGCACGCCGCGGGCGATCCGTCCGAAGTCGAACGTCGGCGCGACGTCGCGCGCCGGCAC
Source organism: Micromonospora sp. NPDC023644 (assembly GCF_040640115.1). NCBI lineage: Bacteria > Bacillati > Actinomycetota > Actinomycetes > Micromonosporales > Micromonosporaceae > Micromonospora > Micromonospora sp. NPDC023644. The sequence goes on along the minus strand of NZ_JBFABA010000068.1, from coordinate 15,885 downwards.
CCCGGGCAGCGCCGCCCGCAGGCCGTCGGCGGCGGTGGCGACGAGCACCTCGTGCCCGGCGTCGCGCAGCGCGGCGGCCAGCGGCAGCAGCGGGGCGACGTGCCCGATCAACGGCGCGGAGACGACGAGTACTCGCACCGCGCCGATGCTAGCCGCGGCGGAGCCCGTCGTGGGGGCACCGGCCGGGCGACCCCGACCGGCGGCGGGGCCCGACCGGCGGCGGGGCCCGACCGGCGGCGGGGCCCGACCGGCGGCGGGGCTCAGCCGGCGGTCGGGGGCAGGGTGCGGCTGCGGCCCCGGAACTCGGCCACCACCGCGCCGTCGTCCCGGGTGACGGTGACGTCGTAGATGCCGCTGCGGCCGTACCGGGTGCGCTCGGTGGCGTGCGCCGTCAGCAGGTCCCCCTCGCGGGCGGGACGGACGAAGGTGATCTCACCGCCGGCGGCGACGGTGGCCGGGCCGTGGCTGTTGCAGGCCAGCGCGAACGCGGTGTCGGCGAGCAGGAACACGAACCCGCCGTGGGCGATGGCGTGGCCGTTGACCATCGCGCCGGTCACCCGCATCCGGGCCACCGCCGCGCCGTCGGCGGCGTCCACCAGCTCGATGCCGAGCCCTCGGGAGGCGACGTCGGCGGCGAACATGTCGTACGCGGCGTTGCGCCCGGCCACCTCCGCTGCCCCGCCGCCGGCCGACGATCCACCGCGTCCCGCCATCGACCGCTCCACCCCGTCCGGGACGGTCCCCTCGACCGCCGATCTTGGTACCGTACGCCGGCCCGCGCGCCCCTCACCAGCGGCGGCCGTCCCGGCCGGCGGGCAGCGTCGTGCCGCTCATCGACCGCCCGGTGGGCGCCGGCGGGCCGGTCAGCGGCGTCGCGCCGGGGTCACGGGTTCTCCGGGTCCAGGTTCCGCTCGCGCAGCAGCGCGTCCAGCTTCGCCTCGATCCGCTCGTCGGACTCACGGGACTGCGAGGAACCCCAGTGGTAGAACAGGGCCAGCCCCGCCGCCTGCCAGATCAGCTGGAGGAACTCGGACTGCCAGTTCTCGAAGGTGGAGGCGAGAAACTGCGGCAGGAAGTCGGCCCAGGCGAAGGACTGGCCGTGCTGGCTCGCCTCGTTGCTCGCCGCGGCGGCCTGGAAGACGAACTGCGCGATCCAGGAGAGCAGGAACAGCGCCCCGGTCACCAGCGCGAAGGAGTACGCCCTGGGCCACCTCGGCCTGCGGAACGGCGGCCCCTCCGCCCGGCCGCCCGACTGCCCGCCCCGGGCCGTGTTCCCGGCCGGGCGCGCGCCGGACGCCGTCGTCGTGTCGGCCATCGCGATCCCCCTTTCGATGAATCCCCAGGTAGAGGCCCTATGCCCCGGCACATCCCCGGCAAAACGGCGCGTCGGCGTGGCGGCTGCGCCACCCATCCGCCTTCCTGCCGGTATCTGGTTGTTGCAAATATCTGGCAACAATCCCTGGACGCGCCCCGCCGCCGTAACTAGCCTGATCCACATGAGTCCTTACATCAACGATGTCGCGGCCTGGCAGGAGAGCTGGGACCGCCAGCAGGAGGCGTACCTGCCGGACCGGGAGCACCGGATCACGGCGATGCTCGACGCGGTCGACGCGGTCCGCGACGACGACCGGCTGCGGCTGCTCGACCTGGCCGGCGGCACCGGCACCATCTCCGATCGGACGCTGCGCCGCTTCCCCGACGCCGAGGTGACCCTGGTGGACCTCGACCCGGCGCTGCTCGCCCTCGCCCGCGCCTCGCTCGGGGACCGGGTCACCGTCGTCACCGCCGACCTGGGCCGGCCCGGCTGGCACGCCGCGCTCCCCCACCGCGACTACGACGCCGTCCTCACCGCCACCGCGCTGCACTGGCTGCCGGCCGAGCGGCTCGAACGGCTCTACGCCGAGCTGCGCGACCTGCTGCGGCCGGGCGGGATCCTGGTCAACGCCGACCACATGCCCGACGACGCGCTGCCGCAGCTCACCAAGCGCCTGCTCGACCGGGCCCGGGACCGGCGGGCGGCCCGGTACGCCGCCGGCGCCGCGCTGTCCTGGTCGGAGTGGTGGGACCGGGCGGAGGCCGATCCGGCGCTGCGGCCGCTCGTCGCGCAGCGGCGCGAAATCTACCCCACCGGGCACAGCCCGGAGTGGACCCCGCCGGTCTCCTGGCACCTCTCCGCGCTGACCACCGCCGGCTTCGCCGAGGTGGGCACGGTGTGGCGGGGCGGCCCCGACGCCGCCGTCGCCGGGGTGCGCTGAGGCCCCCGGGACGCCCGACGACCGCCGCGCCGGCCGCTAGGCTGGCGGGCGCGGTCAGGTGCCGAGGCGGGGCGGGTCAGTCCGCGCAGAGGTGGGCGAACACACCCGGGGGCCCCTGCCCGTGGCACCGGCGGGGAGGGCGAGGTGACCGGACCGGATCCGCGCGTCGACCCCGACGTCGACCTGCGCGTACCCGCCGACCGGGGCGAGCTGGCCGCCCGCCCCGGCGCGGTGCTCGGCTGCGTCGCGGCCGGGGGCGCGCTCGGCGCCCTGGCCAGGGCCGGCCTCCAGCACGCCGTCCCGCACGGCCCGGCGGGCTTCGCGTGGGCGACCTTCGCCGTCAACCTGACCGGGTGCCTGCTGATCGGCGTCCTGATGGCGGTGCTGGACCGCTGCGGCGGCCACCGCCCGCTGCTGCGCCCGTTCCTCGGCGTGGGGGTGCTCGGCGGCTACACCACCTTCGCCACGTACGCGGTGGACGTCCGGCTGGCGCTCGACGCCGGCGCGCCGGAGGTCGCCCTGGGCTACCTGGCCGCGACCCTGCTCGGCGCGCTGGTCGCGGTCTGGCTCGGCGACGCCGTCACCGGCCGGCTGCTCGGCGCCGCCCACCACGGCCGGCCGGGGCACGGGGCCGGCCGGTGACCGTCCTGCTGATCGCGCTCGGCGCGGCCGTCGGCGCGCCCCTGCGCTACCTCACCGACCGGGCGGTGCAGGCCCGGCTCGGCAGCGCCTACCCGTGGGGCACGCTGACCGTCAACGTGGCCGGGTCGCTGCTGCTCGGCCTCCTGGCCGGGCTGCCCGTCGGCCCGACCGTCGGCGCGCTGCTCAGCACCGGCTTCTGCGGCGCGCTGACCACGTACTCCACCTTCGGCTACGAGACGCTGCGGCTGGCGCGCCGGGGCCGACGGTTCCTCGCGCTGGTCAACGTGCTGTCCAGCGTGGCCGCCGGCCTCGCCGCCGCCACCGCCGGCTTCGCCCTGGCCCGGGTCGTCACCGGCTGAGCCGCCGGCCCCACGACCCGGGCCCCGGCGCACGACCCGGGTCCCGGCCGGTCAGCGGCCCGGGTCCGACGGCCCGGCGGAGAGGCGCAGGTCGACCACCGGGCCGAGGACGAAGACGGCCGGCGGGGCGATCCGCTCCCGGGCGGCCACCGCGCCGACCTCGTCCAGCCGGGCGGTCACGGCGCGCTGGTCGGGATGCCCGGCGTCCTGCACCGCGAGGACCGGGGTGTCCGGGGCCCGACCGTGCTCGACCAGCACCGCGGCGATCTTGTCGACGGTGTCCACGGCCATCAGCAGCACCAGGGTGCCCCGGGCCCGGCCCAGCGCCGCCCAGTCGACCAGCGAGTCGGGATGCCCGGGCGGCAGGTGCCCGGAGACGACGGTGACGTCGTGCGCGACGCCCCGGTGGGTGACCGGCACCCCCGCCAGGGCCGCCGCCGCGACCGCGCTGGTCACCCCGGGGACCACGGTCACGTCCACCCCGGCCGCCAGGCAGGCCTGCACCTCCTCGTGGCCACGCCCGAAGACGTACGGGTCGCCGCCCTTGAGCCGGACCACCCGCCGCCCGGCGCGGGCGTGCGCGACGAGGGTGGCGTTGATCGCGTCCTGCCCCATCGCGGGTCCCCGGGGCACCTTCGCCGCGTCGACCACCTCCACCTCCGGGCGCAGCCCGGCGAGCAGTCCCCGCGGGGCGAGCCGGTCGACCACCACCACGTCCGCCGCGTCCAGCAGCGCCCTGCCCCGTACGGTGATCAGGTCGTCCGGCCCGGGCCCGCCACCGACCACGGCGACCTGCCCCGGACGCGGGCCGGGCCCATGGTGGTGACCCGACCCGTGCCCGTGGCCGTGGTCGTGGCCGTGGCCGTGGTGGTCGTGATGGTGGTGGCCGTGGCCGTCGACCGGGTCGTCGGGGTGGTCGTGCGGGGTCTGCGGCCGGCCCACCTTGTCGGCGAAGCCCGGCATCAGGACCCGGTACGCGCACGTGTCGCAGTTCATCCGGATGTCCCCGCGACGCGCCTCGGCGTGCCGTTCGAGGACCAGGTCGGCGAGGGCGTCGCAGTCACCGATCAGGTCGGCCACCCGCACGTCCAGGTCGGGGTGGGCGGCGGCGAACGCGGCCGACTGCGCGACGATCCGGTCCGGCAGCACCCCGGCGAAGAGGAAGTACGGCGCGACGACGATCCGCCGGGCGCCGAGCCGGCGCAGCCGCTCCAGCACCGCCGGCACCGAGGGCTCGGCGAGCGAGACGAAGCCCGGCTCGACGCCGGCGTAGCCACGCCCCTCCCAGAGCAGCCGGGCCACCTTGGCGACCTCGGCGTTGGCGTCCGGGTCGGTGGAGCCGCGCCCGATCAGCGCCACCCAGGTGCCGGCCCGGTCGTCGCCGGCGAGGGCGGCGTCGATGCGCTGCTCCAGGGCGGTGTGCAGCAGCGGGTGCGGGCCCAGCGGCCGGCCGTAGACGTAGCTGAGGCCGGGGTGGCGCTCCCGCTCGCGGGCCAGCGCGGCGGGGATGTCGCCCTTGCCGTGCCCGGCGGCGGTCAGCACCAGCGGCAGCGCGACCAGCGCGCGGTGCCCCCGCGCGACGAGCGCGCCGACCGCGTCGGTGAGCGGTGGCCGGGACAGCTCGATGAAGCCGCCCTCGACGTCGCCGAGGGTGCCGGCGGCGCGGCGACGCACCCGCTCGACGAACGCGACGAACTGGTCGACCCCGGCCGCGCTGCGCGTGCCGTGCCCGACGATGACCAGAGCGCTCACTGCTCCTCCTCCACGTACAGCAGGGCGTTGAGGGCGGCGGCGGCGACCGCCGAGCCGCCCTTCTCGCCCCGGTTGGACACTCCGGGCAGGCCGCTGGCCCGCAGCGCCGCCTTCGACTCGGCGGCGCCGACGAAGCCCACCGGCAGCCCGACGACCAGCGCCGGCCGGGCGTCCAGGGTGATCAGTTCCTCCAGTGCGGTCGGCGCGCAGCCGACCACCCACACCGCGCCGGGGCCGACCCGGTCCAGGGCGATCCGCACCGCCGCCGCCGACCGGGTGATCCCCGCCGCGCGGGCCAGCTCGGCGGCGGCGGGCTCGGCCACCGGGCAGACCGTCCCCCGGCCGGTGATGCCCGCGGCGACCATCGCCACGTCGGTCACCACCGGCGCGCCGGCGCGCAGGGCGGCCAGCCCGCCGGCCAGGGCCGCCTCGTCGCAGACCAGGTCGGTGACGTAGTCGAGGTCCGCGCTGGCGTGCACCACCCGCTCGGTGACGGCCCGGGTCAGCGGCGGCAGGTGACTGAGGTCGACGCGGGAGCGCAGGATGCGGTAGGACTCCCGCTCGATGGGGTGCACGGCCCGGCTCACGACCGCACCTCCGTCGCCGCAGCGCCGTAGCGCTCGTCGTAGCGGCCCAGCTTCCACAGCGCCACCGCCCCGGCCCAGGCGAGCACGAACAGGACCACGACGGCGTACCCGAGCTGCTCGAAGTGCCCGGCGATCCCCGCGTACCCGGCCAGCGCCGACACCCCGAGGTGGTCGACCAGCAGGCCGGCCGCGTAGACGCTGGCGACGAGGGCGCCGACCAGCACCGTCACGGCCGTGGTGGCCAGGTTGTAGTAGAGCCGGCGGGCCGGCTGCCGGTACGCCCACGAGTAGGCGCGGCTCATCAGCAGGCTGTCGGCGGTGTCCATGGCGGACATGCCGGCCGCGAAGAGCAGCGGCAGGGTCAGCAGGGCGAGCACCGGCAGCCCGCCGGCGGCGGCCGTGCTCGCCGACAGGGCGAGCAGGGTCACCTCGCTGGCGGTCTCCAGGCCGAGGCCGAAGAGGAACCCGACCGGCGCCATGTGCCAGGAGGAGCGCACCAGCGCCCGGGCCCGGGAGCCGAGGACGCGCTGCACCAGCCCTCGGTTGAGCAGGTGCAGGTCCAGTTCCCGCTCGTCGAGCTCGCCGTGGCGCAGCCGGCGCCAGAGCCGGGCCAGGCCGGCCAGCACCGCCGCGTTGAGCGCCGCGACCAGGGCGAGGAACACGGTGGCGGTGACGACCGCCACGGTGGCGCCCACCTCGCGCGCCTCGGCCAGCCCGGGGCCGGCGAGGTTGGCCGAGGCGAGGCCGACGACCAGGGCCAGCAGCAGCACCACCGCGCTGTGCCCGAGCGCGAAGAAGAAGCCGACGCCGACCGGGCGCCGCCCGCGCAGCAGCATCAGCCGGGTGGTGTCGTCGATCGCCGCGATGTGGTCGGCGTCGAAGGCGTGCCGCACCCCGAGCAGGTACGCCAGCGTGCCGGCCCCGGCGAGGCCGCCGGCCGCGGCGGGCTGGTCGTTCCAGTACAGGTAGAGGCTCCAGCCGGCGACGTGCAGCACGGCGACGGCGAGCACGATGCCGCCGAGGCGCAGCCGTTCGGCGCGGCTCCACGGGCCGGCCGGTGGTGCGGCGCTGAGCGCGGTCGAACTCATCGGTTCCCTCCACGTTCGTCGGTGTCCGTGGCGCGGATCGCGTCCACCGGGCAGATCTCCAGGCATTCCAGGCAGCCCGTGCAGCGGTCGGCGCGGACGGCGAGGCCGCCGGGCACCGGCCGGATCGCGTGCGTGGGGCAGGTGAGCAGGCAGGCGCCGCAGCCCTGGCAGGCGCCGATGGTCACGGCCGCCACCGGTACCCCCTCGGGGTGACCATCCGACCGGCCACGATCCGGGTCTGGCTGCTGCCCACCACCACGACGCTGTACATGTCGACCAGCGCCGGATTGAGGGTGGCCAGGGTGGCCAGGTGCACCCGCTCGCCGGCCCGGCTGGCGTTGCGCACCACCCCGACCGGTGTGTCCGGCGGCCGGTGCGCGGCGAAGGCCGCCAGCGCCGCCCCGAGCTGCCAGTCGCGGGCCCGGCTGCGCGGGTTGTAGAGCAGCGCCACGAAGTCGCCCTCGGCCGCGGCGGCCACCCGGCGGGCGATGACCTCCCACGGGGTGTGCAGGTCGGACAGGCTCAGGTAGGCGTGGTCGTGGCCGAGCGGCGCGCCGAGCAGGGCCCCGGCGGCCAGCGCGGCGGTCACCCCGGGCACGCCGACGACGTCGATCCGCTCGTCGGCGTACTCCAAGGCGGGGCTGGCCATCGCGTACACGCCGGCGTCGCCGGAGCCGACCAGCGCCACGGCGTGTCCGGCGGTCGCCTCGGCCACGGCGGCGCGGGCCCGCTCCTCCTCGGCGCCGAGCCCGCTGGCGAGCACCCGGGTGCCGGGGCGTAGCAGGTCGCGGACCTGGTCGACGTACTGGTCCAGGCCGACCACCACGGCGGCGCGGCGCAGCTCGGTCACCGCGCGGGCGGTGCGCAGGTCCGGCGCGCCGGGCCCGAGGCCGACGATCGCCAGCCGGCCGCGCGGGGCGTGCCGGGCGACGGCGACGGTGGCCATCGCCGTCGCGGTCTTCGGCACCAGCAGGTCGGCGTCGCCGCCGAGCAGCGCCGCCGCCTCGGCGACGCTGGGGGTGCCGACGGCGGCGCGGACCACCTCGCTGGGGTGCGGCACGTCGACCGCCGCCAGCGCCGCCGCCGGATGCGTCACCAGCGGTACGCCGAGCGCGTCGGCGGTCGCCCGGATGCCCGCCTCGTCGGCCTTGATGTCGGCGCTGGCCAGGTGCCGCAGGCTGGCCGGGCTGAGGCCGGCCTCGGCGAGCACCCGGTCGAGCAGGCCGCGCACCTCGGCGGCGGGCACGCCCCGGCTGGCGCCGACGCCGGCGACCAGCGACGGGGGCCGCAGCACGGCGGTCCGGTCGTCGAGCGGCACCACCCGGTCGGTGACCAGCAGCCGGTACCCGCCGTCACCCGCCGGCCCGCCCGACCCGGCCGGGCCGGTGGGCGCGGGGGTCGTCGGCTCGGCGGGCGCGGAGGCGGGGGCGGGTGCCGGCGGTCCGGCGGGGGCGGAGGCGGGCGCGACGGCCGGCGGCCCGAGGGGGGCGGGGCGCACGTTGTCGGGCAGGGCGGGCAGCGGCCAGGCGGCGTCGGCGACGAGCGTCACCGGCTCGCCGTCGAGGATGGCGCGGCTGACGGCGGCGACGGCGCCCTCGACGGGCCAGCCGAGGGTGTCCAGCCCGGGCAGGCCGGCGGCGTCGGTGGCGGTGGTGACCACCGGGGCGGCGTCGAGCAGCGCGCCGACCCGCCCGGCGAGGTCGTTGGCGCCCCCGGCGTGGCCGCCGAGCAGCGCGACCGCGTGCCGGGCCGCCTCGTCGACCACCACCACGGCCGGGTCGGTGCGCTTGTCGCCGAGCAGGGGTGCGAGGACGCGTACGACCGCCCCGGTCGCCAGGAACGCCACCACGGCGTCGCACTCGGCCCAGGCGGCGCGCAGCGCGTCCGCGACGGTGTCCGCCGTGACGACGCGGGCGTGCGGCCAGGCGTCGGCGAGGGTGCGGGCGTGGCGCCGGCCGGCGGCGGTGGCGGCGACGAGCCCGATCCGGGTCGGCTGGTCCGTGGCGGCGGGCGGGTGGTTCACGGGCGCTCCCCGGTGAGGACGACCACCGGGTTGGTGGCCGCGAGTCGGATGGAACCGCCGGGCAGGTCGGCGAGGCGGGCGGCGGAGAGCTGGACGCCCTGCACGGCGTAGCCGGCGGCGCGCAGCAGCCCGACGGCGGGAGCGACCCGGTCGACGGCGGCGAGGGCGGCCACCACCCGGTCGGGGCGGCGTTGCGCCACGGCGGCGAGCACGTCGGTGCCGCCGCCCCCGACGAAGACGGCGTCGGGATCGGGCAGCCCGTGCAGCGCCCCGGGGGCGGCGCCGGCCACCACCCGGACGTCGACGCCGTGCCGGGCCGCGTTGGCGCCGACGGTGGCGCGCGGGTCGCGGTCCACGGCGATCACGGCCGCGCCGAGCAGGGCGCATTCGATGCCGACCGAGCCGCTGCCCGCGCCGACGTCCCAGACCAGCCGGCCGAGGCGGGGACGCAACCGGGCCACGGCGAGGGCGCGTACCTCCGATTTGGTGATCATGGAATCGCGGTGCGCGTAGGCGGACTCGGGCAGCGCCCACCCGCCGGCCGGCGCGGCGGCCGGCTGGTTGTCCGCCCGCATCCCGGCCGCGCCGGGCTCGCCGGCCAGGCTGAGCAGCACGTGCGGGTCGGCCCAGTCGCGCCCGGCGGCCCCCTCGGGGGTGGTCTCGGTGAGCCGTTCGGCGTCGGTGCCGAGGTGTTCGGCGACGACCAGGCGGCGGGTCCAGCCGACCAGCCCGGCGCCCAGCTCGGCGGCCCCGGCGCCCGGGGCGGTGAGCACCGCGACGGCGGGCAGCGCCCGGCAGGCGTTCAGCGCGGGCCGCGGGTCGCGGCCGTGCGCGGTGACCACGGCCGCGCCGTCCCAGGGCAGGCCCGCGCGGGCGAACGCGGCGGCCACGCTGGACACGGCCGGCAGCACCCGCAGCGGCAGCCCGGCCGCCCGCAGCGCCCGGACCACCCCGAACAGCCCGGGATCGCCACTGGCCAGGACGACAGCGGGAACCCCGGCGGCGACGGCGTCGGCCAGCCGCCCCAGCGCGGGCGCCAGCGGCCCGAGGGCGACGGTGTCGGCGTCGGCCGGCAGGCGTACGGCGGCCAGGTGCCGGGCCGCGCCGACGACCAGCCGGGCCCCGGCGAGCACGGGCGCGGCGGGGTGCGCCGGTCCGCCCGCCGCGTCGATCCCCACCACGGTCACCGCCGGCCCGGCGCCCGTGGCCGGCTGGCCGCCGGTCACGCCGCCCACCGGCCCGAGGAGGCGACCACCCGGTCCCCGGCGAAGTCGACCATGGCGACGTCGACGGTGACGGCGGCGCCGGCGAAGCGGAGCAGCACCTGCCGCACCCGCTGGCAGAGCAGGTCGCCGGCGGGGCCGAGCAGCCCGGCGGCCTCCCACAGCTCGTACGCGTGCCGCCCGGTGTTCGCCTCGGTGACCGCCGCCACCAGCGCGGCGTCACCGCCCGCCTCGGCGGTGACCGCCCCGAGCAGCGACAGGTCCACCTTGGACCGGGTGTAGTGGGTCATCAGGATGCCGGCCGCGAGCTTGGCCAGCTTGCCGGCCATCCCGACGAAGACCACGCCGGTCATCCCGTCGCCCACGGCGGCGGTGACGGCCGCGCCGGTGAAGTCGCCGACCTCGACGAAGCACACCTCGGGCAGCTCCGGCAGCAGCGCGCGGGCGGCCCGCTCGGTGCGCCCGCCGGTGCAGAGCACCACGGTCCGCTCCCCCTGGGCGGCCATCACGTGCACCGCCTGCACCACGCTGGCCCGCCAGGAGGCGGTGGAGAACGGGCGGACGACGCCGGTGGTGCCGAGGATGGAGATGCCGCCGAGGATGCCGAGCCGGCGGTTGGTGGTCTTGCGGGCCATGATCTCGCCGCGCGGCACGCTGACCACCACCCGGACGCCCACCTCGCTCAGGTCCACGACCTCGGCGACGGCCTGGCCGATCATGCGGCGCGGGGTCTCGTTGATGGCCGGGCCGCCGACGGGCAGGCCGAGGCCCGGTTTGGTGACGGTGCCGACGCCCGGCCCGCCGTCGAGGCGCAGCCCGGGCGCGTCCCGCCAGCTGACGGTGGCGGTCAGCTCGGCGCCGTGCGTGACGTCCGGGTCGTCGCCGGCGTCCTTGACCACCACCGCCTCCGCCCACGAGCGGCCGTCGACCTCGCAGCGGGCCACCGGGAAGCTGACCCGCCGTCCGGCGGGCAGCCCGATCTCCACCTCCCGCTGCGGCACGCCGGTGACCAGGGCGGTCAGCGCCGCCTTGGTCGCCGCCGTCGCGCAGGCGCCGGTGGTCCACCCGGTGCGCAGCGCGGTGGGCCGGACCTTCGCCGTACGCGGCAGGTCCGGCTCGCGCAGCGGCGGCTCGGCGTACGTCATCAGGCGCGCCCGTCCCCCGGTGTCCCGCCGCCCGCGCGGGCGCGGCGCAGGTCGGCGCGGGCGGCCGGCTCGGCCCGGCGGAAGGTGTGGAAGTGCCCGGGGTGGTAGAGGTGCGAGCGGGTGCCGGCGGCGGCGAGCGCCGGGCCGACCAGGAAGAGGGTGTGCTTCCAGAGCTTGTGCTCCTTGACGGTGGCCTCCAGGTCGCCGAGCGCGCACCGCACCACCAGCTCGTCGGGCCAGGTCGCCTGGTACGCCACCACGACCGGGGTGTCGGCCGGGTACCCGCCGGCCAGCAGCTCGGCCTGCGCCTGGCCGGACCGGGCGGCGGAGAGGAACAGCGCCATGGTGGTGCCGTGCCGGGCGAACTCGCGGACCCGCTCCCCCGGCGGCATCGGGGTCTTCCCGCCCTCCAGCCGGGTGAGGATCACCGACTGGGCGACCTCGGGGATGGTGAGTTCCCGGCCGACGATCGCCGCGACGGCGGTGAACGACGAGACGCCGGGGACGATCTCCACGGCCAGGCCGAGCGCCCGGCACAGGTCGAGCTGCTCCTGCACCGCGCCCCACAGCGCCGGGTCGCCGGAGTGGATCCGCGCCACGGTCAGCCCTTCGGCGGCGGCCCGCTGGTAGAGCGGCAGCACGCCCTCGATCGGCAGCCGCGACGAGTCGACGATCTCCGCGTCACCGCGGGCGTGGGCGAGCACGTCGGCGTGCACCAGGCTGGCCGCCCAGACCACCACGTCGGCCGCGCCGATCACCCGGGCGGCGCGCAGGGTCAGCAGGTCCGCCGCGCCGGGGCCGGCCCCGACGAACCAGACCTTGCCCGTGCTGGTCGGCCCGCCGTCGTCGGCGTGGTCCGCGATCGGCGCGGTGCTCACAGTTTTCCTCCCCTACGGTCCCGGCGGGCCGGGACGAGCAACGTCGACAGGTACGGCAGGTCGTCGGCCGCGTCGGCGACCGGGCCGATCCGCTCGCCGGGCAGCCCGAGGCCCCGGCCCAGCACGGCGTCGCCGAGGCGGCCCTGGCGGCGCAGCTCGGCGACCAGTTCGGCGTGCCGCCGCCAGCCCTTGTAGGCCACGACGGTGCCCGGGCCGGCGAGCGCGTCGGCGAAGAGGGCAAGCCCGGCGGTGGCCGGCAGCAGGGTGAGCGGCTCCCGGCCCTCGCAGAGCGGCACGCCGCTGCGCGCCGCGAGGTCCTGCATGGCGGTGATCCCGGGGACCGTGCGCACCTCGACCGCCGGGCGCAGGGCGCGGACGCCCTGCGCCAGGTAGCCGAAGGTGGAGTAGACGTTCGGGTCGCCGATGGTGGCGAAGACGACCGCGCGGGCGCCGTCGTCGACCGCGTCGACCACCGCCCGCGCGGCGTCGTCCCAGGCGCGTTCCCGGCGGGCGGTCACCCCGCCCCGGTCGTCGAGGGCGAACGGCAGCCGGCGCAGCCGGTCCGGCGCGACGTGCGCGGCCACCGTGGCCTCGGCCCGGCCCGGGGGCGCGGCGCCGTCCGCGGCGAGCCGGTCCAGCACGGGTACGAATACCACGTCGGCCTCGGCCAGCAACCGGGCCGCCCGCAGGGTGAGCAGCTCGGGGTCGCCGGGACCGACGCCGATCCCGGTCAGCGTCGCGGCACCGTCGCGCCCGGCCAGCGCCGCGGCACCGCCGGCCACCGGCGCGCCGGCGGCACGCCCGCCCGGCGCGTCGTGGCCCTCGTGCGCGGTCACCGGCTCGCCGCCTCGACCAGGCGGCGGGCGGCCTGCGGGTGACCGGCCCAGTGCGTGTGCAGGTAGGAGGCGTGCACGCGGCCGGCGACGAAGCCGTGCTCGGCGCCGTCCCAGCGCCACGCCGGCCGGTCGCCGTGCCCGGGGTCGGTGACGGTGCGGTGGAACTCGTGGCCGCGTACCGGGTCGCCGGGGCGGTGCAGCGGGGAGCCGGTGACGGCGACGGCGTCGCGGTAGCCGAGGGTCAGCCGGTCGGTCATCCGGGCGGTGAGGTCGAGCCGGCCGCACATGGGCACCCCGTCGAGGTGCCGGCCGAGGTAGAGCAGGCCGGCGCACTCGGCGACGACCGGGCCGTCGAAGTCGGCCAGCTCGGCGCGGAGCGTGGCGTTCCCGGCGAGCTGTGGCGCGTACGCCTCGGGGAAGCCGCCGCCGACGACCACCGCGCGGGTGCCGGCGGGCAGGGCGGGGTCGTGCAGCGGGTCGAAGGGGGCCACCGTGGCGCCGGCCGCGGCGAGCAGTTCGGCGGTCTCGGCGTAGGAGAAGGTGAAGGCCGGCCCGCCCGCGACCGCGACCACGGGGCGCTCGGCGCCGGCGGGTCCGCCGACGGCGGCGGCCGGGTCCCAGGCCGGCGCGTGCAGCGGGCCCGCGGTGCGGGCCAGGTCCAGCACGGCGTCCAGGTCCACGGTGGCCGCGACGAGGTCGGCGAGGGCGGCCACGATCGCCAGGGACTCCGGTGCCCGCTCGGCGACCGGCACCAGCCCGAGGTGGCGCGCCGGGGCGGCGACCTCGGCGGCGCGGGCGACCGCGCCGAGCACCGGCACGCCCACCTCGGCGAGCGCGTCGCGCAGCAGCGACTCGTGCCGGGGCGAGCCGACCCGGTTGAGGATCACCCCGCCGATGCGCACGCCGGGGTCGAACGCGGCCATGCCCAGGGCGAGCGCGGCGGCGGAGCGGCCCTGCGCGGTGGTGTCCAGCACCAGCAGCACCGGGGCGTCGACCAGCCGGGCGACGTGCGCGGTGGAGGCGTACCCGCGGCGGCCGACCGCGCCGTCGTGCAACCCCATCACGCCCTCGACGACGGCGATGTCGGCGGGCGTCGGGGTGCCGGCGCCGTGGCGCAGCAGCGGCGCGATCCGCTCCTCGCCGACCAGCCACGGGTCGAGGTTGCGGCCGGGGCGGCCGGCGGCGAGCGCGTGGTAGCCGGGGTCGATGTAGTCGGGGCCGACCTTGTGCGGGCTGACGACCAGGCCACGGCGACGCAGCGCGGCGAGCAGCCCGGTGGCGATGGTGGTCTTGCCGTGCCCGCTGGCGGGCGCGGCGACCACCACGCGCGGCAGCGCCCACGCGCCGCCGTGGTCGCCGGTCGCGTCGGCGGCCGGGTTGTCGCCGGTGGTCGGGGCGCCGCCGGTCGGGTGGCCGGCGGGGGCGGTGGGGCCGTCGGGACCGCGCGGGTCGGTGCGGCGGCCGGGGCCGGTCACCACTCGATGCCCTTCTGGCCCTTCTGGCCGGCGTCCATCGGGTGCTTGACCTTGGTCAGCTCGGCGACCAGGTCGGCGGCCTCCACCAGACGGGGGTCGGCGTCCCGACCGGTGATCACGACGTGCTGGAAGCCGGGACGGTTCGCCAGGGTGTCGACGACCTCGTCCACGTCCACCCAGCCCCACTTCATCGGGTAGGTGAACTCGTCGAGCACGTAGAGGCCGTACCGCTGGGCGGCGAGGTCGCGCTGGATCTGCCGCCAGCCCTCCAGGGCGTCGGCGGCGTGGTCGGCCTCGCCGCCGCGCTGGATCCAGGACCAGCCCTCGCCCATCTTGTGCCACGCGACCGGGGCGCCCTGCCCGGTGCGCTCGTGCACCTCGCCGAGGGCGCGGAAGGCGTTCTCCTCCCCCACCCGCCACTTGGCGCTCTTGACGAACTGGAACACCCCGACCGACAGCCCGGCCGTCCAGGCGCGCAGGGCCAGCCCGAACGCGGCGGTCGACTTACCCTTCATCTGTCCGGTGTGGACGATCAGCAGCGGCCGGTGGCGCCGCTGCCGGGTGGTCAGCCCGTCGGCGGGCACGTGGGACGGCTTTCCCTGCGGCATCAGGCGACGCTCCTTGTCGGTCGGGCACCGTTCGCGCCCGCGCCGTCGGCGACCTCGTCCGGCGCGCCGGAGGTGCGGGATCGCGGGGCGGGGTGGGTGGCGAGGGTGGTGAGCGGGGCGGTGGCCACCTCGTCGAGCCGGTGGTGGGTGGCGTCCAGTTGGGCGGCGAGGCGGCGGGCCAGGCCCAGGTGGACCGGGCCGGTCTCGCAGTCGACGACGACGCAAGGTGCGCCGGTGGCCGCGAGGACGCCCGCCGCGCGGGCCGCCCGGTCGAGCGGGCGCTCGCCGGCGGTGGCCCGGCCGTCGGTGACCACCAGCACCAGGGGGCGACGGCGGGGATCGCGCAGCCGCTCCACCCGCAGCAGGTCGGCGGCCGCGAGCAGCCCCTCGGCCAGCGGGGTGCGCCCGCCGGTGGGCAGCTCGGCCAGCCGGGTGGAGGCAGCCAGCACCGACGAGGTGGCCGGCAGCAGCAGCTGCGCGGCGGCGCCCCGGAAGGCGACCACCGCGACCTTGTCCCGGCGCTGGTAGGCGTCGGTGAGCAGGGCGAGCACGGCGCCCTTGACGGCGGCCATCCGCGCCCGGGCGCCCATCGAGCCGCTGGCGTCGACGACGAAGAGCACCAGGTTGCCCTCGCGTCCCTCGCGGACCGCCTCCCGGACGTCGTCCGGGCGCAGCCGCAGGGGCCCGCCGACCCGGCCGCGGGCGGCCTGGTGCGGGGCGGCGGCCCGGACGGTCGCCGGCAGGTGCAGCACGCCGGCCCGGCCGGCCGGCACCCGCGCCCCGGTGGTGCGGCCGCGCCCGGTCCGGGCCCGGGAGCGGCGGCCGGGCACCCCGTCGCCGATCCCGGGCGCGGTGAGCAGCCGGGCCTTCAGGCCCTGCCGGGGTACGGCCACGGGCGGCCCGCCGCCGGGCCGGTCGTCCGCCGGGCCGGTCCGGCCGGGGGCGCCGGCGTCATCCCCGGCGCCGGCCTCGCGCGGGCTGGCCGAGGCGTCGGTCGGACGCCCGGTGTCGTCG
>NZ_JBFABA010000067.1:0-25278 GCF_040640115.1 Micromonospora sp. NPDC023644 | reverse complement strand
CTTCATCATCAGCCACCGGATGCCGCTGAAGGACGCGGCCAAGGGCTACAAGATCTTCCAGAAGAAGCAGGACGAGTGCACCAAGGTCGTCCCCGGGCCGAGCCGGCCTCCGGGCCCGCCGTTCCCGGCTCAGACCTTGAGGACGACCTTGGTGCACTCGTCCTGCTTCTTCTGGAAGATCTTGTAGCCCTTGGCCGCGTCCTTCAGCGGCATCCGGTGGCTGATGATGAAGCTCGGGTCGATGTCTCCGCGCTGGATGCGGTTGAGCAGCGGCCGGGTGTAGCGCTGGACGTGGCACTGACCGGTGCGCATGATCAACGATCGGTTCATGAACGCGCCCATCGGGAACTTGTCGACGAAGCCCCCGTACGCGCCGATCACCGAGACGACGCCGCCACTGCGGCAGGCCAGGATCGCCTGGCGCAGCGCGAACGGCCGTTCCGTCTCGGCGCGGGCGGCCTGCTTCGCCCGGTCGTACGCGTACACGGCGGTGTTGCCGTGGTGCCCCTCCAGGCCGACGGCGTCGATGCACGCGTCGGGCCCCCGGCCGGCGGTCATCGCGTTCAGCGCGTCGAGCACGTCGGTGTCGTCGTAGTTGATGGTCTCCGCGCCGGTGTGCTCCCGCGCCAGCCGCAGCCGGTACGGGTACCGGTCGATGACGATCACCCGCTCCGCGCCGAGCATCCGGGCGCTGGCGGCGGCGAGCAGTCCCACCGGGCCGGCCCCCCACACGGCGATGACGTCGCCCGGCTTGATGTCGCACATCTCCGCGCCCATGAAGCCGGTGGGGAGCACGTCGGCGAGCATCACCGCCTGGTCGTCGGGCACGTCCTCGGGCACCTTGATCGGACCGACGTCGGCGAACGGCACCCGGGCGTACTCGGCCTGGCCGCCGGCGTAGCCGCCGAGCAGGTGGGAGTAGCCGAAGATGCCGGCCGGCGAGTGCCCCATGATCTTCTCGGCCACCCCGGCGTTGGGGTTGGAGTTCTCGCAGACCGAGAAGAGGCCACGCTGGCAGGAGGAGCAGTGCCCGCAGGCGATCGGGAACGGCACCACCACCCGGTCGCCGGGGCGCAGGTTGCGCACCTGCGGGCCGACCTCCACCACCTCGCCCATGAACTCGTGGCCGAGGATGTCGCCCTTGCGCATGGCGGGGATGTAGCCGTGGTAGAGGTGCAGGTCGGAGCCGCAGATCGCGGTCGAGGTGATCCGCACGATCGCGTCACGCGCGTTCATGATGGTCGGGTCGGGCACGTTGACGACCTTGACGCTGTCCTTGCCCATCCAGGCGGTGGCCTTCATCGTTCGTCCTCTCGGGTCGCGGGCGGTCAGCGGCGGGCGATCCGCAACGGCTGGGCGGGGCGTTGCATGACCTGCTGGCGTACGGAGATGCCGTCGGGGCTGCCCTCGGAGCGGACCACCTCGCCGGTCTCCACCACCTGCTTGAACCGGCGCAGATCGTCACGGACCTGCTGCTCGGGCTCCTCGCCGAAGAGCTTCGCCACCGCCCGGCCCAGCGCACCGGCCGGCGGGGCGTAGCGCAGCCGCACCCGCACCTCGGTCCCCCGGTCGCCGGGCGCGGGCACGAACCGGACCCGCCCGGCGTTGGGCACCCGGGTGCCGGGCAGCGACCGCCAGGCGAGCGACCGGTTGGGCTGGTCGTCGACGATCTCCGCGTCCCACTCGACCCGACGGCCGGCCGGGCCCCGCGCGATCCAGTGCGAGCGGCGCAGGTCGTCGGCGCGCACCGACTCCAGGTGGGACATGAACCGGGGCAGGTTCTCCAGGTCCCGCCAGAACCGGTACGCCTCGGCCGGGGAGCGGTTGACGGTGACCGCGACCTCCATGTCGATCACCCGCCGGAGCGCGGCCTGGGCCCGGCCGGCGCGCACGGCGGCGACCAGGTCGACGGCGGCGATGCCGGCGACGGCGGCGGTGGTGAGGGCGACCCGCCGGCGGCGCTCGCCGCACCGGTCCGCCCAGGCCCGGGCGAGCAGGGTGAGGTCCATCGCGTCGCCGGCCACCCGGGTCCACGTCCAGCCGGCCGGCCGGCGGCCACCGAGCAGGCCGACCGCGTGGACCAGCTCGCGGGCGCCCACGGCCGGAATCACCGCGCGCGCGGCGGGTGAGTCGTCCACGCCGGTCAGCCGGGCCACCGCGCGCGGGGCGAGCAGCCCGCCCGCCCCGAGGGCGAGGCTGACCACGCCCAGCAGCCGGGGCAGTCCGGTGCCCCGGCCACGTCGTCCCCGCTGATCCAGCATCATCGGATCGGTCTCGTCCACGTCGCACCACCGTCAGATCGTCCTGACCCGCCGCCGGGGCGGTCCGGCGGCGGGAATCCGCCACGCCTGACGCTATGCCCGTGAATCGCCCCACGAACCCCGAATCGACACAGAACCCCACCCCGTCGTCGGTGGGCTCGCGCCTTGCGGCCGGGCCGGCCGTCGAGCGCCGCCGGGTGCGCCACGTCGGCCGGCGCCGGGTGGGTGCGGGCGGGCGCGGCGGTCGCCGTACGGGCCGTCAGTCGGCGGCGGGCCCTGGCCGGCAGGTGGGCGCGGGCGGCCACAATTCAGGGGTATGGCACTTGATCGATGGCTTGTACGGTGGTTCCCTCCTCACCCACCCAGGAGGGACATGAACATGCCCAGGGTCACCGTCCGCGTCCTCGGCGCCCTCAGTGCGAGCGTGCTCAGCGCGACTCTCGGCGTCCTGGCGGTCGCCGCGCCCGCCCAGGCCGCGGCCCGCGACGGAAGCTGCAACACCGGCGAGTTCTGCTACTACTACAACAGCGACCACGCGGGCTCGGTCTCCGATCACGCCGGATCGCTGGCCGACTACGGCTCGGCCCAGCCGGGCTGCTACGAGTTCAAGGGCGCCGGCAGCGGCCGGGGCCAGTGCATCAAGAACAACGCCGCTTCGGCGTGGAACCGCACCGGCAGGACGGTGCGGGTCTACTACAACACCGGCTACAACGGCTCCCACGCGTACCAGGACTTCGCGCCCGGGGCGAAGAAGAACCTCAACTCCACGCTGAAGAACAACAACGCCTCCCACCAGCTGATCACTGCCGGAGCCAGCTACCCGGCCAGGGACGACTACCCGTACAAGGGGCAGACCTCGGGCATCGACCCGTGGAACTTCTACAAGGGGCAGTGCACCAGCTTCGTGGCCTGGGCGCTGCGCAGCCGGGTCGGCGTCGCCTTCCACAACCAGTACAAGGGCCAGACGCGGTGGGGCAACGCCAAGGAGTGGGTGGCCGCCGCCGGCCGCGCCGGCGTGCCGGTGCACAACAGCCCGAGGGCCGGTGACGTCGCGGTCCGCCTCGGCGGCACCTACGGGCACGTCGCCTTCGTGACCCGGGTGAACGCGAACGGCACCTTTGAGATCGATGAGTATAACTACGTCTCCGCCGACAGGTACAGCCACCGGACGGTGACGGTGGGAACCGCCAACAACCAGTTCTCCAAGTTCATCCGCTTCAAGTGACCCGCCGCCTCCGGCGGGAGCCTTCCCGTCGATAACGGGCACCACCGCGCAGAGCCCCGGCCGATGGCCGGGGCTCTGCCATTTACGTACCTTTACGCCGGGGAAAGGCCTTCCGCGAAGTCGTAGAGGCTCTTGATGTCGTTGTCGAAGTACGGGCCGTCGAATTGGCCGTTGCCCGGATTGTCGCCGTGGCTCACGACGCTGTTGATGAATCCGAGGCCATTCTGGTCGTTGTATTCCTGCAGCCAGGGACCGCCGCTGGATCCGTAGGTCATGTTGCACCACATCCGGATCTGCTCGCCGCCGGCGTGCCACGTGCCGCTCTGGCAGAAGTACTGGCTCTCGCCGCCGCCCAGGTTGGACGGGTAGCCGAGGGCGGTCATCAGGGAGATGTTGTAGCCCCAGTTCCAGCGCATGCCGTGGCCGCCGACCGTCTCCACGACCTTCAGGCCCCAGTTACCGCCGTTGTGCATGATGGCGATGGCCATGTCCTCGTCGAAGCTGCTGTTGTTGATCCACGCGGTGCGGGCCGTGAGCTGGTAGGCCACGAACGTGCCGAACGGCCTCGCCCCGTCGCGGTACCGCGGCACGAACTGCCAGTTGCTGTACCACTGCCCGCCGGCACCCTGGTGCACGCAGTGCCCGGCGGTCATGACCAGTCGCGCCTTGCCGCTGGCGACCGCGCTGGCCGAGCAGGAGGCGCCACCGCCGCCGGGGGTCGTGAAGTAGACCTTGCCGACGACCGCCGACTCGTTGAGCTGGATGCCGACGTCGTCACCGCTGGCGACGCTCGGCTGCACCGGCGCGAGCGAGCCCGCCGGCCCGTCGGGCTTCGGCGCCGGGCTCAGCGCTTCGGTGGCGTTCGCGGGCTTCGCGAGGTCCAGGTCGACGGCGCTCGCCATCCGTTCCGGCGTCCAGAACGCGGCGACCTCCTTGGCGATCGCCTCGTTGGTGATCGCACGACCGTCACTGGTGCGGGCGACGGTGGTGGTGTTGCCGTTCCTGTCGGCCTTGGTCGGCTTCGCCTGGGCGACCGCCGGGGCGGTCACGACCAGCGCGAGCGCCATGCCGGCCATTGCGGACCAGCGCAGGGTTGATTTCAAGTGCTCCCCCTTTTTCTCGGGAACCCGATTTGGGCCACCGAAACTTATCGATCACCTCGCATTGATCGCAACGCATTGGAATGACAGGTAGTTGACACTTTCCCTTTTGGGACCGAGAACATCAACAGCACGACGACAAACAAACCGTGCCCAATTCGACCAGAAGCCTCGGTATCGGCCGCGCAAATCCCATCTCCGCAAAGTGCACCCTCTACGGCTTGACAGCGCCCGCCGTTGTCGACAAATGGGAATTGCGAATCCGGCAGCCATGGCATCCGCTCGCGGGCCGGCGACCCCGACGGAACGGGCCGGTCCGTGACGGCCCGCACGCCGTGCTGGCGGGGGCGGATCGCGCTCAGCGGGTCAGGCCGACCAGCGTCGCCAGGCGCGCCACGCCGGCCGGCGCCGGGTGGGCCCGGGCGACCTCGGCGATGACCGTACGCGCCACAGGCCGGCACCGGACCTCGGCGGGCGCGACGGCATCCGCGTCGACCAGGACGCGGGCCGCACCACGCAGGTCACCGGCCTGGAGGTACGCCCGCGCGGCGTCCACCAGGTACGCGGCCCGGTACTCGGCCGGCAGCCGCCGCCACGCCTCCCCCCGTACCGCCGTCTCGTGCCGGCGCACCGCCTCCCCGGCGTCCCCCCGCTCGACAGCCGCCACCACCCGGGCCGCCTCCACGGCGCCCGGCCCGAAGCCGGTCCGGTGCGGGTCGTCCCCGGCGACCCGCACCGCCACCTGGACGGCCCGCTCGATCAGCTCGTCGCTGCGGCCGGTGTCGCCGCAGCCGGCGGCGGCGAGCGCGGCCTGGAGCAGCAACGCCCCGTGCACCGGCTCCGACGCGGGCGCGACCCGACGCGCGGCGGCCAGCGTCGCGACCAGCGCCAGCCGGTCGCGGCCCAGCGCGCGCAACGCCTGCCCGACCGACACGGCCGCCGCCCCCGCCAGCACCGGATCGCCGCCCGCCACGGCCACCGCCCGGTCGGCGGCCAGCCACCCGAGGTCGGCCTCGCCGAGCTTCACGAGCACCGACGAGGTGATCCGGTACGCCTGCACCAGCAGCCCCGGCTCCTGCGCCCGCACGCCCTGCGCGGCGTGGAGCAGCCTCGGCAGCAGCCGCACCACCTGGGCGTAGTGCGCGTGCTGGTACGTCAGCCAGGCGTGCGCGACGTGCCGGCCCGTCTCCGCCACGGACCCGGCCGACTGGCGGACGTCGTAGCGCGCGAGGGCGGCCCGGATGCCGTCCACCCCGTCCGGCGGGCCGCCAGCGATCGGCGACGGCGCGCGGTGCTCGCCGAGCAGCACCAGCGGATCGACGCGCAGCACCCGCGCTATCTCCTGGATCACCGGGTACCGGTCCAGCGGGCGCACGCCCCGCTCGGTCTTGTCCACCCAGCTCTTCGACCTGCCGAGCCGGTCGGCGAGCATCTGCTGCGTCATCCGCCGCCGCGCCCGCCAGCGCGCCACCCGGCGACCGATCGGTTCGTCAGCGCTGGTCACGCCGCCACCGCCGGTCCGGCACCGCCCGGGTGGTCTCCTCCACCGGTACGCGCTCCGCCTCGGCCTGCGCGAGCAGCCGCTGCTTGGCGGCCTCCCGCTCGGCCGCCTCGCCCCGCTCCCCCCGGCTCTGCGCCGACTCGTCGATCCCCATCTGCACCTCCATCGATCGGGGCGCGACAGCAGATCGGAGCACCTTCCTGTCGCCGTCACCCACGGTCATCGTGTGCTGGGCAGTGGTGGCAGAGCAGGCGAAACGCGTCCGCTACGGCATCGCGGACAGGCCGAGCCGGTGGGCCGCCTCAGCCACCTCATGAGACAGTTGTCGGGAGGCGGCGGCAGTCGCCATGGCGTCGGCCGTCGCCAAGGTCTCACGGGCCATCGTCGTCTCACCATCCTGCGCCTGCGCCACAGCGAGATGCACCAGGTTGCGACCGTGCCAGTCCGCTCCGCTCGCCTCCTCGCTCACTCCCGCGACACCGGCCGTCAGCAACGCCAGCGCCCGTTCGTTGGCGCGGCTGTCGGTCTCGCCGAGGTATCGCCAGACGATTCCCTGCTGCACCGCGAAGAAGGACGGCGTGTACCAGTAGCCCCACGGGGACAGCGGTTCTTCCGCGGCCTGGGCCGACACGTCCAATGCCTCGGACAGGCGAGCGAGCACCTCGGAGGTGCCGGCGCCGGCCATGGCGAGGCCCCTGGCCTCCTGGCCGGCGCAGTAGGCCCGCAGCGCCGCGTTCACGCTCTGGTCCCGGCGCGCGGCTTGAGAGAGCCTGACCATCGCGGGCAGATCGCAGCGCAGCTCCGCCTGGTGTCCCTGAAAGGACAGCACGGTCGCGACGAGATCGCTGTTGCCGGCCTCGGTCGCCCAGTCCAGCGCCCTCGCGTGCCACACCGTTGCCGCACGTTCCTCTCCCCGCGCGATGCTCAACCAACCCGCGAATTGTGCCCACTGCGCCGCCATGTCGAGCACACTCGGCCGCACGTCGTGCCGGGCGTCCCTGAGCAGACAGGCAACGGTGTCGAGATGGGCGCGGACCGGCGCCATGATCGGCCCGGAGCCGATGGCGTCCTCCAGCCGCCGGTAGCCGGCCAGCAGGCCGGCGAGCGCTCGCACCGTGGCGTGGTCGACCCGGCGAGGATGCGCCGTCACGTACGCCAGGCGCTCACCACCATCGGGCGCGTCTACGACCAGCCGGGCCAGCGCTCCTTGCGCCGCAAGCGCCTCATCGAGTCGGGCCGCCACGTCCACAGTCGGCTTCGTCTGCCCTACCTCCAACTGGTGCACGAGGCTCTTGCCGTGATTGACGACGGCGGCTAGCTGCCGCAGCGACATGCCGCGTGCCTCGCGAAGCCGTCGCAGTTCAGCGGCGAACCGCGGGTCGACGATCGTCCTCGCGCGTGGGGGCACGGCAGCACTCCTACGTCCCTTGACCAGCAGCCACTACAGACCGATACCCTACGGTCATCGACCGTACTCCTCGGTCCGAGCCAAGGGCACAGGCCTTGCGGGTGCACAGATCAGCCTGCGCCCATGGGGTCATGACGGGCGTCCGCCGAACGCCCAGTTGTGGACCTCGATCTCGGCGTAGCGGTCGGAGGTCAGCAGGCCACGCGCCTCGTCCGGGTCCTCCGCCCGGATGAGCGCCGCCGTGCCCAGCCAGGTCGCGCCGTCGTCGGACAGCAGCGGCCCGTACGCGATCAGCTCGTTCCGGTCCGAGCGGGCGTCGGGGTCGGCGGCCGGCCCCGTGCCCAGACCCAGCACCAGGTACCGGTCGCCGCCGGTCCGGCCGCCGGGGAAGTCCCACATGGTGCGCCCCAGCGTGTTGCGCCACCGACGCAGCAGCACGTCCCGGTAGGCGCCGGCCTGGTAGTTGGGCTCGTCGAAGGCGAACGCCCGGGCGGCGGCGGGATCGGGCAGGTCGACGAGGTGCACGCTGCCGGTGGGGGTTCTGCCGTCGGGGGCGAACGTCGGCCCACGCGCGATCATCTGCGCCGCGTACCGGTCCATGTAGGACCAGTGCTCCTCGCGCAGCTCGGTCCGCAGGGGCAGGGAACCGCGACGGTCGCGGTGGTAGCAGAAGAACTCCATACCGCAGATCCTGGCGTCGACGCCGCAGACCGGTGCGGGTGGGTGCCACTTTCCGCCCTTGCACCCGTTCTGTCACCCGTCGGTCGTAGGCTCGCCGGCATGACGACGACAGACACCCGCACCCTCGCCGCGCCCGGCGTCGACCTGGTCTACGACGTGCGCGGTCCGCTGTCGGCCCCCGGCGGGCACCGCACGCTGCTCATGGTCGGCCAACCGATGACGGCCGAGGGCTTCGGCGCGCTCGCCGCCCACTTCACCGACCGGACGGTCGTCACCTACGACCCCCGCGGTCTGGGCCGCAGCGTGCGCTCAGACGGCCGGTCGGACCACACGCCGCAGCACCAGGCGGCCGACCTGCACCTGCTGATCGAGGCGCTCGGCACCGGCCCGGTGGACGTCTTCGCCAGCAGCGGCGGCGCGGTGAGCGCGCTCGAGCTGGTCGCGTCCCACCCCGGCGACGTCGCCACGCTGGTGGCGCACGAGCCGCCGATCAACGCCGTGCTCCCCGACGCGGAGGCCGCCGAGCGTGCCCGGACCGGCTTCTACGAGGCGTACCAGGCGAAGGGCACGGGCGCGGGCATGGCCGCGTTCATCGCGATGACGTCCTGGCAGGGCGAGTTCACCGACGCCTACTTCGCCCAGCCCGCGCCCGACCCGGCGGCGTTCGGCCTGCCGACCGAGGACGACGGCTCCCGCGACGACCCGCTGCTCTCGAAGAACTCCTGGGCGGTCACCGACTACCGCCCCGACGCGGCGGCGCTCACCGCGGCGCCGACCCGCATCGTGATCGCGGTCGGCGAGGAGTCGGCGGGGACGTACACCGCGCGTACGGCGGTCGCCACCGCGGCGCTGCTCGGCCAGGAGGCCGTGGTGTTCCCGAGCCACCACGGCGGCTTCCTCGGCGGCGAGTTCGGCTACGCGGGCAAGCCGGCCGAGTTCGCGGTGCGGCTGCGCGAGGTGCTGGACGCCGGCTGACGGTCGCGGGCCGCCGCCGACGGGCGCCGCTCAGAGCGCCACGATCGCCGCCGTCTCCGCCGGCAGCTCGATCCGGTCACGCATGACCGTGACGCCCTCCCCCGTGGCCAGCAGCACCCGGCGCGCCGCCCCCGGCAGCGTGATCCGCTGCGGCTTGGCGGCCAGGTTCGCCGCCACCAGCGTCTCGCCCCGGCGCATCACCAGGAACTGGTCGCCGGGGCGTACGTCGACGGCGTGCAGCCTCGGGTCGGACAGGTCGGGGCGGCTCTTGCGCAGCGCGATGAGCCGCTTGTGGAACTCGTACATCTCGCGGTGTTCGGGTTTGTCCAGTTCGGCCCAGTCGAGCCGGGATCGGGCGAAGGTCTGCGGGTCCTGCGGGTCCGGCACGTCGCCCTCCGGCCAGCCGTGGGCGGCGAACTCCCGCTTGCGGCCGGTGGCCACGGCGGTCGCCAGCTCCGGCTCCGGGTGGCTGGTGAAGAACTGCCACGGGGTGCTGGCGGCCCACTCCTCGCCCATGAAGAGCATCGGGGTGAACGGCGCGGTGAACAGCAGCGTCGCGCCGACCCGCAGCAGCCCCGGGGAGAGGGTGGCGGAGATCCGGTCGCCGGTGGCCCGGTTGCCGATCTGGTCGTGGTTCTGCAGGTACGCGACGAACCGGTGGCCCGGGGTGCGCTGCCGGTCCACGGGCCGCCCGTGGTGGCGGTTGCGGAAGCTGGACCAGGTGCCGGCGTGGAAGAACCCGCCGGTGAGCACGTCGGTGAGGCACTCCAGCGAGCCGAAGTCGCCGTAGTAGCCCTGCCGCTCGCCGGTGAGCAGGGTGTGCAGGGCGTGGTGGGCGTCGTCGTTCCACTGGGCGTGCAGGCCGAAGCCGCCGGCCTCCCGGGGCGTGATCAGCGTGGGGTCGTTGAGGTCGGACTCGGCGATCAGCGACAGCGGCCGGCCGAGGTGGGTGGAGAGCGCCTCGACCTCGACCGCCACCTCCTCCAGCAGGTGGGTGGCGCGCGAGTCGGGCATGGCGTGCACGGCGTCGAGGCGCAGCCCGTCGACGTGGTAGTCGCGCAGCCACATCAGCACGCTGTCGACGATGTAGCGGCGCACGCCGTCGGAGTGCGGGCCGTCGAGGTTGACGGTGCGACCCCAGGTGTTGCTCTGCTCGGTGAGGTACGGCGCGAACATCGGCGCGTAGGCCCCGGAGGGCCCGAAATGGTTGTAGACGACGTCGAGGATCACCCCCAGACCCTTGGCGTGGGCGGCGTCGACCAGCCGTTTCAGGCCGTCCGGCCCGCCGTAGGGCTGGTGCGGGGCATACCAGCAGACCCCGTCGTAGCCCCAGTTGTGCTCACCGTTAAAGGCGTTGACCGGCAGCAGCTCGATCATGTCGACGCCGAGGTCGACCAGGTGGTCGAGGCGGCCGATCGCGGCGTCGAAGGTGCCCTCGGGGGTGAACGTGCCGACGTGCAGCTCGTAGAGGACGCTGCCGGGCAGCTGCCGGCCGGACCATTCCTGGTCGGTCCACTCGAACGCCGCGTGGTCGTAGCGTCGGCTCGGCCCGTGCACGCCCGCCGGCTGCCAGGCCGACCGGGGGTCGGGCAGCGCCCGCTCGTCGTCGTCGAGCAGGAAGGCGTAGTCGGTGCCGGGGCCGGCGGCGGGCACCTCCACCCGCCACCAGCCGTCCGGGCCGGCGCGCATCTCGTGGTCGGCGACGCCCGGCAGGCGCAGCCGGACGCGGGCGGCCTCCGGCGCCCACACCGTGAACTCGGTCATGACGAAGCCTCCACGGACTCGGTGGTGGGAGCCAGCAGCGCGACGGGATAGGTGGCCAGCAGGTCGGCCAGGGGGGTCTGCCCGCCACTGTAGGACCGGCCCGTGAACAGGTCGGTCACCTCGTGAACGGGAAGTGACAGGGTGGTGTCGCCCCAGCCGCCGGCGCGGGCCAGGCCGAGCGGCAGCCGGGTGGCGACCGCGACCGCGCCGCCCCGGTCGAAGGCGAGCGCGTGCCGGCCGGCGCGCCCGTGGGCCGGCACCGGCCGGTAGCCGGTGAACAGCTCCGGGCGGGCGCGGCGCAGCCGCAGGGTCCGCGACACCACGAGCAGCTTCGCCGCGCCGCCGGCGTCGACCGGCGGGGGCGGGCCGGCGTCGAGGCGGGCCAGCAGTTCCCGGCGTACGGCGAAGTCGACCGGGCGGCGGTTGTCCGGGTCGACGAGCGAGTTGTCCCACAGCTCGGTGCCCTGGTAGGTGTCCGGCACCCCGGGCATGGCGAGCTGCACCAGCTTCTGCCCCAGCGAGTTGGACCAGCCGGCCGGGGCGATCTCGTCGGCGAACGCGGTCAGCTCGGCGTGCAGCTGCCGGTCGTCGTACATCGCGTCGACCACGTCGTGCATGGCCCGCTCGAAGACCGGGTCTGGGTCGGCCCAGCTCGTGGCGGCGGACGCCTCCCGGGCGGCCTTCTCGGCGTACGCGTGCAGCCGCTCCCGCTCGATCGGCCAGGCGCCGACGGCGGTCTGCCAGAGCAGGTGCGCGAAGGCCGGGTCGGGCAGCGGCGCGCGGGCCGTCCACCGGGCGACGAGGTCGGCCCAGCGCCCCGGCAGCTCGCTGAGCACGGCCAGCCGCGCCCGGACGTCCTCGGAGCGCTTGGTGTCGTGGGTGGAGAGCGTGGTCATGCTGGCCGGCCAGCGCACCTGCCGGGCGGCGGCGAAGCGGTGGAACTCGGCCGGCGGCACGCCGAAGTGCGCGGGGCTGCCGCCGACCTCGTTGAGCGCGACGAAGCGGCTCCACCGGTAGAAGGCGGTGTCCTCCACCCCCTTGGCCATCACCGCGCCGGTGAACTGCGGGAAGCGCTTCGCCAGCTCGTCGTCGGGGTCGCGCAGGCGGCGGGTGAGCGCGTCCAGCGCGCCGGTCAGGTCGGGGCGGCGACGGCCGGCCTCGGCGCGGGCGGCGGCGAGGTGCCGGGCGCCCTCGGGCGGGTAGCCCCGGTAGACGGCGAAGGCGGCGGCCAGCTCGGCCAGCGCCGCCCGGGCGGTGTCGCGGTCGACGTCACCGGCGAGCGCCGCGAGCCGGGTCAGTTCGGCCGACAGCAGCCGGGTGGCCGCGGCGAGCTTGGTGTCGTGGGTGAGGTCCTGCCAGGAGGTGTGCCGGCCGACGAGGTGGGTGTCCAGGGCGGTGAAGTCGCCCTCGGCGTCGGGGTCGACGAAGAGCCCGCAGACGGCGGCGAGCGCGTCGTAGCCGGTGGTGCCGTCCACCGGCCAGTCCGGCAGCTCCTCGCCGTACTCCAGGATCTTCTCCACCACCAGCCACGCGTCACCGGCGGCGGCGCGCAGCCGGGCCAGGTAGGCCGAGGGGTCGCGCAGCCCGTCCGGGTGGTCCACGCGGATGCCGTCGACCTCGCCGGCCGCCGCCCACCGCAGGACCTGCTCGTGGGTGGCGGCGAAGACCTCCGGGTCCTCCACCCGCAGCCCCGCCAGGTCCGAGACGGCGAAGAACCGGCGGTACGTCAGCTCGGCGTCGCCGCGCCGCCAGGAGACCAGCTCGTAGTGCTGCCGGTCGTGCACCTCGCGGGGGGTGCCGTCGCCGGTGCCGTCGGCGACGGGGAAGCGGTGCTCGTGGTAGCGCAGCTCCCCCTCGGCGAGCTTGAGGTCGTCCAGGGCGTCCGGGGAGTCGGCGAGCACCGGCAGCAGCAGCCGGCCGCGGTCCCAGTCGACGTCGAACCAGCTCGCGTACGCCGAGTCGCGGCCCCGCCGCAGCACGTCCCACCAGGCGGGGTTGGCGGCGGGCACGGCCACCCCGGCGTGGTTGGGCACGATGTCCACGACCAGGCCGAGCCCGGCGGCGCGCAGCGCCCGCAGCAGCCGCTGCCGGGCCGCCTCGCCGCCCAGCTCCGGGTTGACGGCGCGGTGGTCGACCACGTCGTAGCCGTGCGCCGAGCCGGGGGTGGCGGTGAGCAGGGGCGCGCTGTAGAGGTGGGTGACGCCGAGGCCGGCCAGGTAGTCGGCGAGTTCGGCGGTGGCGTCGAGGTCGAAGCCGGGGCGCACCTGCACCCGGTAGGTGGCGCCCACCCGGGGCGCGTCGGGTCGAGGGGTGGTCGACATGTCAGGCCTTCCTCTCCAGCACCATCACGCACCGGTCGGGCACGCAGAGGGTGCCGCCCGCCTCGACCACCGTGGTCTTCTCGGGTTCCGGTTCCGCGGTGCTGATCACCAGTTCCCAGCGCGGGCCGAACTCGGGGCCGGGCACGGTGAAGTCCAGCGGCGCGTCGTGGGCGTTGAAGCAGAGCAGGAAGGAGCCGTCCACGTGGCGCTGGCCGTACGGGCCGCGCTCGCGGATGCCCTCGCCGTTGACGAAGAGCGCGACGGCGCGGCCGAAGTCGTTGCCCCAGTCCTCGCCGGTCATCTCCCGCCCGTCGGGGGTGTACCAGGCCAGGTCCGGCAGGGGCTCGTCGACCAGCCGGGAGCGCACCGGCAGGCCGGTGAAGAAGCGCCGGCGGCGGAACACCTGGTGGCGGCGGCGGAAGTCGACGAGCTTGCGGGTGAACTCCAGCAGGTCGGTGTCGGCGGCGTCCCAGTCGACCCAGGCCAGCTCGCTGTCCTGGCAGTAGGCGTTGTTGTTGCCGTGCTGGGTGCGGCCCAGCTCGTCGCCGTGGCCGATCATCGGCACGCCCTGGGAGAGCACCAGGGTGGCCAGGAAGTTGCGCCGCTGCCGGGCCCGCAGGGCGCGTACGGCCTCGTCGTCGGTGTCGCCCTCGACGCCGCAGTTCCAGGACCGGTTGTGGCTCTCCCCGTCCCGGTTCTCCTCGCCGTTGGCCTCGTTGTGCTTGTCGTTGTAGGAGACCAGGTCGCGCAGGGTGAACCCGTCGTGGCAGGTGACGAAGTTGATGCTGTGGAACGGGCGGCGCCCGTCGTCCTGGTAGAGGTCGGCGGAGCCGGAGATGCGGGAGGCGAACTCGGCCAGGGTGGCCGGCTCGCCGCGCCAGAAGTCGCGCACGGTGTCGCGGTACTTGCCGTTCCACTCGGTCCACACCGGCGGGAAGTTGCCCACCTGGTAGCCGCCCGGCCCGACGTCCCACGGCTCGGCGATCAGCTTGACCTGGCTGACCACCGGGTCCTGCTGCACGACCTCGAAGAAGGTGGAGAGGCGGTCGACCTCGTAGAACTCCCGGGCGAGGGTGGCGGCGAGGTCGAAGCGGAACCCGTCGACGTGCATCTCGGTCACCCAGTACCGCAGCGAGTCCATGATCAGCTGAAGCGAGTGCGGGCTGCGGACGTTGAGGCTGTTGCCGGTGCCGGTGTAGTCGACGTAGTAGCGCCTGTCCTCCTCGCTCAGCCGGTAGTAGCTGGCGTTGTCGACGCCCTTGAAGCTCAGCGTCGGGCCGAGGTGGTTGCCCTCGGCGGTGTGGTTGTAGACCACGTCGAGGATGACCTCGATGCCGGCGGCGTGCAGCGCCTTGACCATGCCCCGGAACTCCTGCACCTGCTGGCCGAGGTGCCCGAGCGCCGAGTAGCCGTGGTGCGGGGCGAAGAAGCCGATGGTGTTGTAGCCCCAGTAGTTGCGCAGCCCCAGGTCGGTCAGCCGGTGGTCGTGCACGAACTGGTGCACCGGCATCAGCTCGATGGCGGTCACCCCGAGCTTCGTCAGGTGTTCGATCATCGGCGGGGAGGCGAGGCCGGCGTACGTGCCGCGCAGCTCCTCGGGGATGTCCGGGTGACGCATCGTCAGGCCGCGCACGTGCGCCTCGTAGATCACCGAGTGGTGGTAGGGGATGCGGGGCGGGGAGTCGTTGCCCCAGTCGAAGTACGGGTTGACCACCACCGACTTCGGCATGAACGGCGCCGAGTCGGTCGTGTTCATCCGCTCCGGGTCGCCGTGCTCGTAGTCGTAGACGGCCGGGTCCCACCGCACGTCGCCGTCGACCGCCTTGGCGTACGGGTCGAGCAGCAGCTTGGCCGGGTTGCAGCGCAGCCCGTTCGCCGGGTCGTACGGCCCGTGCACGCGGTAGCCGTAGCGCTGCCCCGGCTCGATGCCCGGGATGTACGCGTGCCAGACGTACGCGTCGACCTCCCGCAGCTCGACCCGCCGCTCGGCCCCGGTGTCCCACTCGTCGAACAGGCACAGCTCGATCCGCTCGGCCACCTCGGAGAAGATGGCGAAGTTGGTGCCCATCCCGTCGTAGGTGGCCCCCAGGGGGTACCGCTCACCCGGCCAGACCTGCATGTCGCTCCTTTGCAAGATCATGAGCGCGCACCGCACCATGAGCGCACCACACGGCGGGGGCCGGCGGCGCGCGTGCGGGGTATTGCCCCGCGCGCTCCGCCACCAATCCACCCATTCGGCCGACGACCGATATCCACCCGACTGATGCGAGCTGGACCTTCGGGTGTCGTCCGTCACCTTGGCCCCTTTCGAGGTGCGGGATCGGCCCGCATGCCCTTTGCTTGTTCGCGGGGCGCGCACGCGCGTCTCCAGTCGGCCCCTCGGCCACCCCCACCACTCGTTCTGCCGTCACCGTTGCCGGCGCGTTCCACCATGCATGGACGGAGATTGATGTGACGACCCTGCGGGTCGGCGAGCAGCCCACCACCACCCCGGGCCGGGTCCACCGGCCCACCCTCACCTCCCGGCCCCAGATCCCGACGGCGGCCGGACCGGGCACGCCCCCGCAGACCCGCCGCATCCTCATGCTCTCCTGGGAGTACCCGCCGGTCCTGGTCGGCGGCCTCGGCCGGCACGTGCACGCCCTCTCGGTCGCCCTGGCCGCCGCCGGGCACGAGGTCACCGTCGTCACCCGGCACAGCGAGGGCGCACCCCTGGAGGAGTACGCCGACGGCGTCCGCATCGTCCGCGCCGCCGAGGACCCGGTCACCTTCCCCCTGGCCACCTCCTCCCTGCTCGCCTGGACCATGGCGTTCAACCACACCCTCACCCGCGCCGCGCTGCGCGCCACCGAGGCCGGCTCCTACGACGTCGTCCACGCCCACGACTGGCTCGTCGCGCACACCGCGATGACCCTGCGCGAGCACCTGGACATCCCGCTGGTCAGCACCATCCACGCCACCGAGGCCGGCCGGCACCAGGGCTGGCTGCCGGAGGAGATGAACCGCACCATCCACGGCGTCGAGCACTGGCTGGCCGGCGAGTCGGGCCGGGTGATCGTCTGCTCCGGCTACATGCGCGACGAGGTGACCGGGCTGTTCGGCGTGCCGGCGGGCCGGGTCGACGTGGTGCCCAACGGGGTGGAGCCGCACCGCTGGCGGGTCCCGGCCGCCGCGGTGGCGCAGGCCCGCGCCCGCTTCGCCGGGGACGGGCCGCTGGTCACCTTCGCCGGCCGGCTCGTCTACGAGAAGGGCGTGCAGCACCTGATCGCCGGGCTGCCCCGGCTGCGCGAGCGGCACCCCGGGCTGCGCGCGGTCATCGTCGGCGACGGACCGTACCGCGGGGAGCTGGAGGCCGAGGTGCACCGCCTGGGCCTCGGCGGCACGGTCAGCCTGCCGGGCTTCCTCGGCGGCACCGACCTGCCCGCCGTGATGGCCGCGTCGGACTGCTTCGCCGTGCCGAGCATCTACGAGCCGTTCGGCATGGTGGCCCTGGAGGGCGCCGCCGCCGGCGCGCCGCTCGCGGTGTCGGCCACCGGCGGTCTCGCGGAGATCGTCGAGCCGGGGGTGACCGGGATGACCTTCCGGCCGCACGACCCGGACGGGCTCAGCGACGCCGTCGACGCGCTGCTGTCGGACCGGGACCGGGCGCGCCAGCTCGCCCGCCGGGCCCGCGTCATGGTGCACGAGCGGTACGGCTGGTCGGCCATCGCGCAGCGCACGACCGCCGCCTACGCGGCGGCGATCGCCACCGCGCCGGCCTTCGCCGCCGAGCGGGTAACCCGGGGCCGCGCCGTGCCGTCCGTCGCCGAGGGCAACCTGCTGGCCGCCGCCGGCCTGCGCTGACGTCCCGACCCCGGTTCGTCGCGATCATGGAGTTGTGGTCCCGCGCAGGCGGGATGAGTGCGGCTCAGACTCCCACCACGACTCCATGATCGCGATGGCTGTCGCGGGGCCGTGCTGACGCCCGCGACAGGCGGACCGGTCAGCAGTCGATGTACGACCCGCCGTCGTCGAGGTAGTGGTCGAACACCCAGCCCGAGTAGGTCGGGCCGCCGTTGCCGTACCGCACGTGGGTCCAGCCGTTCCAGCCGTTGATGGTGTCGCCGTAGCCCTGGCAGTCCAGGGTCACCCAGTGCCCGTCCGGGATCCGGGTGACGATCCCACAGCTGGTGTGCGGACCGGTACGCAGGGCCAGGCCGGTGCTTCCGGCGTTCTGCACCTGGTTGCTGCCGTAGTCCTTGTCGGACCAGGCGTGGCTACACGTCGCGCTCGCCGGCGCGGACGCGACCGCCACGAACCCGGCCGCCGCGACCAGGGTGAGCGCCGCCTGAGCGAGCGCGACGACTGGCTTGGATCTCCGCATCTCTTACTCCCCGTGGTCTACCGCCGCCATTTGGGTGAGCGGCTTCGGAGATCATAGGAGCGTAGATCCACAGATGCAAGATCGTGGATGAATTACCGCCTGCCTCCCCGCCTACCGGCGGGACTGCCCGCCGAACCGCCGCACTCCGGTGCTGTCGTGGGAGCACCCGCCGAGGGCGGAACGGCGGCAGGCCGCCGACCCGGGTGGATCGACGGCCTGCCGATGCCGTGGAGTGGCCGTCAGCGCTGCTCGAACGGGGTGTACGCCCGCTCGGGGGCACCGGTGTAGACCTGCCGCGGGCGGCCGATCTTGGTCTCCGGGTCGTTGATCATCTCGCGCCACTGCGCGATCCAGCCGGGGAGCCGGCCCAGCGCGAAGAGCACCGTGAACATCTTGGTCGGGAAGCCCATGGCCTTGTAGATCAGGCCGGTGTAGAAGTCCACGTTCGGGTAGAGCTTGCGGGAGACGAAGAACTCGTCGGCGAGGGCGATCTCCTCCAGCTGCATGGCGATGTCCAGCAGCGGGTCGGGCTTGGCCATCCGGCCGAGCACGTCCTGGGCCGCCTTCTTCACGATCGCCGCGCGCGGGTCGTAGTTCTTGTAGACCCGGTGGCCGAAGCCCATCAGCTTCACGCCGTCCTGCTTGTCCTTCACCTTGCGGACGAAGGACGCGACGTCGCCGCCGTCGGCCTGGATCTTCTCCAGCATCTCCAGCACGGCCTGGTTGGCGCCGCCGTGCAGCGGGCCGAAGAGCGCGTTCACGCCGGCCGAGACCGAGGCGAAGAGGTTGGCGTTGCTGGAGCCGACCAGCCGCACCGTCGAGGTGGAGCAGTTCTGCTCGTGGTCGGCGTGCAGGATGAACAGCATGTCCAGCACCTTGGCCATCACCGGGTCGACCTCGTACGGCTCCGCCGGCACGCCGAAGGTCATCCGCAGGAAGTTCTCCACGTAGCCCAGCGAGTTGTCCGGGTACAGCAGCGGCTGGCCGATCGACTTCTTGTAGGCGTACGAGGCGATGGTGGGGACCTTCGCCATCAGCCGCACGGTGGACATCTCGACGTGCGAGGCGTCGAACGGGTCCAGGCTGTCCTGGTAGAAGGTGGAGATGGCGCTGACGGCCGAGGAGAGCACGGCCATCGGGTGCGCGTCGCGCGGGAAGCCGTCGAAGAAGCGGCGCATCTCCTCGTGCAGCAGCGAGTGCCGGCGGATCCGCTCGGTGAACTCGGTCAGCTGCTGCTGGGTCGGCAGCTCACCGTAGATCAGCAGGTAGGAGACCTCCAGGAAGGAGGACTTCTCCGCGAGCTGCTCGATCGGGTACCCCCGGTAGCGCAGGATGCCCGCGTCGCCGTCGATGTAGGTGATGGCGGACGAGCAGGCCGCGGTGTTGACGAAACCGGGGTCGTACGTCGTCATCCCGGTTTCCCTCAGCAGCTTGCCCACCCCGATGCCGGCGGGGCCCTCGACCGCGGATTGCACCGGCATCGAAAGCTGCCCACCGGGGTGATCGAGCTTGACTTCCGTCATGTTTCCCTCGCTTCGCCGGCAGATCTGCGTTGAATTGCCTTCGCTTTTACCGTAATCACGGTCGAGGAGATACCGCCCGTCGTGGTTCGACGGTGAGGCATGCGTCACCCGTTTCCCGACCAGCGAGTCGGGAAACCCGCGCAATCCGGGCGCGCCGGAGCCGACGAGGCATGGGAACGCTACCCCCCGCCCCCTACCCGCCCCCGCCCCCATCCACCCCGTCGCGCCCCCGTCCGCCCCGCCCTCGCGCGGTGATCATGAGGTTCGCGCCTCGGGTAAGCGCGTTCCCGGACGCAAACCTCATGATCGACGGCACCGGGCGGGCGAGGAGGCGGGGGGGCCAGGAGAGGGGCCAGGAGGGCCGGGAGGGCCAAGGGGCGGGTCAGGAGAGGGTCAGGTGGAGGAGGGTGCCGTCGGGGGCGACGCGGTAGACGTCGAGGCGGTTCGCGCCCGCGTGGAAGAGCCGGTCGTCGGCGAGCAGGGCGGCGAACCGGCGCCCGCCGGCGTCACGGGGGACCACCGGGACGACCGCGCCGACCCGGCCGTTGACGGCGATCGCCAGCGACGTGCCGTCGGGTACCTCGTCGGGCACGTCGCCCCAGACGGCGGCAGGCAGCCGCCCGGCGTCCGGGTCCACCGCCCCGAACGCGGCCAGGTCGCCGACGCGGGCCGTGCCGCCCGCCGGGCGGTCGCCGACGGCGGTGCCCACCAGCGGATGGGGCGCGGGCGGCGCGACCGGGGCCGGCACCCCGCCGGCGATGGGGGTCGGCTGGCCGGGGCGGTCGTAGAAGACCTTGCCCGCGTCGGCGCGCGGGGCCTGCCGGGCGGACCGGCCGTCGACCGGCCACGGGAGCCGGACGGCCGCCTCGTCGGCGACGGTGGGCAGCAGGTCGACGTGCTGCCAGTTCCGGTCGTCGATCCGCCCGGCGCGCTGGCCGGGGGTCTTGACGAACGTCGGCACCCAGGCGACCTCGCCGGGGGCCGTCCGGATGGCGTCCATCCCCCGGCCCTGGGCGCCCCGGGTGAAGCTGACGCCGTGGTCGGCGGTGACCACCAGCAGGGCCTGGTCGTAGAGGCCGCCGGAGCGCAGGGTACGCAGGGTCTGGCCGATCAGCCGGTCGGTGTAGCCGAGCTGCGCGAGGTGCCGCCGGCGGGCCAGTTCCGCCCAGCCGTCGCCGTCGTTCGGCAGGTCCCCCGGGGCGTCGTAGCGCACCCCCGACGGCAGGTACGCCCACGGCGAGTGCGGCATCAGCAGGTGCAGGAAGTGCAGGGTGGGCCGGGGCGCCGGCCGCAGCCCGGCGAGGAAGCTGGTGAACCGGGCCGGCTGGTTGTCGTCCAGGCTGTCCCAGCGGAACTTCGGGTCCGCCGGCACCGGCTCGGCGGCGTCGATGCCCGCCTCCGCGCGGGTCCGCTCGCGGTACGAGTCCTCCGGGTCGGCGCGGCTGTCGACCGGGGCGGTCACCTGGCGCAGCAGCCCGCCGGCCTGCCGGATGAGCACGCCCATCCCCTGTTCCGGGCTGACCGGCTGCTCGCAGCGGCTGGGCGGGCAGAGCCGGGTGATGCTCTCCTCGGCGCGGACGTCGTACAGGCCGCCGAGGGCGGTGAAGAGGTTGTCCGGGTACTGCGAGTAGTGCGGCGCCGCCGCCCGCTGCGGGTACCGGCCGGTGAGCATCGCCGGCAGCGCGTAGGGCGTCCAGCCGCTGACGCCGGTGGCGTTGCGGTACCAGGTGGAGCCGGCGGCCAGCTCGGCGAAGTGCGGGAACCGGGCGGCGTCGATCCGCCCGTCCGGGCCGAGCAGGGACACCAGGGGCAGCTCGTCGAGGACCAGCACGACCACCGGCGGATGGTTGCCGGGCCCGGCCACCCCGGCGGCGCCGCCCTCGCCCCGGGGCAGCACCACCGTCGAGGTGGGCGAGACGAACACGAACAGCCCCAAGAAGAGCAGCGGTCCGGCCGCGGCCAGCCGCAGCACCCGCCCGGGCGCGCGCCACCGCCGGTGCGCGGCGGCCCCGGCGGCCCCGGCCACCGCGGCGAGCAGCAGCAGCGGTACGCCCCGCAGTGGCGTGCCGTGCCGGCCGACCTGCACGGCCAGCGCGGCGAGCAACAGGCCGACCAGCAGGGTGTGCGTCGCCGACCGGGCGGTGCGTCCGGCCAGCCGGGACAGCGCGCCGAGCAGCGCCACGGCGGCGGTGGGCACCAGCGCGACCAGCGCCACCAGCAGCATGATCTCCCCGCGCTCGGCCCGGTGGAACAAGAAGAAGTCGGGGCTGCGCCCGAGGACGTCCAGCAGCGGCTGGGTGACCACGAGCCCGACCAGCCCCACCACCTCGGCCGTCCGGCCCAGCTCCGTACGCCAGCCGCCCGGCCGGCCACCGGAGGCCCGGTCGCCCGGCGGCCGGTCACCGCACACGCGGTCCGGCCCGGACGCCGGCTCAGCCACCCACGACCGCCGCGTAGAGCGTCCGGGTGCCCGAGGGCAGGTCGAGCCGCCGCGCGATCCGGCAGCGCGCGGCGAGCAGCCGCTCGAACTCGGCCGGCCGGTAGTCGGGGAAGAGCCCCTCGGGCTTGTTGGCCAGCAGCCGGCGGGCCATCGGGTCCTCGGGGTGGACGAACTCCACCACCACGCGGGCGGCGGGGGCGGCGAGCCCGACGAGCCAGTCCAGCACCTCGGGCAGCGGCACGTTGCGCCCGATCGCCAGGTGGTGCACGACGGCCAGGGCGAGGACCGCGTCGGCGCCGGCCCGGTCGGCGAACGAGGCCCGCTCGACGCCGCGCCAGCCGCCGCCGGGCGACGGGTCGGCGAGGTCCATCACCAGGGGCAGGATCCGCCGCTCCCCCGCCGCGCGGAGATCACGGTAGAGCCCGTCCACCACGCCCGGGTCCTGTTCGACCGCGACGACGTAGTCGGCGTGCCGGGCGGCGAGCCGGGCGTACCGGCCGTCGTTGGCGCCGAGGTCCAGCGCCAGGCGGGGCCGCGGCCCGTCGGCCAGCGCCTCGGCCACGAAGCGTTCCTTCGCGGCCCGGTCGTCGGCGGTGTAGGCGCAGGTGCGCTGGTAGTCGACCCAGTGGCTGGCCGCCGGGCGGGGCTCCAGGCGGCGGACCAGCCTCTCGATCCCCCGCACGGTGGCCAGCGCCAGCTCGCGGGAGTAGCCGGCCGCCCGCAGCTGGGACCGGACGTCGGCGGTGCTGGCGCGGGCGTTGCGCCGCTGCATCGCGTCGTGCAGGTGCACGTGGGTGGGCACGCCGGGCAGCAGCCGCCGGGCGCCGCCGAACAGCCGGCGCATCTGGTCGGGCTCGATGCCGTCGACCCGGGCGCGCAGCCAGGGCTGGAAGTCCAGCCCGAGGTGGGCGCCGAGCAGCAGCGGGTAGAGCATCGTCTGGCAGAACTGCCGGTACCCGGCCCAGGGCTCGCCGTCGCGGGCCGGGGTGAACGAGCCGACGTCGATGAACACCGGTTCGGCGCCGCGCCACTGGAGGTTGTAGGCCGAGCCGTCCTTCGTGGTGAACCCGGCCGGCAGCGCCGCCCGCAGGATCTCCAGGTGCAGCAGCGCCGCGTCGCGGAGCATGGTGAAGGACCACTCGTACGGGTGGGAGACGAACGGGATGCGCTCGTGGCGGAGCACGGCGGCCCACCGGTCGCCCGACGGCACGGCCGGCGACTCGACCGCCTCGGTGCCGCACACCTTGCCGGCGGCCAGCAGCGGCGGGAAGAACTCGCTGGCGGTCAGCGCCCGCCACTCCCCGGCGGCCTGCTCGTCCAGCCCGCGCAGCACGTCGCCGTCGAGGTGGAAGACCCGGTTGGCGGGGTCGCGGAAGGAGCCTGGCTCGGTGCGCAGACCGGTGCGGGAGTTCGCCATCGGCCGGGGTCAGCGCTGGTCGGTGGGCTGGCGGCGGAACCGGTCGACCAGTCGCCGCCAGTAGAGCTTGGCCGCCACCGCGGCGCCGGCCACCCCGCCGACCACCGCCTGCACGATCAGGCTGCCGGACCCCGCGTCCAGGTAGGCCAGGTGTTCCACCGACCGCTCCTTCCCTCGCGTCTCGTGACCGGCGTACGCAGGCAGGACCCCTTGGGGCATTTGCCCGGAAAGCCGGACTTGTCTGACACGCTACGCCGATCGTCCGGGCCGTGAAGGCCACACCGGCACTCCGTCCGCCGTCCGTTTCGTTCAAGACGCGCGCCGGGGACGCCCCTACCTTGGGGCCATGACACCGACACTCGACCTCATCGGGATGGTCACCAGCGACCTCTCCCGTTCCCTCGCCTTCTACCGGCGGCTCGGCCTCGACATCCCGGCCGACGCCGACACCGCGCCGCACGTGGAGGTCGTCCTGCCCGGGGGCCTCCGGCTGGCCTGGGACACCGCCGACACCGTCCGCACGTTCGACCCGGACTGGCGGCCCGGGGGCGGCGGCGGGGCCAGCCTCGCCTTCCGGTGCGCCGACCCGGCCGAGGTGGACCGGCTCTACGCGGAGCTGGTGGCCGAGGGCCACGAGGGCCACCTGCCCCCGTGGGACGCCTTCTGGGGCCAGCGGTACGCGGTGGTGCGCGACCCGGACGGCAGCGGCGTCGACCTCTTCGCCCCGCTCCCGGGAGCCTGACCGGGTGTCAGGCAGGCGTGGGTCGGGCGAGGAACCGCACCTGCGGAAAGGCCGGGTCCGGGCCGTCGCGCAGGTGTCGGCGGGTCGGTGCGGTGGTCATCGGCCCTCCGAGGGGTGGCTGGTCTCGACGCGGGCGATGAGCTGCTTGAGTTGGGCGATCTCTTCGGCGAGCGCGAGGCTGCCGGCGGGGGTGAGGGTGATCCAGGTGCGACCGCGCCGACCCTCGTAGCCCTTCTCGACCGCGATCAGGCCGGCCGCCTCCAGCACGCTCAGGTGCTTGGAGAGGTTGCCGGCGGTCAGGCCCAGATGGATACGGAGGAAGCCGAACTCGACCCTGCGGGCCTCGTGCGCGATGGTGAGGATGCCGAGCCGCACCCGTTGGTGCACCACGTCGTCGAGCGCGGTGACCGGATGCGCCGGTGTGGTCCCGTCCGGCGCCGAGGCGTCGACGGGGCCGGTCACCGGGGCCGCCGCAGCCGCTGCGCCAGCACGAAGCCGGCGCCGCCCAGCAGCAGCACGCCGCCGCTGATGATCAGCATTGGCGCGTCGTGCCACCGGCCGCCCCAGTGGGCTCCCCAGCCGAAGTCGACCGGCACCAGCACCACCGCCAGGTACCCGAGGGCGAAGGCCAGCAGCGCGGGGTGCCGTTCCAGCCAGGCCAGCACCAGCAGGGCCAGCCCGATCCCGCCGGTCGGCGTGAGCAGTCGGAACAGCACCTGGACGGACCCGGGCGGGTCGAGCAGTTGCGGGTCGGGGACGATCCACGCACCGGCTCCAGCGGCGAGGGCGGCGAACAGCACGACGGTGAGCGCGACACCGGTGAGCACGTACGGCCGCACCCGGGCGCCCACTCCCCGGGCCCGGGCGACCCGCAGGTAACCGCCGGCGATCACCACGTACGCCAGGGCGAGCGCCGCCAGCCAGTAGAGCTGCGGGACCGGTTCCCAGATCCTGCACACCTGGTCGCCGTCCACCGCCCGGCAGTCGCTGACGACCGTGGGACCCCACCCGGAGAACGGAATCGCGCCGAAGGTCACCACGGCCAGCACCAGCAGCGGCAGCCACGTCACCCGCCGGGCCAGACGAACCCGGCGCGCCAGGCCGCGCGCCTCGGCCAGGAGCCGGCGGGGATCGCCGCCGGCGGGAACCACATCTGAAGTCATGCCAACAGGTTTCCATAGCAAACCTATTGGCGCTAGCCCCAATCGCGAATCGACGGCAGCTCGTGGCGGCGCACGATCCGGCGTCGCTCGGGGTCCGGAACGGGTTGAGGAACAACCCGCTCAGTGGGACAGCAGGGCCGTCGGCGGCACCCCGGCCAGGTCGCGTACGTCCCGGGTCAGGTGGGCCTGGTCGGCGTAGCCGCAGCGGGCCGCCACCTCGGCCAGCGGGGTGCCGGCGCGGGCCAGCGCCAGCGCGCGCCCCATCCGCAGGATCCGGGCCAGGGTCTTCGGGCCGTACCCGAACAGGTGCCGGCACCAACGGTGCAGGGCGCGCGGGTCGAGGCCGGCCGCGGCGGCGGTCGCGGCCACGGTGGCGCCGGCGGCCAGCGCGGCG
>NZ_JBFABA010000066.1:9670-26707 GCF_040640115.1 Micromonospora sp. NPDC023644 | reverse complement strand
GGCCGGCCGCGCCCCGGTGGGTGGCGCGCCCGCCGGCCGGCTCCGGCCCACGGCCCGCCACGGTCACCGCCGTCCCTCGCCGGCGGCGGGTTCCCCGGACAGCCGGTGCCGCAGCTGCCGGCGGGCCTCGTGGATCCGCGACTTGACGGTGCCCTCCGGCAGGCCGAGCAGGCCGGCGATCTCCCGGTAGCCCAGCCCGAGGACGTCGCGCAGGGCCACCGCCTCGGCGAGTTCGGGGCGCAGCGCGTCGAGCGCGTCGAGCAGGTCCAGCCGGGTGCCGGCGACCACGCTCGTGCGGCGCGGGTCCACCGGGTCCGGCAGCGGCACGCCGTCGGCCTCCACCCGCCAGCGCCGGCGCAGCACGCGGTACGTCGAGCGGGCCCGGTTGGCCGTCAGCCGGTACAGCCAGGTGTGGAAGGACGACCGGCCCTCGAACCGGCCGATGCCCCGGGCCAGCGCGAGCAGCGCGTCCTGGCACGCCTCCTCGGCGTCCTCCCGGTGGGGCAGCAGGCGGGCGCAGAGGCGCAGCACCTCCGGGCGGACCGCGACCAGCAGCGCGTCGAGTGCCGCGGGGTCGCCGCGCGCCGCCGATCCGGCCAGATCCTCGACACCGTCCGGGAGGGGCATCAGGTCGTCCAATGCTCGCCGGATACCGTCCGCCCAGGCTACGGCCGGCACCGCCCGACGGGTCGCGACGAGTCCGGGACCCGACTGTCGGAAGCCGTCGCCGGGGCGGTCGCGGAGACCCCGGCCACTCCGGCCCCTCCGCCGGGCGCGGCATCTTCAGGGGCCTCTGGCGGCGGCGATAGGGTAGGCCGTCCGAGCTTCGACCAACCCATGATCAGACCCGGGGGGCGCCACGCATGGGCGATTCGTTCGCGCATCTGCACGTGCACACGGAGTACTCGATGCTCGACGGGGCGGCCCGGCTGAAGGACCTCTTCGCCGAGGTCAAACGGCAGGGCATGCCGGCGGTGGCGATGACCGACCACGGCAACATGCACGGCGCGAACGACTTCTACAAGCAGGCGATGGCCGCCGGCGTCACCCCGATCCTCGGCATCGAGGCTTACGTGGCGCCCGAGTCGCGGTTCCACAAGCAGCGGGTCAAGTGGGGCCGGCCGGAGCAGAAGAGCGACGACGTCTCCGGCAGCGGCGGCTACACCCACATGACCATCTGGGCGAAGAACAAGACCGGCCTGCACAACCTCTTCAAGCTCACCAGCCGGTCGTTCACCGAGGGGTTCTTCGTCAAGTGGCCGCGGATGGACGCGGAGCTGCTCGCCGAGAACTCCGCGGGGTTGATGGCCACCACCGGCTGTCCCTCCGGTGAGGTGCAGACCCGGCTGCGCCTGGGCCAGTACGACGAGGCGCTCAAGGCCGCGGCGCGGTACCAGGAGATCTTCGGCAAGGAGAACTACTTCCTGGAGATCATGGACCACGGCATCAGCATCGAGCGCCGGGTCCGCCAGGAGCTGCACGACATCTCCCGCAAGCTGGACATCCCGCCGGTGGTCACCAACGACTCGCACTACACGCACGAGTCCCAGGCCGAGGCGCACGACGTGCTGCTCTGCGTGCAGACGGCGGCGAACGTCGCCGACCCGAACCGCTTCCGGTTCGACGGCAGCGGCTACTACATCAAGTCCGCCGACGAGATGCGCGCCGTCGACAACTCCGACCTCTGGCTGGAGGGCTGCCGCAACACCCTGCTGGTGGCCGAGAAGGTCGACCCCGCCGGGATGTTCGAGTTCCACAACCTGATGCCGCGCTTCCCCGTGCCGGAGGGGGAGACCGAGGAGTCCTGGTTCCGCAAGGAGACCTTCGCCGGGCTGGCCCGCCGCTACCCCGGCGGCATCCCGGAGGGGCACGTCACGCAGGCCGAGTACGAGCTGGGCGTCATCACCCAGATGGGCTTCCCGTCGTACTTCCTCGTGGTCGCCGACTTCATCCAGTGGGCCAAGAACCAGGGCATCGCGGTGGGCCCCGGCCGTGGCTCGGCCGCCGGCTCGCTCGTGGCGTACGCACTGGGCATCACCGACCTCGACCCCATCCAGCACGGGCTGATCTTCGAGCGCTTCCTCAACCCCGAGCGCGTCTCGATGCCCGATGTCGACATCGACTTCGACGAGCGCCGGCGCGGCGAGGTCATCAAGTACGTCACCGACAAGTGGGGCGAGGACAAGGTCGCCCAGATCGCCACCTTCGGCACCATCAAGGCGAAGGCCGCGATCAAGGACTCGGCCCGGGTGCTCGGCTACCCGTACGCGGTCGGCGACCGGATCACCAAGGCGATGCCCCCGGCCGTGATGGGCAAGGACATCCCCCTGGAGGGCATCTTCGACCCCAAGCACCCCCGCTACGCCGAGGCCGGCGAACTCCGGGGCATGTACGAGGCCGAGTCGGACGTCAAGAAGGTCATCGACACCGCCCGGGGCATCGAGGGGCTGATCCGGCAGACCGGCGTGCACGCCGCCGGCGTCATCATGTCCGCCGAGCCGATCATCGACCACATCCCGCTGATGCGCCGGGACTCCGACGGGGTCATCATCACCCAGTTCGACTACCCGACGTGCGAGTCGCTCGGGCTGTTGAAGATGGACTTCCTCGGCCTGCGCAACCTGACCATCATCGACGACGCGGTGAAGAACATCCAGCTCAACCACGGCAAGGAGCTGGACCTGCTGGCGTTGCCGCTGGACGACAGGCCCGCGTACGAGCTGCTGGCCCGGGGCGACACCCTGGGCGTGTTCCAGCTCGACGGCGGGCCGATGCGCTCGCTGCTGCGGATGATGAAGCCGGACAACTTCGAGGACATCTCCGCCGTCCTCGCCCTGTACCGCCCCGGCCCGATGGGCGTGGACTCGCACACCAACTACGCGCTGCGCAAGAACGGCCTCCAGGAGATCACCCCGATCCACCCGGAGCTGGAGGAGCCGCTGCGGGAGATCCTCGCGCCCACCTACGGCCTGATCGTCTACCAGGAGCAGGTGCAGCGCGCCGCGCAGATCCTCGCCGGCTACACCCTCGGCCAGGCCGACCTGCTGCGCCGGGCGATGGGCAAGAAGAAGAAGGAGATCCTCGACAAGGAGTTCATCCCGTTCCGGGACGGTTGCCGGGAGCGGGGCTACTCGGACGAGGCGATCCAGAAGGTCTGGGACGTGCTGGTCCCGTTCGCCGGGTACGCCTTCAACAAGGCGCACTCGGCGGCGTACGGCCTGGTGTCGTACTGGACCGCGTACCTGAAGGCGCACTACCCGGCCGAGTACATGGCGGCGCTGCTCACCTCCGTCGGCGACGACAAGGACAAGATGGCGCTCTACCTGTCGGAGTGCCGCCGGATGCGCATCC
This sequence comes from Micromonospora sp. NPDC023644, assembly GCF_040640115.1. NCBI lineage: Bacteria > Bacillati > Actinomycetota > Actinomycetes > Micromonosporales > Micromonosporaceae > Micromonospora > Micromonospora sp. NPDC023644. The sequence goes on along the minus strand of NZ_JBFABA010000066.1, from coordinate 23,356 downwards.
AGGTGCTGCCCCCGGACGTGAACACCTCCGCCGGGCCGTTCACCCCGGTCGGCAAGGAGATCCGGTTCGGCCTCGGCGCGGTGCGCAACGTCGGCGCCAACGTCGTCGCCGCGATCATGCGCTGCCGGGAGGAGAAGGGCGAGTACGCCGACTTCTACGACTTCCTGTCCAAGGTCGACGCGGTGGTCTGCAACAAGAAGACCATCGAATCGCTGATCAAGGCCGGGGCGTTCGACTCGCTCAAGCACTCCCGCAAGGCGCTGCTCACGGTGCACGCGGAGGCGATCGACGCGTACGCGGACGTCAAGCGCAAGGAGGCCGTCGGCCAGTACGACCTCTTCGGTGCCGGCTTCGGCGACGCGGACACCAACAGCACCACCGTGATGCCGGTGATCGGCGACGGGGAGTGGGACAAGCGCGACAAGCTTGCCTTCGAACGCGAGATGCTCGGCCTCTACGTCTCCGACCACCCGCTCTTCGGCCTGGAGCACGTCCTCGGCGCGGCGGCGGACTGCACCATCGCCGCGCTGTCGGAGGAGGGCACCGTCCCGGACGGGGCCGTGGTCACCCTCGCCGGCATCCTCTCCGGGGTGCAGCGGCGGGTCACCAAGCAGGGCCGCGCCTGGGCGTCGGCCACCCTGGAGGACCTCGCCGGCGGGGTGGAGACCCTCTTCTTCCCCAACACCTACGAGGTGATCGGGCAGTACATCGCCGAGGACGCCATCGTGGTGGTCAAGGGGCGGGTGGACCGACGCGACGACACCCCCCGGATCATGGCGATGGACATGTCCATGCCGGACGTCAGCAGCACCCCCGGGAGCAAGCCGATCACCCTGACCATCCCGGTGCACCGGTGCACCCCACCGCTGGTGGAGCGGCTCAAGGAGACCCTGGTGCTGCACCCGGGCGACACCGAGGTGCACGTCAAGCTGCTCAACGGCGGCCGGACCACCACCCTGCGGCTGGGCCCGTTCCGGGTGGCGGCCACCACCGCGCTGATGGGCGACCTGAAGAGCGTCCTCGGCCCCGCCAACGTCAGCTGACGCCGCGGCCCCGCGGCGTCAGCTCACGCTGCGGTGCCGCGCCTGCGGACGCTGCCGATCCGCGGACCCGCCAGCCGGACGGTCGGGCGGCGGGCTGGACCACCGCCGAGGCCGCGAGCGCGGGATTGGCCGTCCCGGTTCGCGGCGCGGGTGGCTAGCGTCGGGGCGTGGAGATCGCACAGGCGCAGAAGTTGTGGCAGCCGCAGCCGGGTTGGCTGAACACCGCCAGCTACGGGCTCCCGCCCGATCCGGCGTGGGACGCGGTGCAGGAGGCGCTGGCCGACTGGCGGGCCGGGCGCACCTCGTGGGAGGGCTGGGGCCGAGCCACCGAGCGGTCGCGGGTGGCCTTCGCCGGTCTGGTGGGGGTGCCGGCCGCCGACGTCGCGGTCGGCAGCACGGTCTCCCAGTTGCTGGCCCCGGTCGCCGCCGCCCTGCCCGCCGGCGCGACGGTCGTGGTGCCGGAGGTCGAGTTCACCTCCAACCTCTTCCCGTGGCTGGTGCAGGCCGAGCGGGGCGTCCGGGTGCGCACCGTGCCGCTGGCCGGGCTCGTCGACGCGATCGACGCCGACACCGACCTGGTCGCGTTCAGCCTGGTGCAGTCGGCCGACGGCGCGGTCGCCGCGTACGCCGACGTGGTCGCGGCGGCCCGGGCGCACGGCGCGCTGGTCGCGGTCGACGCCACCCAGGCGTGCGGCTGGCTGCCGTTCGACGGGAGCCTCGCCGACGTGGTCGCGGTCGGGGCGTACAAGTGGCTGATGGCGCCCCGTGGCTCCGCGTTCGCCTACCTCGCGCCCGCGCTGCGCGAGCGGCTGCGCCCCGACGCCGCCGGCTGGTACGCGGGGGACGACCCGCACGCCTCCTACTACGGCCCGCCGCTGCGCCTGGCCGCCGACGCCCGCCGGTTCGACATCTCGCCGGCCTGGTTCAGCTGGGTCGGCACGGCCCCCGCCCTGGAACTGGTCGCCGAGATCGGCGTGCCGGCCGTGTACGCGCACGACGTCGCCCTGGCCAACCGGTTCCTCGCCGGGCTGGGCCAACCGGCGGGGGAGAGCGCGATCGTCACGGTGGAGGTGCCCGGCGCGGCGGAGCGGCTGGAGCGCGCCGGGGTCCGGGCGGCGGTGCGCGCCGGCCGGGTGCGGGCGTCCTTCCACGTCTACTCCACGGAGGACGACGTCGACCTCGCCCTGGACGCGCTCACCGGCTGAACCGGGGCGCGTCCGGGGCGGGGTCAGCGCCGGTCGGCCGTCACTTGGTGCCGGTGATGATCCCGGGGTTGATGCAGAGCCCGGGGTTGCTGCCGTTGCGCTCGGCGATCTCCAGGCACCGCGACACCTTGTCGACCTTCGCGTTCGTCTCGGTGATCTGCTTCTGGATGGCGGCGTTCTTCCGGTCCTGCTCCAGGTTGCGGGTCTGGGCGAGCTTGTCCTGGAACGCCTTGATGTTGCCCTCGGTCTTGTCGTCGTGGTTGACCCGGGTGATCGTCACCGACAGGATGTCGACGTCGCTGGAGAGCCGCGTCTCCGCGCTGGTCTTGATGCTCTCGGCGAAGGGCTTCAGGTCCACGTTCAGGCTGCCGGTGTTCGAGTCGATCTTCTCCAGCGGGTTGTACGTGGCGAAGGCGTCGTTGACGGCGCTGTCGAGCTGGACGCCCACCCGCTGGCCCCGGAAGCTGTCGAAGTCGCCCTTGTAGTCCATGAACTGCTTCGGCGCGTTCTCGGGCTTGACCTGCCACTCGACGAGCACCTCGACGCAGGCGTCGGCGAGCGTGCCGGTGCGGACCCGCACGCAGTGCTCGCCGCCGATGTGGTCGTACTTCTGCCGGCCGGCGTCCCACTCGCCGACCTTCTGCCACGGGGCGACCCACTTCAGGCCGGAGCCGGTGACCTTGCCCGTCGGCTTGCCGAAGCTGGTGACGATGCCGACCGAGCGGATCGGCACGGAGTGGGCGCTGGAGCCGACGGTGAACACGACCGCGCCGACGAGGCAGGCGAGCGCCGCCAGGGTGGCGGTCCGCTTCGTCGACGTGGTCGAGGCGGCGAGCACGAGCAGGCCGGAGATCGCCAGGCCGACGGCGAAGATGATCGCAACAGTGAAGCCGAAGGGCATTTCGCTCGGCACCTTTCGCGGGAGGGGGCCATCACCCTAGGGGCACCGGTCAAGGCGGAGCGCAGGTGGGGCGCGCCCGTGGGGCGCCCACATGGCCGTGGTACGGGGCGATCCACCAGTCATCGTTGTCGATGGCAAAGGGCGGGGTGGTCGGGCGGCGAGTGGAGTTCCTGCACCCTCGGGCGCCCCGGAATGTGGTGGCCATCGACATAGTTCGACATTCGGCGCGGCCGTAGGTTTCCAGCACGCGACGGCCATGTGACCGCGGTCACCGATCCGGCCGTCGCCGGACCTACGAAGGAGTAGGCGATGGCCGGGCAAGCGCTCCTGTCGGCTCGTGGGCTGACCCGTGACTTCCGGGGTTTCCGGGCGGTCGACGGGGTCGACCTCGACATCGCGCCGGACACCGTCCACGCGTTGGTCGGCCCGAACGGCGCGGGGAAGACCACCCTGTTCAACCTGCTCACCGGGTTCCTGCGGCCCAGCGGCGGGCGGATCGAGCTGGCCGGCCGCGACGTCACCGGGCTGCCCCCGGAGCGGGTGGCCCGGCTCGGCGTGGCCCGGTCGTTCCAGATCACCAGCCTCTTCCCGCAGCTCTGCGCGCGGGAGCACGTCGAGCTGGCGTTGCAGAGCCCGAGCGGGCTGGGCTGGCGGTTCTGGCGCTCGGCGAAGCTGATGCGCCGCTACACCGACCGGGCCGGCGAACTGCTCGACATGGTCGGGCTGGCCGAACTCGCCGAGGCCCCCGCCGAGGCGCTGGCGTACGGGCGCAAGCGGGCGCTGGAGCTGGCCATCGCCCTCGCCCTGGACCCGAAGGTGCTGCTGCTCGACGAGCCGACCGCCGGGATGGGCCTGGAGGACGTCGACCGCACCGTCGAGCTGGTCTCGCGCGTGCGGCAGGGCCGGACCGTGGTGATGGTCGAGCACAACATGAGCGTCGTCGGGCGGCTCGCCGACACCGTCACCGTCCTACAGGCCGGCAAGGTCCTCGTCGAGGGCCCGTACGAGCAGGTGCGCGCCGACGAGCGCGTGATCACCGCCTACCTGGGAGCCGCTGATGCTGCGCATTGAGAACCTCTCCGCCTGGTACGGCGAGGCGCAGGTGCTGCGGGAGGTCAGCCTGGACGTCTCCGCGGGCGAGGTGGTCACCCTCGTCGGGCGCAACGGCGCCGGCAAGTCCACCCTGCTGCGCTGCGTGATGGGCCTGCACGCCGGCCAGCGCGGCACGGTGGAGCTGGCCGGGCGGGACGTCGGGAGGCTGCCCGCGTACCGGCGGGCGCGGCTGGGGCTCGGCTGGGTCCCCGACGACCGGGGCAGCTACGCCACGCTGAGCGTGACGGAGAACCTCACCCTGCCGCCGACCGTCGGCCCCGACCCGTGGTCGCTGGAGCGCGTGTATGAGGCGTTCCCCGCCCTGTACCAGCGGCGCGACTCGGCGGCCACCATGCTCTCCGGCGGCGAGCAGCAGATGCTCGCGCTGGCCCGGGTGCTGCGGATGGGCGCCCGGCTGCTGCTCTGCGACGAACCGACCGAAGGGCTCTCGCCGCTGCTCGTGCAGCAGGTCGGCGACCTCCTGCGCGAGGCCAAGCGGCACGGGGTGACCGTGCTGCTGGTCGAACAGAACCTGCACTTCGCCACCGGCGTCGCCGACCGGCACTACCTGCTGGCCGAGGGACGCGTCGTGGAGGCGATGGACAACTCCGAGGTGCGCTCCCGGGAGCGGGAGCTGCTGTCGTACCTCGGCATCTGAATTCCGATTCGACGACCCGCGCGGCGCGCGGGGTGGAGGGATGGGCATGCGTAGGACGGTGGGTGTGGCCGCCGCTTCGGCGGCGGCGATGGTGCTGGTCGCGGGCTGCGGCGGGGGTGGTCCCCAGGCGGGCGGGGACCAGAAGCTGACCGGCGACAAGATCGTGCTGGGCGTGCTGAACGACCAGTCCGGCGCGTACTCCGAACTCTCGGGCAAGAACTCGGTCAAGGCCGTGGAGATGGCCATCGCCGACTTCAAGGCCAAGCACGGCGACAAGGCGGTGACGAAGGACATCACCGTGGAGACCGCCGACCACCAGAACAAGCCCGACATCGCCAACACCAAGGCCCAGGAGATGTACGACCGCCAGGGCGTCGACCTCATCCTCGACGTGCCCACCTCGTCGGCGGCGCTGCGGGTGGCCGACGTGGCGAAGGAGAAAAAGAAGCTCTACTTCAACATCGGCGCCGCGACCACCGACCTGACCGGCAAGAGCTGCAACAAGTACACGTTCCACTACGCGTACGACACCTACATGCTGGCCAACGGCACCGGGAAGACCACCACGGAGCAGGTCGGGAAGAACTGGTACATCCTCTACCCGAACTACGCCTTCGGCCAGGACATGGAGAAGAGCTTCTCCACCGCCATCACCGCCGCCGGCGGACAGGTCGTCGGCAAGGACGGGGCGCCCTTCCCGAACACCAGCGGCGACTTCTCCACCTTCCTGCTCAAGGCGCCGACGCTCAACCCGAAGCCGCAGGTGCTCGGCACCATGCAGGCCGGCGCGGAACTGGTCAACGTGGTCAAGCAGTACAACGAGTTCAAGCTCCGGGAGAAGGGCGTCGGGCTCGCCGTGGGCCTGATGTTCATCACCGACATCCACTCGCTGACCCCGGCCGCGCTCGCCGGCACCACGTACACCGACGCCTGGTACTGGAACTTCGACCAGCAGAACCGCGAGTTCGCCGACCGGTTCCAGTCCGAGACCGGCACCCGGCCGTCCTTCGCCCACGCGGCCAACTACTCCGCCGCCATCCAGTACCTGGAGGCCGCGCAGGCCGCTGGCACTGACGACGCCGACACGGTGGTCAAGGAACTGGAGGGCAAGGAGGTCAACGACGTCTTCCTGCGCAACGGCAAGATCCGCGCCGAGGACCACCGGGTGATCCACGACGTGTACCTGGCCCAGGTGAAGCCCCAGTCCGAGGTCTCCGAGCCGTGGGACTACGTCAAGGTCCTCAAGACGATCCCCGCCGCCGAGGCGTTCCGCGCCCCGTCGGCGGACTGCAAGATGTGACCAGGGCATGACCGGCTTCTTGCAGAACACGTTCAACGGGCTGGTGAGCGGGGCGTTCTACGCCCTGCTCGCCCTCGGGCTCGCGGTCATCTTCGGCATGCTGCGGGTGGTCAACTTCGCCCACGGGGCGTTCTACATGCTGGGCGCCTTCGGCGCGTACGTGCTGCTCACCGAGGCCGGCGTGCCGTTCTGGGCGGCGTTGGTGATCATGCCGGTGGGGCTGGCCCTGGTCGGCATGGCACTGGAGCGGGCCTTCATCCACCGGCTCACCCGGCTCGACCCGCTCTACAACTTCCTGCTCACCTTCGGCCTGACGCTCATCCTCCAGGACCTGGTGAAGCTCCGCTACGGCGTGCAGTCCAGCCCCTACGAGACCCCGTCCGCGCTGAGCGGGTCGGTCGACTTCGGGCTCTTCGACTTCCCCACCTACCGGGTCTTCATCCTCGGCTTCGCGGTCGCCGTCTGCGTCGGCGTCTGGTGGGTGCTCACCCGCACCCGGATCGGCATGGTGGTCCGGGCGTCGACCGAGCGCCCCGAGCTGACCCGGGCGTTCGGCATCGACGTCGGACGCTGGGTCACCCCGGTCTTCGGCTTCGGCATCGGCCTCGCCGGGCTCGCCGGGGTGCTGGCCGCGCCGATGCGGGCCGTGAACCCGCTGATGGGCGCCGACCTGATCATCGTGGTCTTCGCGGTGGTGGTGATCGGCGGGCTGGGCTCGATCTTCGGTTCCGTCGCCGCCGGCTTCGGCATCGGCCTCGTGCAGGCGTGGGGCGAGGCGTACCTGTCCGACTTCCCGATCGTGTCGCAGACGATCGTCTTCATCGTGATGGCCGTCGTGCTGCTCTGGCGCCCGGCCGGGCTGTTCGGCCGTGAGGAGGCACCGGCATGACGAGCACCGTCGACACCGCGACCGACGCCGGTCGCCCGGCGCCGAGATCCGGGCTGGTCGCCGTGACCCGGGCCCCCGCCTGGGTCCGGTACGCGCTGCTCGCCGTCGGGCTGCTGGTGGCGTTCTGGCTGCCCAACGGGCTCTACCCGGCGGTGGCGGTGGACATCCTCTGCTGGGCGCTCTTCGCCGTCGCCGTGGACCTGCTGCTCGGCTTCACCGGGCTGATGTCCTTCGGGCACGCCGCGTTCTGGGGCGCCTCCGCGTACGTCACCGGGTTGACGGCCATCCACCTCGGCCTGCCGTTCCCGGCGGCCGTGCTGGCCGGGGCGCTCGCGGCGGCCGCGCTCGCGGTGCCGATCGGCTACCTGGCGGTGAAGCGGACGGGCATCTACTTCGCCATGGTCACCCTGGCGTTCGCGCAGATGGTCTACTACGTGGCCAACGAGTGGCGCTCGGTCACCCGAGGCGAGAACGGCCTGCAGGGCGTGCCCCGCGAGCTGTTCGGGCTGGACCTGACCGACGACTACTACTTCTACTACGCGATCCTGCCGATCGTGCTGCTCGGGCTGGCCGCCGCCTGGCGGATCGTGCACTCGCCCTTCGGGCGGGTGCTGGTCGGCATCCGCGACAACCCGGCCCGCGCCCGCGCGCTCGGCTACCCGGTGCACCGTTACAAGCTGACCGCGTTCGTGCTGTCGGGCTTCATCGCCGGGCTCGGCGGCGGGCTGTTCGCCGTCGGCCACCGCTTCGTCTCCCTCGACGTGCTGCACTGGACCACCTCCGGCAAGGCGGTCATCGTGGTGGTGCTCGGCGGCATCGGCACGCTCTGGGGCGGGGTGCTCGGCGCGGGCATCCTGGTCCGCCTGGAGGACTGGCTGTCGTTCTCCGGGTTCGAGGCGATCGGCCTGGTCACCGGCGGCATCTTCGTCCTCGTCGTGCTCGTGTTCCGGCGTGGCATCTGGGGCAGCGCCGCGGCCCTGGCGACGCGCTGGGCGGCGGCCCGCCGCCGGTAGTCGCGCCCGGGCGCATCCAGCCGCGGCCCTCCCGACGTACCCCGGGTAGTGAACGTCTACCCGGGGGTACGTCTGGTGCTGACAGATCCCATGCCGGTCGAGGCCGTCGAGACCGCGCGCAAGCAGCTCTCGCTGGCCGCCGAGGACCTCGACGCCAACCGGGTCGCCGCGCTCGTCGTCGAGGTGGCCGACGAGTGGGGCGCGGCGGCGCTGTGGGAGCAGGTCTGCGTGCCGATGCTGGCCGCGCTGCCCGGGCACACCGCCATCGAGGTCGCCGTCGAGCACGCCCTCGCCGAGGGCCTCCGCGTCGGCCTGGACGTGTTCCGGCGCGTACCGGGCCGTCCGCTGCCCACCGGCGGCGTGCTGCTGGCCGGGGCCGAGCAGGAGACGCACTGTCTCGGCCTGCACGCGCTGGCCGCCGCGCTGCGTGAGCGGTCCCGGGGCAGCCTGCTGCTCGGGCCGGCGCTGCCGTGGACGGCGCTCGCCAGCGCCGCCCGTCGGGTGCGCCCGCGCATCGTCGTGCTCTGGGCCCAGACGCCGGTCACCGGGCGCGCGTACCGCCTGGTGCGCTTCGCCCGTGACTTCCCGGCGATCCGGGTGTACGGGGCCGGCCCGGGCTGGATCGAGCCGCTCGGTGCACCGGCGACCCGGCTGTCCACGCTGCCCGCCGCCGTCGCCGCCTGCGCCGCGCCGCTGTCGTCCTGACCGCCGCCACGCCGGCCCGCCCGCCGCCGCGCCGGCCCAGCCCCGGCCTATGCCGCGTGGACGGCCAGCCGGTCGCTGATCAGGCGGCCGAGTCGGTCGGGGGCCTGGACCGCGGAGATCGGGGGCCGACCGTCGATCACCAGCGAGGGTACGCCGGTGACGCCGCACTCCACGGCGCGGCGCTCGTCGGCGCGGACACGGTCCGCGTAGGCGTCACCGGCCAGCAGGGCGCGTACGTCGGTGGCGGCCAGCCCGGTCTCGACGCCCAACCGCTCCAGGGTGTCCGGGGCGGCGATGTTGAGCCCGTCGGTGTGGTAGGCGCGCAGCAGGCGTTCCATCATGTCGTCGGCGACGCCGCGATCGGCGGCCAGGTGACACAGCCGGTGGGCGTCGAACGTGTTCACCGGTCGCGCGAGGTCCAGGTTGAGGTCCAGGCCCTCGGCCGCGCCGAGGGTGCGGATGCGGGCGATCCGGGCGGGAGCCGCGTCCGCCCACCAGCCCACCATGGCCTCGGCGGCTGTCTGGCCGGGGGTCCTGCTCTCCTGCGGGGCGAGCTCGTAGCTGCGCCAGACGACCCGGATCCGGTGACGATCGGGGACCTGGCCCAGCGCGGCGGCGAGACGCCTCTTGCCGATGTAGCACCAGGGGCACAGCACGTCCGCGTACATCTCGATTTGCATGAGTTCCTCCGCGTGCGGCGCGACCTGCGGTCGCTGCCGGTTCGGGCGAGTCGGATCCGGTTCCTGCGCGCCGGGACCGATCGGGTGGGCCGTCGGCGGCCGGGTGGTCAGGCGTCGGTCTTCCGCGGGCCGGGCCCGATCTCGCGGACGACCGTGTAGGTGGGGATGCCGCTCATCCGGGGTTCGGCCCTGCCGGACAGGCCGTCCAGCGCCTCGGCGATGGCTGCCGCCCGGCCCTCGGCGTCGGAGGTCGCCACGAAGTTGTCGTAGTCCGCCCTGCTCGCCCAGCGCACGATGTTGTAGACGCGGGTTCCGTCGGTGCTGACGTGGAACCGGGCCGACCGGTAGCCGGGATAGAAGCGGACCCATCGCTCCTGGATATCCGCGAAGGCCGCCACCAGTTCCCGCTGTGTGTCGGGCCCGTCGACCGTGTAGTCGATGATCGAGTAGAAGCTGGTGTCAGCGCTCATGCGTTGTGCTCCCGTGTCGGACGTGTCAGCGGCCGTGGATCCCGACTGAGATCCTCGAACCTCATCCGAACTTGAAGTCAAGCCCTTTCGCGGAATGGTGATCGGTGGATGTGCCGCTGGCCGGCACCCCGGGTTCGGGTGCCGGCCAGCGATCCCCCTTGTGGTGGAAAGTCTGTGGGAGTCGTGTCGGGGTGTGTCAGTTGTTCCAGTGCTCGGCGACGAGGTCGGCGGCCTGCTGCTCCCACTGGGCGTAGTGGTCGGGGTACGCCGAGACCTGCACGGTCTGGGCGGCCTCGGTCAGCGGCATGTCCTGCCACCCGTCGACCTGCTTCAGCGCCTTGAGGAACGCGGTCGTGGAGTACTCGGGGTCGGTGATCTGCTCGACCGTGCCCCAACCCGAGGTCGGGCGCTGCTGGAACAGGCCCTGCGAGTCGTGGTCGTTGCGCTCACCCAGGTGACCCAGGTTCTCCAACTTCGACTCCTGCAACGCGGTGGCGATGGAGACGACGGCGGCGCGCTCGTCCATGCCGGCCTTCTTCGTCGCGGCGATGATCGCCTTGACGTTGCCGACCTGCTCGTCGGAGAGCTCGATACGCGACTGCGCACCCTGCACACCATGCGGCACGAGCTTGCCCATGTCCGGCTTGTCGGCCTGCACCGCCACGGCCACCGGCATCGACTCCACCGACGGGGTTGCGTGGGCGGTCGCGGGACCGGCGAACACACCACCGGCAAACGCCAGACCGGCGATACCAAGAACGCTGTTACGAATGAACGTGTTCATCACAGATGCTCCATTCGGGGGTCGGCACCCACACCGAAGGGGGAATCCGGCTGTGTGGGCGCAAGCACCGTCTGGCGCTATGAACTCAAGGGGAGTTCTCCGGCGTCTCGCCGAAGGAAAGATCAGGTCGGCCGTGTCGGCCGGGGGATCAGATCGGCCGTGTCGGCCGGGGGGATCCGGGCTGTTCGCGGGGCGGGGGGTGCCCTCACGTCGGCCGGACCATGTGTAACGACCGGCGGCCCGCCATCATTCCGGGGCCCCACCATCCGTGGGGCGGCGTGTCTTGCTCGGTCGTACGCAGGGTGTAACGACCCCGCCCCGGCCACGATTCCGCCCCCACGATGCCCCCGGTCACACCCCGAAACCGGACACCGGCCCCGATCTGGGACCCGATGGCGCCCGCCCGCCGACGCGGCACCCGACACCCATAACGCAACCGGACATCGTTCGCATCCGGCCCGTGGCGCGACCGGTCGGGATCTCGGTGCGGGACGGCCCGTGGCGGGGCGGTTTCGTAGCGGGAGCCACCGGTGCCGCCGGGCGGCATTCATGATCGGTTGACGCTCCGCCGGGCTCCGCGCTGCCCTCAGCCCGGGCCGACATCAACGGATCATGGGACACCGACCGTGAATCAACCGACTGTGATCAGGGCGCCATGTACCCCACAACGGCCGGGAAACGTCCACGCCGCCCTGATCACCGGACGCTACGCGGGCAGGGTGGCGGCGCTACGAGTGCAGGCGGGGCAAGCGGCGGCGCTACGAGTGCAGGCAGGCAGGGCTAGGGGTGCATGGCAGGCACGGCCTGGGATGGAGAGTGAGCCGAGGACGGTGAGCGGGCACCGACGGGGTGTGGCCCGCCGTGCCCGGGCAGGGATCAAGCCTGACCGCCCGGAGCCGGGTACGGCGGGCCGCACCCCCACCACGACGGACCCGCAACCGACACGACGTCCGGAACCGCCCGACACCCCGAAACCGCCCCGACACCCCGAAACCACTCAACGCCACGAAGCCGCCCAACGCCCGCAGCCGCCCGACACCCCGCAGCCGCCCGACACCCCGCACCGCCCAACCCCCGAGACGGCGAGCGGGCGCGTCCGAGTGACCGCCGACACATAAGATACGAACCGGTTCCGTATCGATAATCGACCGCCTACGCTGACACCCTGAATTACGAGTCTGACCCGTATCGGAACGGGGCCGGGGGAGAACACGACGATGCCATCGCACGAGAACACGGGACACCCGAGGAGGTGGGCGATCCTCGGGGTGCTGGTGATCAGCCTCCTCGTGGTCGTCCTGGACAACACGATCCTCAACGTCGCGCTGCGCACGCTCGCCGACCCGGTGCAGGGCCTCGGGGCCAGCCAGGGTGAGCTGGAGTGGTCGATCAACTCCTACACGCTGGTCTTCGCCGGCCTGCTGTTCACCTTCGGCGTCCTCGGCGACCGGGCCGGGCGCAAGCGTTTCCTGCTGATCGGCCTGGTGCTCTTCGGGCTGGCGTCGCTGCTGTCGGCGTACGCGCAGAGCCCCGCGCAGCTCGTCGCGGCCCGCGCGCTGATGGGCGTCGGCGGCGCGGCCATCATGCCGGTGACGCTCTCGATCATCTCCAACGTCTTCGACCCCCGCGAGCGGGGCCGGGCGATCGGCGTCTGGGCCAGCGCGGTCGGCCTGGCCGTGGCCATCGGCCCGATCCTCGGCGGCGCGCTGCTGGAGCACTACTGGTGGGGCTCGGTCTTCCTGATCAACGTGCCGGTGGTGGCGCTGGGCGTGGTGCTGGTGGCGGTACTCGTGCCGGAGTCGCGGGACCCGGAGCCGGGTCGCGTCGACGTCGTCGGCGTGCTGCTGTCGGTGGTCGGGCTCGTCGCGTTGACGTACGGCATCATCGACGGCGGCGAGCACGGCTTCGGCCGTCCGCTGGTCTGGGCCGCGATCCTCGGCGGCCTGGCGGTGCTGGCCTGGTTCGTCGCGTACGAGCGGCGCAGCGACCACCCGTCGCTGGACGTGCGGCTGTTCCGGGTGCCCCGCTTCGCCGCCCCGGTGGCCATCGTCGGGCTGGTCTTCTTCGCCGCGATGGGCGTGATGTTCTTCAGCTCGTTCTACCTGCAACTGGTGCGCGGCTTCAGCCCCCTGGAGACCGGCCTGCTCTACCTGCCCTTCGCCGCGGCCCAGCTCGTCTTCGCCCCGAGCAGCGCATCGATGGTCCGCCGGTACGGCGGCAGGGCGGTCGCGACGGTCGGGCTGGCGCTGACCGTGGTCGCGCTCGGCGCGTTCGCCTTCGTCGACGCGACCACCCCGATCTGGGTGGTGCTGGTCGTCTTCTTCCTCCAGGGCACCGGGATGGCCAACATCATGCCCCCGGCCACGGAGTCCATCATGTCGGCGCTGCCCCGGGAGAAGGCCGGCGTCGGCTCGGCGGTCAGCAACACGGTCCGGCAGGTGGCCGGCGCGCTCGGGGTGGCGGTGCTCGGGTCGGTGCTCTCCGCCGTCTACCGCGCCGACGTCGACGCCGCCCTGCGGGACCTGCCCGCCGGGGCGCGCGAGGTGGCCGGCGAGTCCATCTCCGGCGCGTACGCCGCGGCGGGTCAGCTCGGGCCGGCGGCGCCGCGGCTGATCGCGGTCGCCGACGACGCCTTCCTGGCGGCGATGCACTGGGCGGCGGGCCTCGCCGCCGCGATCGCCGCGCTCGGCGTCCTCGTGGTGCTGCGCTGGATGCCCGGCCGCCCCGCCGCCCCGGCGCGGGAGCCGGCGCCGGCGGGGGAACCCGAGTTGGCCGGGACCGCCTAGCTTCGGGAACAATGTCCGACATGACTTCCACCGCCGACGCTCCTCGGCCGCCCGGGCGGCCGGGGTGCGTCCGCGCCGACGAGGGGAAAGGAGAGGGCACCCACGACCAGCGCGCCGCCCGCACCACGCAAGAGGCGATAAACATCGAGGGGGTCGCCCC
>NZ_JBFABA010000066.1:0-9660 GCF_040640115.1 Micromonospora sp. NPDC023644 | reverse complement strand
CCCCATCCATGCGGCAAAATCCCCCCACATCACACCCCCCCCCGCCCCCCCCCGCCCCCCCGGGGCCCCGCGCCGCGTCCGCGCGGACGAGGCGATCGTCGAGGCCACCCTCGACCTGCTCGCCGACGGCAGCACGATCGAGGCGATCTCGATCGAGGCGATCGCCGCCCGCGCCGGGGTCGGCAAGGCCACCATCTACCGCCGCTGGCCCGGCAAGGACGCGCTGCTGCGGGACGCCCTGCGCACGCTCAAGGGCACCCCGCCCGAGCCCGCCGGCCACTCGGTCCGCGACGACCTGATCCTGCTGGTGGGCGCGGTCGGTCACCACATCGACCCGCGGGCGGCGCGGATCATGCCCTGCCTGGTGCCGGAGGTCAACCGCAGCCCCGAGCAGTACCAGCTCTACCAGAACATCATCGAGCCGCGGCGGGAGATGATGCGCGAGGTGCTGCGGCGGGGGATGCGCGCCGGCGAGCTCCGCGCGAATCTCGACGTCGAGGTGGTCATGGCGATGCTGACCGGCCCGATGCTGGTGCAGCGTGTCATGCGCTGGCACCCCGACCTCGACGAGACCACGCTGCCGCAGCGCATCGTCGACGGCGTGCTGGACGGCATCCGCGCCCGCTGACCGCCCGCCGCGCGACGGCGGACGGCCAGCGCCCGGCGGCCAGGCAGCCGGCGGTGGGGGTCAAGGAGCGGGCGGCCAGGCTGCGGGCGGTCAGGCGGCCGGCGTACGCAGGCGGTGCAGGCGCAGGGCCAGCTGCACCTCCAGCGCCCGCTCCGGCTTCTGCCAGTCCGCGCCGAGCAGCTGCCCGACCCGCTCCAGCCGCTGGGTGACCGTGTTGACGTGCACGTGCAGCAGCTCGGCGGCCCGGGCCAGGCTGCCGCCCACCCCGAAGTACGCCTCCAGGGTCTTCACCAGCGCGGTACCCCGCCGGGCGTCGTAGTCGACGACCGGCCCGACGGTGGCGGTCAGGAACCGGTTCACGTCCTTGTCGCCCCCGTCGCCCACCGCGCCCAGCAGCAGCCCGACGAAGCCCAGCTCGGCCGTGCTCGCCCCCTGCCCCGAGCGGCCCAGCGCGCCGAGCGCGGTCAGGCACCGCTCCGCCTCGGCGAACGTCACCGCCAGCGACGCCGGCCCCGTCGACGGGCCGCTCGCCCCGGCGGTCACCGGCCGGCCGGTAACCCGGGACAGGTCCCGCGCCACCGCCCGGGCGCTGCCACCCGCGTCCCGGCCCGGCAGCATCAGCACCACCCGCCCGTCGCGGGCCGCCGCCAGCCCGCCCCGGGTCGAGGCGTACGTGGTGGCCCAGGAGAGCACCCGCTGCCGGGCCGAGCCGGTCGCGGCGATCGCGTCGTCGCCGACCGCGACCAGCACGTGCGGGGCGTCCAGGTCCACCCCGAGCCGGCGGGCCCGGCTGCGCAGCGCGTCGGTGTCCCGCAGCGGCCGGGCGATCAGGTCGTCGAGCAGCTCGCCCCGGACCCGCCCCTCCGCCTCGGCGACGGTACGCCGGAACAACAGCAGCAGCGCCGTCACCAGCGCCGCCCGCTCCAGGATCCGCTGGTCGGCGTCGACCAGCTCGTCGTCGGGGCGCAGCACCAGCGCGCCCATGTTCTCCGCCCCGGCCACCACGGCGGCGTACCAGAGCCGGCCCCGGCGCACGCTGCGGCCCTCCGTACGCGAGGCGGCCACCGCCTCCACCATGTCCGCCCGGTCCGGCTCCTCGATCTCGCCGACCCGGGCCAGCAGCCGGCCCTCCGCGTCGAGCGCCAGCAGCGCCCCGCCCAGCACGTCGGTGACCGCCGCGGCGACGTCCTCCACGCCGCCGCCGCGCAGCACCAGCGCCGTCATCCGGTCGTGTGCCGCCGCGGCCCGCTCCACGGAGCTGCTGTGCGCCCGGATGGTGGTGTTCGCGAACGACAGCTCCTCCAGCGCCGCCCGCGTCTCGGCGAGCAGCCGCGCGGTGTCGATCGCCACCGCCGCGTGCGCGGCGAGGGAGACCAGCAGCGCCACCTCCTCCCGGACGAACGGCCGCGCCGAGCGGTTGGCCGCGTAGAGCACCCCGATCGAGGTGGAGCCGAGCCGCAGCGGCACCCCGAGGATGGCCACCAGGCCCTCCTCGCCCACGCCGGCGTCGATCTCGCCGGTGTGGTGGAAGCGGTCGTCCTCCGGGTAGTTCGCGGTGACGTACGGGGCGCCGGACTGGGCCACCAGGCCGCCGAGGCCCGCGCCCATCGGCAGCCGCAGCTGCTGGAAGCGGGCGGAGACCGACCCGTCGGTGACCCGCATGTACGTGTCGCCGCGCTCGTCGTCGTCGAGGGTCATGTAGGCGACGTCCGCGCCGAGTAGGTTGCGCGCCCGGTGCACGATCGCGCGCAGCACGTCGTCCAGGTCGCGCAGCCCGGCCAGGTCGCTGACCGTGTCGTACAGCCCGGAGAGCTCGACCTCCCGGCGGCGGCGGCGTTCCAGCAGCGCGCGGACCCGCAGCGCCACCGTCTTGGCCTGCTCCAGCTCGGCGAGCCGCTCGGGCGGCAGTCCGGCGGCGCGCGCGGCGACGAGCGGCCCCTCGAACTCCACCGCGGCGGCCTCGCGGGCGAGCAGCTCCAGGAACTCCACCGGTGACGACATGACCGACATTGTGCGGCTTGCCACTAGTTCGCCGTCCAGCCCCCGTCGAGCGCGATGGACGCGCCCGTGATGAACGCCGCCGGTGAAGAGCAGAGGTAGGCCACGAGTTCGGACACCTCCTCCGGCTCGATCAGCCGCTTGATCGCCGCCCGCGCCAGCATGATCTTCTCGACCACCTCGCTCTCCGGGATGCCGTGGCTGGCGGCCTGGTCGGCGATCTGGCTCTCCACCAGCGCCGTGCGCACGTACGCCGGATTGATGCAGTTGGCGGTGACGCCGTGCGCGGCGCCCTCCAGCGCGACCACCTTCGACAGCCCCTCCAGCGCGTGCTTGGCGGAGACGTACGCCGACTTGTACGGCGAGGCGCGCAGCCCGTGCACCGAGGAGATGTTCACGATCCGCCCCCAGCCCCTGGCGTACATGTGCGGCAGCGCCCGGCGGATGATCAGGAACGGCGCCTCCACCATCACCCGGTGCAGGTGGGCGAAGCGCTCCGCGGAGAACTCCTGCACCGGCGCCACGTGCTGCAGGCCCGCGTTGTTCACCACGATGTCCACGTCGGCGTCGAGCCGGTCCACCGCGTCCGGGTCGGCCAGGTCCACGCCCTCGGCCCGTCCGCCGGCCTCGGCCGCCACCGCCTTGGCCGCCTCGATGTTGCGGTCCACCACCAGCACCTCGGCGCCGGCTGCGGCCAGCCGCAGGGCGCAGGCCCGGCCGATGCCGCTGCCGCCCCCGGTCACCAGGGCGGTACGACCAGCGAGGTCGACGTGTACGACGTGGGGGACCGCCACGGGTTCTGCCGTCATGGCGCATGAAGTTACGAGCTGTGTGTCCGGGCGCACATGGGCCGGCGACACATACTCAACGGCCGGAGTGTGTGGCCGCCGCGCGCCCCGGGCGGCGTGTCGGCGCGCCCGGCGTGTCCCCGGCGGCGGGGTGTCGCCCGGCTCGGTAGGGTGTCGAACACACGTACTGCTGGCGGCTGGGGGAGGAGGCGGCGTGCGGGTGCTGGGCGTCGACCCGGGGCTGACCCGGTGCGGGGTCGGCGTGGTCGAGGGCGTGCCGGGGCGGCCCTGCACGCTGGTCGCCTACTACGTCGTCCACACCGATCCGGGCGACGATCTGGCGCTGCGCCTGCTGCACCTGGACCGCTCGCTCACCGACCTGGTGGCCGAGCACCGGCCCGACAGCGTCGCCGTCGAGCGGGTCTTCAGCCAGCACAACGTCCGCACCGTGATGGGCACCGCCCAGGCCAGCGGGATCGCCGTGCTCGCCGGTGCCCGCGCCGGGCTGCCCGTGCAGACCTACACGCCCAGCGAGGTCAAGGCGGCCGTGACCGGTTCCGGTCAGGCCGACAAGGCGCAGATGACCGCCATGGTCACCCGGCTGCTGCGGTTGGCCGAGCCGCCGAAGCCGGCCGACGCCGCCGACGCCCTGGCGCTGGCCATCTGTCACGTGTGGCGCGGCGGGACGCGCTCCAAGCTGGCCGCCGCGGCCGACCGGGTACGACGAGGAGGAGCCAGATGATCGCCAGCGTGCGCGGGGTGGTGACCGCGACTGGTCCGGACCACGCCGTGGTGGAGGTCGGCGGGGTGGGCCTGGCGGTGCAGTGCGCCCCGGGCACCCTCGCCGACCTGCGGGTCGGTCAGCCCGCCCGGCTGGCCACCAGCCTGGTCGTCCGGGAGGACTCGCTCACCCTCTACGGCTTCGCCGACGACGACGCCAAGCAGCTGTTCGAGCTGCTCCAGACCGCCAGCGGCGTCGGCCCCCGGCTGGCCCAGGCCGTGCTCGCCGTGCACACCCCCGACGCGGTGCGCAAGGCGATCGCCAACGCCGACACCGCCGCGCTGACCCGGGTGCCCGGCATCGGCAAGAAGGGCGCGGAGCGCCTGGTCCTGGAGCTGCGCGACCGGGTCGGCCCGGTGCCGGTCGGCGCCGACGGCGCGGCCGGGGTCACCGGCGGGGCCTGGCCCGAGCAGGTGCGGCAGGCGCTGGTCGGGCTCGGCTGGACGGCCGGCCAGGCCGACCAGGCGGTGGCCGCGGTGGCGGAGACGATCGACGGTGACGTTCCGCCGGTGCCGGTCCTGCTCAAGCAGGCCATCCGGCTGCTGGGCCGCACCCGGTGACGGGGCCCGACGGCGGGCTGGTCTCCGCCTACGTGCACGACGCCGACCTGGACGCGGAGGCCACCGTCCGGCCGAAGCGGCTGGAGGAGTTCATCGCCCAGCACCGGGTCCGCGACCAGCTCGACCTGCTGCTCCAGGGTGCGATGCGCCGCGGCTCGCCGCCCGACCACATCCTCCTCTCAGGGCCGCCCGGCCTGGGTAAGACGACCCTGGCCAACATCGTCGCCGCCGAGCTGGGCTCGGGCATCCGGGTGACCAGCGGCCCGGCGATCGAGCGTTCGGGCGACCTGGCGGCCATCCTGACCAGCCTCGCCGAGGGCGACGTGCTCTTCATCGACGAGATCCACCGGATCGCCAAGCCGGCCGAGGAACTGCTCTACAGCGCGATGGAGGACTTCCGGGTCGACGTGATCGTCGGCAAGGGCCCGGGCGCGACGGCGATCCCGTTGGACGTCGAGCCGTTCACCCTGGTCGGCGCGACCACCCGCTCCGGCCTGCTCACCGGGCCGATGCGCGACCGGTTCGGCTTCGTCGCGCACCTCGACTTCTACTCGCCGGCCGACCTGGAGGTGTTGCTGCGCCGTTCGGCCCGGATCCTGGGGGTGCCGATCACCGACGAGGGCGCGGCCGAGGTCGCCGGCCGCTCCCGGGGCACGCCCCGGATCGCCAACCGCCTGCTGCGCCGGGTCCGCGACTTCGCGGAGGTCCGGGCCGACGGGGTGGTCACCCTGGAGACCGCCCGGGCCGCCCTCAAGGTGTACGACGTCGACGCGCTGGGCCTGGACCGGCTGGACCGGGCGGTGCTGACCGCGCTGGTCGACTCCTTCCGGGGCGGTCCGGTCGGCCTGTCCACGCTGGCCGTGGCGGTGGGTGAGCAGCCGGACACGGTGGAGGAGGTCTGCGAGCCGTTCCTGGTCCGGGCCGGTCTGCTGGCCCGGACGCCGCGCGGCCGGGTCGCCACCGAGGCCGCCTGGCGGCACCTGGGTCGCACACCCCCGAATGGTACATTTGGCGCGGATGCCCCTCCCACGCCCGATCTGTTCTCCGTGGATGCCGATCAGCCGTGATGTGAACGTGATCTGTGCCGCATTCGGCGTTCCCAGGTGCAGGGATTAGACTCGCGCCGGTCTGTACAGGACGTGAGAATCCGCCTCCGCTCCGACGCGCCCGCGCCGGGACGGCGGCCAATGGGAAGGTCTTTCACCGTGCTTTACGCAGCAGAGGGCGGCGGGGGTGCCGGCAGCCTGACGCCGATCCTCATGATCGCTCTGCTCTTCGGCGTCATGTACTTCATGATGATCCGCCCCCAGCAGAAGCGCCGCCGTGAGGCGGAGTCCATGCAGTCCGCCCTCGCCCCCGGCGACGAGGTGGTCACCATCGGTGGGCTCTACGGCACGGTCACCGGCATCGACGACGACACCGTCCTGCTCGAGGTCGCGCCCGGTGTGCAGACCCGGTACGCCCGTCCGGCCATCGCCCGGGTCGTCAGCCAGGCGGAGCGCCCGGCCGACGAGGCGGTCACCGAGGACGCGGACGTCGTCAAGGAGTGACGGTCGCTCCCGCCCCGCACGGGTGGTGGTCGCCGGGCTCCGGTGACGACTTCGCCCGACGGGGCAGCGGAGGCGACGTGAAAACTGGATAGTTGGGCCCGACGCCGGAAGCCGGCCCGTCCCGTTCCGCTCGACGCCCCCGCGCCGAGCCTCGGAGCCGGATGCCGGCCTCCGACGCCGGCCCGTCGGAACCGCCGGCCGGACCGGCCGACACCCGCCGCACCAGCGGCGCGACCGTACAGGGAGACAGGACAGCCGTGGCACCACCTCAGGGACAGATGCGCCCCGGACGGCAGTTGGCCGTGCTCGGGCTCATCTTCGTCGTCCTCTATCTTTTGGTGTTCTTCGCGGGCGGCGCCAGCGGCGGCTGGAAGGACCGGCTGGAGCCCAAGCTCGGCCTGGACCTCGTCGGCGGCACCCGGCTGACGCTGGAAGCGACCAACAGCGTCGACGGCCGGGCCCCCACGGCGGAGAACCTCGAGGAGGCCCGCCAGATCATCGAGAGCCGCGTCAACGCCTTCGGCGTCGCCGAGGCCGAGGTGGTCACCGAGGGCAACCGCAACATCGTGATCTCCCTGCCCGGCGAGAACCGCGACATCACCGAGGTGGGTAGCGCCGCGGAGCTGCGCTTCCGCAAGGTGCTCAAGGCCGCCGACGGCAGCGGCGCGGCCGCCGCCCCGCCGCCCGCCGCCACCCCGGCCCCCTCCGGCAGCGCGGCCCCGGCCCCGTCGGGCAGCGCGAAGCCCTCGGCCAGCGCCGCCCCGTCGGGCAGCGCCGGGCCGAAGGCGACCGCGTCGCCGAGCGGCGGTCAGGGCGGCATGGCCCCGGCCCCGAGCGCCAGCGCGTCGGCCGCGCCGAGCGCCACCCCGTCGGCCGGCGCCGCCACCCCGACGCCGAGCGCCAGCGGCGAGCCCGTGCCGCAGAGCGTCGAGGAGCAGCGCAAGGCCGTCGAGCAGAAGGTCGGCGCCGCCGCCTGGGCCGCCGCGAACGGTCTCAAGGCCCCGGCCGACCTGGCCGCCGACCCGTCGCTGGCGGAGAAGCTCAAGCCCTTCGCGGGTCTCGACCCGCGCGAGGTCGCGGTGCTGCCGGCGGCGATGCAGTTCAACGTGCCGCAGATCAGCTGCGCTCAGCTCGACAAGCGCCCGCCGGCGTCGGTCTCCGCCCCCGACCAGCAGGTGGTGGCCTGCGAGGACGGCGCCGCGAAGTACCTGCTCGACCAGGCGAAGGTGCTCGGCACCGACGTCGAGGACGCCGACGCGGTGCTGGACCAGACCAGCCAGTGGGTGGTGAGCCTCGACTTCAGTGGCCCGGGCCAGGACAAGTGGACCAACCTGACTCGCGAGGCGTTCAACAACGAGGGTCAGGCCTGCGACGCCACCGCCCTCGGCCAGGACGGCAAGTGCCGCGTCGCCGTCGTGCTCGACAACGAGATCGTCTCCTCGCCCGAGATCCAGGGCGTGCTGACGGGCAACTCGCAGATCACCGGCAACTTCACTCAGAAGGACGCCAGCGCCCTCGCCGGTCAGCTGCGCTACGGCGCGCTGCCGGTCACCTTCGACACCCAGGAGTCGCAGAACGTCACCGCGACCCTGGGCGCCAGCCACCTGCGGGCGGGTCTGCTCGCGGCAGGCATCGGCATGGCGCTGGTCATCATCTACTCGTTCTTCTACTACCGCCTGCTCGGCTCGGTCATCTTCCTGAGCCTGATCCTCTCGGCGCTGCTGGTCTTCGGCGCGCTGGTGGTGCTCGGCCGGCAGATCGGCTTCACCCTCACCCTCGCCGGCATCGCCGGCATGATCGTCTCGCTAGGTGTGGCGGCGGACTCGTTCGTCATCTACTTCGAGCGGCTCAAGGACGAGATCCGGGAGGGGCGCAGCCCGCGCAGCGCGGTGCCGCGCGCCTGGATCCGGGCCCGCCGCACGATCATCTCGGCCAACGCGATCACGCTGATGTCGGCGGTGGTGCTCTACGTGGTCTCGGTCGGCGCGGTGAAGGGCTTCGCCTTCGCCCTCGGGCTGGCCACGGTGCTGGACCTGGTCGTGGTCTTCCTCTTCCGGCACCCGATCATGACGATGTTCGCCCGCACCTCCGCGTTCCTGTCCCCACGGGTCAGCGGCCTCGGCCGGGCGCTGCCGCCCCGGACGGCCGAGCCGGCCACGTCCCGCAACCCGCGTGCCAAGGAGGCCTGAGATGGCTGCCAAGAGTGGTCTCGCGAGCCGCCTCTACCGCGGTGAGGCCGGCCTCGACGTCATCGGCCGGCGCAAGGTCTGGTTCGGCGTCGCGCTCGTGCTGGTCCTGCTGTCGGCGCTCAGCTTCGGGCTGCGCGGCTTCAGCCTCGGCATCGAGTTCGCCGGCGGCAACTCGTTCCAGATCCCGGCCAGCGTCGGCACGCTGGAGCAGACCGAGCTGAAGGTCAAGGAGGCCCTGGCCACGGCCGGCGACGACGCCAGGGTGGTCACCACGCAGAAGGTCGGCGGCACCGGCGGCGAGTTCTACGAGGTGCGCACCACCCAGCTCGACACCGAGCAGGCCAACGCCGTCAAGGACGAGATCGCCGGGGAGTTCGGCATCGACGTCGCCGCGATCAGCAGCAACCAGGTCAGCGAGGCGTGGGGCAGCCAGGTCACCTCCCGGGCGCTGCTCGGTCTGGTCGTCTTCATCGCGGTGGTGATGATCTACCTGATCCTGCGCTTCGAGTGGCGCATGGCGGTCGCCGCGGTCTCCTCGCTGATCATGAACCTGATCCTCACCGCCGGCATCTACTCGCTGGTCGGCTTCGAGGTGACCCCGTCGACGGTCATCGGCTTCCTCACGATCCTGGGCTTCGCGCTCTACGACGTGGTGGTGGTCTTCGACAAGGTGCAGGAGAACACCCGCGGCATCACCGCGAACAACAACCAGACGTACGGCGAGGCGGCCAACCTGGCGATCAACCAGAGCCTCATGCGGTCGCTGAACACGTCGGTGGTCGCGCTGCTGCCGGTCGGCGGTCTGCTCTTCATCGGTGCCGGCCTGCTCGGCGCGGGCACCCTGAAGGACCTCGGCCTGGTGCTCTTCGTCGGTATGGCGGTGGCGTTCCTGACCTCGATCCTGCTGGCCACGCCGCTGCTGGTGCTGCTCAAGAACTACGATCCGCGCATCCAGGCGCACAACAAGCGGGTGCTGGCCCGTCGGGGCGCGATCGCCCGCGGCGAGGTCACCCCGAAGGGTGCCCCCCGTTCGGCCGAGGCCGCCGACGAGCCGGTCGACCCGGAGTCGGCCGCGCTGGCCGGCGCCGCGCCGAGGGTGGGCGCCCGTCGGGGTGACCTCGCCGCGGGCGATCGCGCCCCGACGGGCCAGCACCCGCTTGTTGTGC
>NZ_JBFABA010000065.1:0-26854 GCF_040640115.1 Micromonospora sp. NPDC023644 | reverse complement strand
GGCCGTCGTGTTTGTCCCGTATTTGTAGAACTGGTTTTGTAAGTTCATTGATGGCTACTTCCACCTGGTTGTGTAGTTAATATTGGGGTGCGGCCGGGAGCGAGCTCCCGGCCGCACCCGCGATCACCGATCAATCGCTGTAGCAGCGACCGGCGTCAGGACTTCGGGATCTCCTGGTCCGGGACGACCTTGCCGCCGACGACCTTGAAGGCCCAGACCTTCACCTGCGCCGGGTCGAGCTCGCCGCCCTCGACGAACTTGTAGCTCGCCGCGACGCCCTCGCCGCTGTAGCCCTTCACGAACTCCAGCAGGCCCTCACGGGTGGTCTTGCCCGCCTTGATGCCGGCGAGCAGGATGTTCGCCGCGTCGTAGGCCGTGTCGCTGTAGGTGCCCGGGTCGGCGCCGTTGAGCGCCTTGTACTCCTGGACGAAGGTGCCGCGCGCCTCGGCGGCCGGCTGGCACGGGCAGGTGAGGATGGTGCCCTCGGCCGCCGCCGCACCCGCGGAGGTGATGTACGCGGCGTCGTTCACGCCGTCACCGGCGATCAGCGGAGCGGTGATCCCGGCAGCGGTGAGCTGCTTGCGGATCAGGCCGGCCTCCTGGTAGTAGCCGCCGTAGAAGATCGCCTTGACGTTGGCGGCCTTGACCTTGGTGACCACGGCGGAGAACTCGACCTGCTTGCCCTCGCCCTGGACCTTGTCCGAGCCGACGACCGCCGGGCCGAGCAGCTTCTTGACCTCGTCGGCCAGGCCGGCGCCGTACGCGGACTGGTCGTCGATGACGTAGACCTTGTCGGCCTTCAGCACGTTCTTGATGTAGTTGCCGGCCGCCGGGCCCTGGCTGAAGTCGTTGCCGACCGCGCGGAAGAAGGTCTTCCAGCCCTGCTCCGCCAGGCTGGGGCGGGTCGCGGAGGGGGTGATGGTCACCAGACCGGCCTCGTTGAAGAGCGGACCAGCGGCCTCCGACTCACCGGAGTAGGCCGGGCCGACGATGCCGAGGATCTTGGTGTCGTCGATGGCCTTCTGCGCCAGCTGCGGCGCCTGGTCCGGGCTGCCCTGCGAGTCCAGGGGAACCAGCTCGACCTTGCAGTCGGCGTTCTCCTTGTTGTACTTGTCGACGGCCAGCTTGACGCCGTTGTTCTCGTTGATGCCGAGCGCCGCCGAGCTGCCGGTCAGCGCGCCGAAGAACGCGATCTTGTTGCCACAGGCGTCGCCACCGGACGCCGTGTCGTCGCTACCGCTGGAGCATGCGGTGCCGCCGGCGACGAGCGCCAGCATGGCGACCCCACCGATAACGCGCGCGAGCTTCTGCCTCAAGGCCCGAACCCTCCTCCGTCCCATGGTCCGAACCACCCGCTGCCGATTGGCCCTTGCGGGGGCGGACGAACCAGACCGTCGTCGCCGGTCTGGGGCCGGACGCTATCCCACCTTTCAGCTGTGACGAAAGCCCCAGGGGAGGGGGTTGACCGAACCGTTACACGGCGTGGCGGATTCGAAACGATCGCTGTAAGAACCGTCGGTCGCGAAAGCCCCTCACCTTCGTTTCTTCGGTAACGGGTCGAACCGTGTCGACCCCCTACCGATCGATGGTCGGCAACCCGACTGACCAGGCACGGGACGCCGCCCCGTCGTCGGCCACCAACAACAGTCGATCATTCTGCGAGGCCACCGCCACGGCGGTGTTCCCACCATCCGGCACCGCGGCCGGCATGGCCACCGCCCGCCACGAGTCCCCGGCATCGACGGAGAGCCACAGTCCGCGACCCCCGCCGTCCCCCGTCACCGCGACCAGTTCCCGCCCGGCCGGCACCAGGGCGCCGACCGAGGACACCCCCGGACCGGCCGCGCCGAAGCCGCCGGCCCGACGCCACTCGCCGCCGGTCAGCCGCCAGGCGGCGAACCCGTCGCGCACCGGACCGACCGTCACCACCGCGCCGTCGACCGACGTCACCCGCTGGGCCTGGCCGCGGCCGTCCGGCACCGGCAGCGCCACCCGCCGCCAGGCCCGGCCGTCGGCCGAACTCCAGGCCAGGGGCGCCTGCGCCGTCGCGCCGGGCGGCAGCACCGCCCCCACCACCCACCACCCCGACGACACGGCCACCGCGTCGTACGCGACCGTCCGGCCACGCCCGTCACCGGCGAGCTCCGGCGCGCCCTCCCGGATCGTGAACCGCTCGCCGTCCGGCGACGTCCAGACCGCCGCCCCGTCGATCCGCGCCCCCGCGATCAGCCAGCCGGCCGGGCCCGCCGCCAGCCGCGCCACGCTCACCGCACGCGGGCCGGCGTACAGCTCGAAGGGCGCCGACGCCTCGCGCAGCTCCCCGCCCGGCGACTGCGACCAGGTGCCCGTGCGCGGGTTGCCGTGCGCGCCGCCGTTCTTCGCGCCGAGCGCCGCCAGCCGACCGTCGCGGCACGCGGCCGCGTAGAGCACGTGCTGGCGGCCGTAGTGGCTCGATGGCGTCAGCGGCAGCGCCGTCCACGACACGCCGTCGGCGCTGCCCCAGGCCGCCGGCCGGGTCTCCCCCGCCGCGTCGGCCACGCCGCCGACCACGTACCACCGGCCGGCGCAGGCCACGGCGTCGCGCAGCAGCGGCCGGCCGGGGACGCCCGACGGCGCCGGCAGGGTCAGCGGCTGCCACTGCGGGCGCAGGGTCTCGTCGGTGGGCTCCGCCGGGGCCCGGTCGCAGCCCGCCAGCAGCACCACGAGGACACCGAGCACCGCCACCAGCCGCCGGGTCCACATGGATCAGATGCTATCGATCAACTGCTCCCGCGAGGAGCCCCCGGAGCCCTCTCCGGCGTGTCGCGGCCCCGTCAGGAGGCGGGCTGGGCGACCTCGCCGCCGGCGGTCTCGGCGAGGATCCGCTCGGCGACCTCCTTCATGGTCATCCGGTGGTCCATCGCCGTGCGCTGGATCCACTTGAAGGCCTGCGGCTCGGTCATCCCGTAGGTCGTCATCAGCGCGCCCTTGGCGCGCTCGACCGTCTTGCGGATCTCCAGCCGGTCGGTCAGCCCCGCGACCTCCGCCTCCAGGGCGGCGACCTCCGAGTAGCGCGACAGCGCGATCTCCACCGCCGGCACCAGGTCGCTCTTCTGGAAGGGCTTCACGAGGTACGCCATCGCGCCGGCCGCCCGGGCCCGCTCCACCAGGTCACGCTGGCTGAACGCGGTCAGGATGATCACCGGGGCGATCCGGGCGCCCGCGATCCGCTCGGCGGCGGCCAGCCCGTCCATGATCGGCATCTTGATGTCGAGGATGACCAGGTCCGGCTTGAGCTCCTCGGCGAGCCGGACGGCGGTCTCCCCGTCACCGGCCTCCCCGACGACCTCGTACCCCTCCTCGACGAGCATCTCGGCGAGGTCCAGCCGGATGAGCGCCTCGTCCTCGGCGATCAGAACGCGCCTGCGCTCGACGTCCGTCTGCGTCTCGGCCACGGGCCACTCCCACCATCGTTCCCGGCACGGCTACCACCCATGCTCCCGCATGAGCCTAGTCGGGTACAGTGGGCCGGACCCCGCGCAGGGGGTTAAGCCGGGATGGAGGAATCGGCAGACTCGGATGCCTCAAAAGCATCTGCCCGAGAGGGCGTGCGGGTTCAAGTCCCGCTCCCGGCACTTCTGTCACACATCTGTTCGATGATTTCCGCGTGCACCCACCTGAGATGCGTGCCCGCGCCCGAGCACTTCGCGCCCGTGGCAACAACATTCGGTCAGTCGCCCGAGCCATTTCCCAGCCCCACAGCACCGTCTGGCACTGGTGCGTCGACCGGCCCGAGCCGGTCGTGGTCGGCACCGCCGCCCGCTGTTTCCGCTGTTCCCCCCAGGTCGGCAATCCGACCGATCCCGCGGCCTACCCCTACCTGCTCGGTCGCTACCTAGGGGACGGTCATCTGGTCACCGAGCGACCGATCGTCCTCACCGACTGGCAGCGGGAGATCGTCACCGCGCACCCCGGCGACTTCGTTCGCGGCCTGTTCCACTCCGACGGCTGCCGGACGAGCAACCGGGTGACGATGCGCGGCAGGGAGTACGTCTACCCGCGCTACATGTTCGTCAACGAGTCCGCCGACATCATGGGGCTCTGCCAGTAGGCGTTGGACCTGCTCGGCGTCGCCTGGCGGATGAACCGCCGCAACTGCCTCTCCGTGGCCCGCCGGGAGGCCGTCGTCGCCCTCGACCGCCACGTCGGCCCGAAGTCCTGACCCGACGGCCGAGGGCCAGTCGACCACCGGCCGGAGGTTCCGACCGGAGGGCCGAGGATCAGCCGAGTTCGGCGAGGGCCTGGGCCAGGTCCGCGCGCAGGTCCTCCGCGTCCTCCAGACCCACCGAGATGCGCAGCAGGCCCCCGCAGGGCTTGGCCTCCCCCTCGACGGGCCGGTGGGTCAGCGAGGCCGGGTGCTGGATGAGGGTGTCCACGCCGCCCAGCGACACCGCGTGGGTGATCAGCCGGCAGGCGTTCGCGACGGCCGCCGCGGCGGGCGCGCCGCCGCGCACCTCGAAGGCGAGGAGGCTGCCGGGGCCGCTCATCTGCCGTCCGACGAGCCCGGCGGGGTCGTGCAGCGACGGGTGGTGCGCCCGCGCGACGGCGGGGTGGCTGGCGAGCCAGGCGGCGAGCTTCTCGGCGCCGGCCTGCTGGGCGCGGACCCGCACCGGCAGGGTCTGCAGGCCGCGGTGCAGCAGGTACGCGCCGAGGGGGTGCAGGACCGCGCCGGTGAGCGCGCGGACCTGGCGCAGCCGGGCGGCCCAGTCACCGTCGCAGGCGACCACGCCGGCGAGGACGTCGCCGTGTCCGCCGATGCTCTTGGTGGCGCTGTGCAGCACGAGCGCGGCGCCGTGCCGGGTGGGTTGCTGGAGCACGGGGGTGGCGACGGTGTTGTCGACGAGCAGGGGCACGTCGCCGGCGGCCCGGGCGAGGGCGGCGATGTCGACCAGGTCGAGGGTGGGGTTGGCCGGGGTCTCGACGATCACCAGGGCGGTGTCGGGGCGGACGGCCGCGGCGACCTCGCCCGCGCGGGCCCAGGTGACGGTGGTGCCGAGCAGGCCGGTGGCGAGCACGTGGTCGGTGCCCCCGTAGAGGGGGCGGACGGCGACGAGGTGCCGCTTCCCGTCCCGGGTGGCGGCGAGCAGGGTGGCGGTGAGGGCGGCCATGCCGCTGGCGAAGGCGACGGCGTCGGTGGTGCCTTCGAGGTCGGCGAGGGCCGTCTCGAAGCGGGCCACGGTGGGGTTCCACAGGCGCTGGTAGACGGCGCTGCCGCCGGCGGGCAGGGTGCCTCCGGTGGCGAGGGCCTCGTACGCGTCGCCGCCGGCGTCGACCGACGGCAGCGGGTTGGTGGTGGAGAAGTCGATGGGCGGCACGTGGACGCCGAGGGCGGCGAGGTCGTCGCGGCCGGCGTGCACGGCTCTGGTGTCCACGGTCGTCATGCCGGAAGGATCGAACATAGCGCCAACCCGGGGCAATAGTTCCGAACATGATTCGGTAATTGTCCTTGGAGGGGCGGGAGGATTCGATGGATGATGTCTCCATGCCCCTTGCGACGAATGATGTGCGGCGGTTCGCCGACCTGGACGACACCGACCGGGCGATCCTGTCGGAGCTGGCCGCCGACGGCCGGCTGCCGAACAACGCCCTCGCCGAGCGGGTCGGGGTGGCCCCCTCCACGTGCCTGACCCGCACCCGTGCCCTGCGGGAGTGCGGGGCGATCCGCGGATTCCACGCGGAGGTGGATCCGGCGGCGGTCGGGCTGCCGTTGCAGGCGCTGGTGTCGGTGCGGCTGACCGCGCACGAGCGGGCGGCGGTGGACGCGTTCCGGGCCCGGTCGGTGCGGCTGCCGGGGGTGGTGGCGGTGTTCCACGTGGCGGGCGCGGAGGACTACGTGCTGCACGTGCGGGCGGCCTCGGCGGACGCGCTGCGGGACTTCGTGCTGGACCACCTGGCCGTGGACCCGGCGGTGCTGCACACCCAGACGAGCCTGATCTTCGAGCAGGCGCGCGGCATGGGCTGAGCGCCTGCGGTAGGCGCGGCGGGCGCCGTGAGCCCGGCTGCTCCGGGGAACAAACCCGAGGTCGGCGGGGTTGGCCAACCGTGTGATCAACGTACCGCTGTCTGTTCTCGATCTTGCCCCCGTCGCGGCCGGCGCCACCGCCGGCGCGGCGCTGCGGCACACCACCGAGCTGGCCCGGCGCACGGAGGAACTCGGGTACCGCCGGTTCTGGGTGGCCGAGCACCACAACATGCCGGCGATCGCGAGTTCCGCCCCGGCGGTGCTGCTGGCGCACCTGGCGGCGCACACGTCGACGATCCGGCTCGGCTCGGGCGGGGTGATGCTGCCCAACCACGCGCCGCTGGTGGTGGCCGAGCAGTTCGGCACGCTGGAGGCGCTGCACCCGGGCCGCATCGACCTGGGCATCGGCCGCGCCCCGGGCACCGACCAGGTGACCGCGCTGGCGCTGCGCCGGACGATGGAGGGGCTGTCGGCGGAGGGCTTCCCCAGGGAGCTGGCAGACCTGATGAACTACTTCAGCGGCGAACGGCCGGGGCAGATCACGGCCACCCCCGGCCTCGGCGAGCAGCCGGCCGTCTGGCTGCTCGGCTCCAGCGGGTTCAGCGCCCAGCTGGCCGGGCTGCTGGGCCTGCCGTTCTCCTTCGCGCACCACTTCAGCGCGCAGAACACGGTGCCCGCGCTGGCGCTGTACCGGCAGAACTTCCGGCCGTCGAAGTGGCTGGCCGAGCCGTACGCGATGGTGGCCGTCAACGCGGTCTGCGCGGACACCGACGAGCGGGCGGAGTGGCTGGCGGGGCCGGCGGCGCTGTCGTTCCTGCGGTTGCGCTCGGGTCGGCCG
The DNA here is from genome assembly GCF_040640115.1 of Micromonospora sp. NPDC023644. Classification (NCBI taxonomy): domain Bacteria; kingdom Bacillati; phylum Actinomycetota; class Actinomycetes; order Micromonosporales; family Micromonosporaceae; genus Micromonospora; species Micromonospora sp. NPDC023644. The sequence continues at coordinate 20,015 of NZ_JBFABA010000065.1, read as the reverse complement.
GAGCCCCTGTCGACGCCGGACGAGGCGGCGGCGTACCCCTACACGGAGGCCGAGCGCGAGTTCGTCCGGCAGCGCCGGGACGGGCAGGCGACGGGCTCCCCGGAGACCGTACGGCGGCAGCTCGGCGAGCTGCTGGCGCGCACGGGCGCGGACGAGCTGATGCTGACCACGCTGGTCTACGACGTGGCCGACCGGGTGCGCTCGTACGAGCTGATCGCCGAACAGGTGGCCGGTGGCCTGCGCCGCGAGGGCTGAAACACGATCTTCACGTCGGCGTCACCGGGGCGACGCGTGGCCCGCCTAGGTTTGTCCCCGGTGGTGGTACGGCATTCCCGGTCGGGACGGGTCGGGGATGCCGCGGTGTGGGGCACCGGGCCGGAGCTGTGCGGATTCCGCGGCTGCGGCCCGGTGCCTGTCCCACCCCCTCGTGACCGGCCGACGGGGCGTCACGAGGCCCCCACCGGCCGGGTGCCGGCTCAGCGCAGGTGGATGTCGGGCGTGGGCGGGGCGGCCATCTGGTCGCCGAGGAAGAAGCCCGGGTGCGGGGGCTGGTTGTAGGCGGTGTTCTGCCAGGCGACCGCGACCCGGTACTGCGGGTCGTGCATGAGGGTGTGGATCCGGCTGCCGGTGGGCGTGGGCGTGCTGTAGATCCGCAGGGCGCGGCTGTCGCTGGTGCGCCAGACGACCTCCTCCCGCCAGTCGCCGAACAGGTCGGCGGAGAGCGCCGGGTTGGACTTGGTGCCGTTGTTCGCCGCCACGCCGCTGGCGGTCAGCAGGCGGGTGTCGCCGCCGGTGCCGTACTTGTCGATCCGGGTGGCGTCGAGCAGCTCGCGGACCGGGTCGCCGTCCCACCAGACGAGGAAGTTCGCCGAGGACGGCCTGCGCCCGACGACGGCTCCGGTGGCGCTGAACAGGTCGCCCATGTGGGTGCCGGCGCCCCAGAACTCGGCGCCGGGGCTGCCGGCGTGGACGTCGGCGGCGACGCCCCGGCCGGGGCCCTCGACTCCCCCGTTGTTCGGCCGCTGCCAGACGACCCGACCGGTGCGGGCGTCGTGCAGGTCGGCCGCCGGCTGGTTGCCGGACTCGTGGATCGTGAAGACCTCCAGGCCGGCGCGGCCGGGGACGAGGTCGCCGACGTGCAGGGCGTCGCCGTGGCCGAACCCGGTGGCGTACATCAGGCGGCCGTCGTCGTCGATGGTGGCCGACCCGTACACGATCTCCTGACGCCCGTCCGCGTCGACGTCGGCGACGGAGAGGTTGTGGTTGCCCTGGCCGAAGGCGGCGCCGTTGCCCGAGGCGTTGGAGTCGAAGGTCCACCGCTTGTGCAGGGCGCCGTCGCGGAAGTCCCAGGCCGCCACGACCGCCCGGGTGTAGTAGCCGCGGGCCATCACCAGGGAGGGGCGCTGCCCGTCGAGGTAGGCGGTGGCGGCGAGGAAGCGGTCGACCCGGTTGCCGTAGCTGTCGCCCCAGGAGGAGACCGTGCCGCGCGGCGGGTCGTAGGCGACGGTGGAGAGGACCGCGCCGGTGCGGCCGTCGAACATGGTCAGGTACTCGGGGCCGGCGAGGACGTACCCGCTGGAGTTGCGGTGGTCGGCGGTGGCGGAGCCGATCACCTGGCCGGTGCCGGAGCGGGTGCCGTCGGCGGTCTTCATGGCCACCTCGGCGCGGCCGTCGCCGTCGTAGTCGTACACCTGGAACTGGGTGTAGTGGGCCCCGGCGCGGATGTTGCGGCCCAGGTCGACGCGCCACAGCCGGGTGCCGGTGAGGGTGTACGCGTCGACGTACACGTTGCCGGTGTAGCCGGACTGGGAGTTGTCCTTGGCGTTGGACGGCTCCCACTTGACCACGAACTCGTAGTCGCCGTCGCCGTCGAGGTCGCCGACGGAGGCGTCGTTGGCGGAGTACGTGTAGCTCTCGCCGCTCGGCGTGCTCGCGCCCGGCGGCACCTGCAACGGCACGTCGAGGTGGCCGGCGGGGAGCTGGAGCGCGGCTGCGGAGGCGGCCTGTTCCGTGCCGCCGACCACGGCGCGCACGGTGTAGGTCGCGTCCGCCGCCGCGCCGCTGTCGAGGTAGTTGGTGGCCCCGGTGATCGGGCTGCCGTTGACCCTGGTCGCGCCGCGGTAGAGGTTGAAGGCCACCCCGGTGGTCTCGGTGCCGAGCAGCCGCCAGGAGACCAGGTTGCCGGTGCCGGAGCGGACGCTGACCAGCCCTCGGTCGAGGTCCTCCATCTGCACCGCGCCGGCCGGCGGCGGCGTCGTGGGCGGCGGCGTGGTCGGCGGCGGCGTGGTCGGGTCGCCGGTGCAGGCCGTCCCGTTGAGGGCGAAGCCGGTCGGCGACGGGTTGCTCCCCTCCCACGAGCCGTTGAAGCCGAAGGTGGTGCTGGCGCCGGTGGCGATCACCGCGTTGTGGTCGACGTTGCGGGCGGTCACCTGGGCGCCGGACTGGTCGACGAGGGCGTTCCACGCCTGGGTGACCCGCTGGCCGGCGGGGTACGACCAGGTGAGGGTCCAGCCGTTCACCGGATCGCCCAGGTTGGTGACGGTGACGTCGGCGCCGAAGCCGCCGGGCCACTGGTTGGTGATCCGGTGGTCGACGCGGCAGCCGGCGGCGGCAGCCGCGGCGGTGAGGGTCGGGAGCGTACCGGCGACGAGTGCGGCCGCGGCGGCCGCTGCGAGCAGCGCGACGCGGCGGTGGGTGACGGGCATGGGTGTCCTCCGGAGAGGTCGGGCGCGCGGGAACCGTCGCCGTCGGCCTGCCCGGGCCGGCGGGAGGACACGCCGCGCTGGCGGCGGTGGGCCGACGCCGCCGATCCGGCGTCGGTGTCGACGCCGCCGCTCCGTGTCGGCACCCCGGCGCCGTCGCTGCGGCGTGGGTGTCCCGGCTAGGCGGCGTCGAGGGGTGGCTCCGCGCACCTGCGATGCTAGGGCAAGCGCTTTCTGCGGACAATGCGCTGTTCCCTCCCGGGTCCCGACCCTCCCCGCCGGCCTCCCCCGCGCCGGGCATGCCCCGGCTTCCCTTGCCCCCGGCCAGGATTCTTGATCGACTCAGGGCGTGGCTGAGCACATGACCCCGGACGAGTTCCGCCGCGCCGGGCATGCCGTGGTGGACTGGATCGCCGACTACTGGGCGACGCTGGAGCAGCGCCCGGTGACCTCGCAGGACCCGCCCGGGACGGTGGCCGCCCGGCTGCCGGCCGGCCCGCCGGAGCACGGCGAGCCGGTGGAGGCCGTCCTCGCCGACCTGGACACCCTGATCACGCCGGGGCTGACCCACTGGCAGCACCCGGGGTTCTTCGGTTACTTCCCGGCCAACACGTCCGGGCCCAGCGTGCTGGGCGACCTGGTCAGCGCCGGGCTGGGCGTGCAGGGCATGCTCTGGGCGACCGGGCCGGCGTGCACCGAACTGGAGACGGTGCTGCTGAACTGGCTCGCCGACCTGCTGGACCTGCCGAAGCGGTTCCGCTCCGGCTCCGGCGGCGGCGGGGTGATCCAGGACTCGGCGTCCTCGGCGACGCTGGTGGCGACCCTGGTCGCGCTGCACCGGGCCGGCGGCGGCCGGTGGCGCGAGGTCGGCGTCGACCGCCGCTACCGCGCCTACGCCTCGACCCAGGGCCACTCGTCCATCGAGAAGGCCGCGCGGATCGCCGGGCTGGGCGCCGACGGCGTACGGCCGGTCGAGGTCGACCCGCAGACGCAGGCGATGTCCCCGGCGGCGCTGCGCGCGGCGATCGAGGCGGACGTGGCCGCCGGCGTCGTCCCGGCGATCGTGGTGGCCACCGTCGGCACCACCTCCACGACCGCGATCGACCCGCTGCCGGAGATCGGCGCGATCTGCGCCGAGTACGGGGTCTTCCTGCACGTCGACGCCGCGTACGCGGGAGCGGCGGCGGTCTGCCCCGAGCTGCGGTTCGGGCACGTCGGCCTGGAGTACGCCGACTCGTACTGCTTCGACCCGCACAAGTGGCTGCTCACCGGCTTCGACTGCGACGCGTTCTGGGTGGCCGACACGGCCGAGCTGATCGAGGCGCTGAGCGTGCTGCCGGAGTACCTGCGCAACGCCGCCAGCGAGTCCGGCGCGGTGATCGACTACCGGGACTGGCAGGTGCCGCTGGGCCGCCGGTTCCGGGCGTTGAAGCTCTGGTTCGTGCTGCGCTGGTACGGCGCCGAGGGGCTGCGGGCGCACATCCGCTCCGGCGTGACGCTCGCCGCCCGGTTCGCCGCCCGGGTCCGCGCCGACGAGCGGTTCGCGCTGGTGGGGGCGCACCCGTACTCGCTGGTGTGCTTCCGGCTGGCGGCGGACGACGAGGTCAACGCGGAGCTGCTGGCCCGGGTGAACGCCACCTCCCGGGTGCACCTGACGCACACCCGGGTGAACGGCCGGTACACGCTGCGCCTGGCCGTCGGCTCCCCGCAGACCACCGAGGCCCACGTCGACGAGGCGTGGACCCTCCTCGCCGACGCCGCGACCGCCCTCCTCCCCCACTGAGACCCCGCCCCACCGGGCCACCCACGCCGACGCGGCCGGCGCGCGCCGCCCCGCGTCGCTTCGCGTCGGGAGATCTTGGTCGGAAACGGCCCCTGCGGGGGCACTTTCCTACCAAGATCTCCGCGATGGGCCGGCGGTGGTTGCCGGCTCGGGGGCGAGCAGGTGGTCCGGCGTCCGCAGTGGCGCCACCGTCGGCGCGGCCGGCGAGGTCGGGACGCGGTCGGTGGCCGCGGCGGGCGCCGAGGTAGGGACGGCCGCTGGGGTCGGGGTGCCGGCCGCGAGGGCGCCGGTCGGGGTGCCGGCCGCGAGGGCGGTCGCGGCGACGGCCCGGTCGCGGCGGGTGCGCAGCAGCGCCCGGACGGCCAGGGCGAGGGCGACGGCCCAGGCGACGGCCAGCAGCGCGTAGACGGCCGGTCGGGCCGGGCCGCCGAGGTCGGCCGAGCGCATCAGCGTACGGGCGTTGGTCAGCACGATCACGCCACCGATCGCCGCGCCGAGCAGCTGGGCGGGGACGATGCGCACCAGCCAGGCCGCGATCGGCGCGGCGATCAGGCCGCCGATGAGCAGCGCGGCCACCATGGGCAGCAGGAAGCCCTCGGAGCCGAGCCCGATCAGGAAGCCGAGGCTCGCGGCGCCGGCCACCACGAACTCGGACGTGTCCACCGAGCCGATCACCTTGCGCGGCTCCATCCGCCCGCTGACCAGCAGGGCCGGCGTGGCGACCGGGCCCCACCCGCCGCCGCCGGTGGCGTCGACGAAGCCGGCGACCAGGCCGAGCGGGCCGAGGAAGCGGCCACGCAGCCGGCCGCCGCGCCGGTCGGTGCGCAGCGGCCGGGAGAAGCGCACCAGCAGGTACGCCCCGAGGGCACACAGGATGCCGGCCATCCACGGGGCGGCCGAGGCGGTGGAGATCGAACTGAGGAAGGTCGCGCCGGCGAACGCGCCCACGGCCCCGGGGAAGGCGATCCGGGCGACGACGCGCCAGTCGACGTTGCCGAACCGCCAGTGCGCCACCCCGGCGGCCAGCGTGGTGCCGATCTCGGCCAGGTGCACGGAGGCCGACGCGGCGGCCGGCGCCACTCCCACGAGCAGCAGCAGCGTGGAGGAGGTCAGCCCGTACGCCATGCCGAGCGCGCCGTCGACGAGTTGCGCGGCGAGCCCGACCAGCGCGAGGACCAGCAGCTTGCGCACGAGCGCCCCCTGACTTTTCGGCATCTCCTATCGACTTGGTCGACAATGCGGCACGGGGCGTGCCGCGGTCAAGCCTTCAACCGGTCAGTGAGACGACACCCCGGGGCGACGCCAGCCGGCGGGGCTACCAGGGCGGGACCGGCGGGGGACGGCGCGAGCCGACGCGGACCAACGCGACGGAGGTGGGCCTGCGCCCGCGCCGGCTGCGCGCCAGGGCACGGCGACGGACCGGAGCGGGTGCGCAGCCGGGCGGGGTCAGGTCCAGGCGCGGGGGTCTGCGGCCAGCTCGACGACCCGGTCCGGCAGGGTGCCGCCGGCCACGTCGGCGACGGTGACCAGTTCCAGGATCTCGCGCTCGCTGGCCCGCAGGGCGATCCAGACCTCCTGGAGGGCCCGGGCCGCCCCGTGGTAGCCGAGTTCCTCGGGGCGCTGCCCGCGCACGTGCGCGAGCGGGCCGTCGATCACCCGGATCACCTCGGCCAGCGAGATCTCCCCGGCCGGGCGGGCCAGCCAGTAGCCGCCCTCCGGGCCGCGCTGGGCCTGCACGATGCCGCCCCGGCGCAGTTGCAGCAGGATGCTCTCCAGGAACTTCGGCGGGATCTCCTGGGCGCGGGCGAGCTGGTCGGCGGTCACGGGCCGGCTTCGTCCGGGCCCTGCGTCGCCGGTCACCGAGGCGAGCTCGGCGACCGCGCGGAGAGCGTAGTCGACCCGGGCGGAGAGGCGCATGCGGCAAGGTTAGTCGCCTGGCCGCCCCGCCCGGACGATCACCCCTCGGCCGATCGGCCGACGGCGATGTGCCGCCACCACCTGCGCCTCCCGGTCGACCGGGCCGCGCCCGGGACGGCTCAGTCGCCGACGCGGCGCAGCAGCCGACCGGGCCGCGCCAGCTCAGTCGCCGACGCGGCGCAGCAGCCCCTCCTGCACGACGCTGGCGATGTGGTGCCCGTCGATGGTGAACATGCGGCCGGTGGCGAGCCCGCGCGCGCCGGAGGCGGACGGGCTCCAGCAGTCGTAGAGGAACCAGTCGTCGGCGCGGAACGGCCGGTGGAACCAGAGCGCGTGGTCGAGGCTGGCCCCGACCACGCCGCCCGGGCCCCACACCTCGCCGTGCACCGAGAGCACCGAGTCCAGCAGCGTCAGGTCGGAGGCGTAGGTCAGCGCGCAGGCGTGCAGCAGCGGGTCGTCGGGCAGCTTGCCGTCGATGCGCATCCAGACCCGCTGGTGCGGGTCGGCGGGGCGGTCGCCGGGGCGTACCCAGCCGGGCTCGCCGACGTAGCGGACGTCGATCGGGCGCGGGATCTGCGCCCAGATGCCGAGCCGCTCGGGATAGCGGGCGAGCCGGTCGGTCATCGTCGGGACCTCGTCGGGGCCCGGCACGTCCGGCGGGGTGGGGGCCTGGTGGTCCAGGCCCTCCTCCGTGCGCTGGAACGACGCCGACATGAAGAAGATCGGCTTGTCGTGCTGGAGCGCCACCGAGCGGCGCACCGAGAACGAGCGGCCGTCGCGGACGTTCTCCACCTCGTACACGATCGGCTCGGCCGGGTCGCCCGGGCGGACGAAGTAGCCGTGCAGGGAGTGCACGAAGCGGGCCGGGTCGACGGTGCGTCCGGCGGCGACCAGGGCCTGGCCGGCGACCTGGCCGCCGTACACCCGCTGGGGACCGACCGGGGGGCTCATCCCCCGGAAGGTCATCCCGCCGGTGTGCTCCAGGTCGAGCACCTCCAGGAGCTGGTCGACCGCGGCCTGCCCGACCGCGACGTCCGCGTCGCTCACTGCAAGGCCCGCGCCGACGCCGCGTCGACCAGCGACCCGAGCTGGTGTACGCGCAGCGTGTTGGTCGAGCCGGGGGTGCCGGGCGGGCTGCCGGCGACGATCACCACGTAGTCGCCGGGGTTGGCCCGGTCGAGCCCGAGCAGCGCCTGGTCGACCTGGCGGAACATGTCGTCGGTGTGCTCGACGAACGGCATCAGGAACGTCTCCACGCCCCAGGAGAGGGCGAGCTGGTTGCGCACCTCGGGCACCGGGGTGAAGGCGAGCAGCGGCAGGTCGCAGTGCAGCCGGGACAGCCGCCGCACGGTGTCGCCGGTCTGCGAGAAGGCGACCAGGGCCTTCGCGCCGATGGCCCGGGCGATCGAGGAGGCGGCGACGGTGAGCGCGCCACCGTGCGTACGGGGGTCGTGCTGCAGGCGCGGCACCCCGATCGAGCCGGACTCGGTGGTGGTGACGATCTTCGCCATGGTGCTGACGGTGAGCACCGGGTACTTGCCGACGCTGGTCTCACCGGAGAGCATCACCGCGTCCGCGCCGTCGAGCACGGCGTTGGCCACGTCGGAGGCCTCGGCGCGGGTCGGCCGGGAATTCTCGATCATGGAGTCGAGCATCTGGGTGGCCACGATGACCGGCTTGGCGTTCTCCCGGCAGAGCTGCACGGCCCGCTTCTGCACCAGGGGGACCTGGTCCAGCGGAAGCTCCACGCCGAGGTCGCCGCGGGCGACCATGACGCCGTCGAAGGCCAGCACGATCTGCTCCAGGCAGTCGACCGCCTCGGGCTTCTCCACCTTGGCCAGCACCGGCCGGTGCACGCCCTCCTCGGCCATGATGTTGTGCACCAGCTTGATGTCGTCCGCCGAGCGGACGAAGGAGAGCGCGATCAGGTCGACGCCCAGGCCGAGCGCGAAACGCAGGTCCTCGGCGTCCTTCTCGGACATCGCCGGCACGCTGACCGCCACGTTCGGCAGCGAGACGCCCTTGTTGTTGGAGACCGGGCCGCCCTCGGTGACCAGGCAGCGGATGTCGTTGCCGGTGACGTCGGTGACCTCGACGGCGACCCGGCCGTCGTCGATCAGCAGCCGGTCGCCGGGCTTGACCTCCTGCGGAAGCTTGCGGTAGGTGCAGGAGACCCGCTCCTTGGTGCCGAGGACGTCGTCCCCGGTGATGACGACCGAGTCGCCGGTGCGCCACTCGTGCGGGCCGTCGGCGAACCGGCCGAGCCGGATCTTCGGGCCCTGCAGGTCGGCGAGCACGGCCACCGGCCGGCCGGCCGCGTCCGCGGCCTCGCGGACCAGCCGGTACACCGCCTCGTGATCGGAGTGGCTGCCGTGGCTGAAGTTGAGCCTCGCCACGTTCATGCCGGCCTCCACGAGGCCCCGGATGCGCTCCGGCGACGAGGTGGCGGGACCAAGAGTGCAGACGATCTTCGCGCGGCGTGTCACGCCCATCAGGCTAGTCTCTCCTCCGGGTCGGGCTCTGGGCCGACCCCTTGCGGACTGCGGAACATTGTCCAACGACGCGCGGCACGCGCGCAGCCGGCGGGCGGAACCCACGCCGGAACGTTGAGGCGGCGGGCATCGGCGACCGCGCGCCGGAATCGTACGCCCCCGGCGCGAACGGACAGCCGGGTGCTCCCCGCCGGCCGACCCGGCGCACGGATCGACATCGCCGGACGCGCAGGTCGACGTCGGCCGACACGCGGGTCGACGTCGCCCGGTGCCCGGTTCGACCTCGCCCGGCGCGCAGGTCGGCCTCGCCGGCACCCGGTCGACGGCGTCCTCGGCACCGCCCCGAGGACGCCGCGTGGGTCGGGTCGGCGCGGCGCCGGGTGGCCGGTGGCGGGTGGCGACCGCCGACGGCTCAGCTCTGCGTCTTGACCAGCGGGAAGTCCAGCGAGCCCTCCGGGCAGAGGAAGGTCATCACGTCCACCCGGTAGAGCCCGGCCTGCACGGCCGGGTCGGCCTCCATCACGCTGCGCACGTCGTCCACCGAGCCGGTGCGTGCCAGGCCGAAGCCGATCGGCGGGTCGGGTTCGCGGGCCGGGCCGTCCACCGAGCCGGCGACCAGGATGATCCCCCGCCGTTGCAGGGCCTGCATGTGCGCGAGGTGCTCGGCCTGCAACCGCTGCACCGTCTCCGCCGGCAGCGCCCGCCCGGCCGCGCCGGGATACAGCACGATGCACTCGTACGTGTCGAGCGCGAAGTCGACCTGCGGCACTCCCGTCATGGCGCTCCCTCCCGCGTCGCGCCGCCCGCGACGACCCGTGGTCGACGCCGAGCCGGCACGGGCCCAGCGTCGCACGGGCGGCCCGTCGGCACGGGCGCTCCGGTCAACTTCGTCGGCGGCCCGGCCCGGTTGCGGCCCCGTCGCGCCGTTTTCCCCGGCGGGGCTGCGGAGGCACCGGTCGCGGCGGCCGGGCGCTGTCCCACCCCCGCCCTACGCTGCCGGCGTGGGCACGAGCTACCAGACGATCCTGGCCGTGGGCGGCCTGGCGGAGATCCGCAGGGTGCTGACCGACGTCGGCACCGAGGCGTACGTGACGGAGGTCGGCGAGCGCCGGTGGGCGGTCGTCCCGCGCGAGGAGGAGGAGAGCGGCTACGCCGAGGTCGACGACCTGGCGCAGTTGATCACCCTGCTCACGCGCGAGCCGGCGGTCGCCTTCGACGTCTTCGACTCCAGCGTCATGCGGGCGACGGTGCACGTCGGCGGCCGGGAGACGCACCGCTACCTCTCCGACCGGGGCTGGGTGACGGAACACTGGGACGACGACGGCGACGAGGTCCTCGCCGGCTTCGACGGCACGCTCCACCCGCTGGACGCCCCGCCGCCGCCCGGCCCGAGCGGGGACGATCCGGCGGTGTTCGCCCCGCTGGGGGTCGGCGCGGTCGACATCGTCGTGCTCGGCGCGGCGCTGCGCGGGGAGGTGCCGCTCGACGACGCGCCCCGGCTGTTCGCCGAGTGCCAGCACCGGGCGATCCTCGCCGCGCTGCGGCTGGACCCGTGCCCGCTGACCCGGCCCTTCCGCGACACCCACCTCGACCACGTGCCGGCCCCGGCGCACGTGCGGCCCGGGGGCGGGTGATCCCGGTCTCGAACCGCCCGGTCGTGGTGCGGGCGGCGATCGGCGGGAAAAGTCCCCTGCGGTGGTGGTGGGATTGGCCGCTGGAGACGGACGAACAGGATGGAGGATCCACGCATGGCGAACGACGCCGGCAAGCAGCCCGCCAAGGCCTCCGGGACGTACCGGATCGGGGGCGACCTCCAGGTCGACCGGCTCGGCTACGGGGCGATGCAGCTCACCGGCCCCGGCGTGTGGGGCGACCCGAAGGATCCGGCCGAGGCCGTACGGGTGCTGCGCCGGGCCTACGAGCTGGGCGTGACGTTCATCGACACGGCCGACTCCTACGGCCCCTTCGTCAGCGAGCTGCTGATCCGCGAGGCCCTGCACCCGTACGCCGACGACCTGGTCGTCGCGACCAAGGCCGGCCTGACGCGCTCCGGTCCGGGCGACTGGCGGCCGGTGGGGCGCCCGGAATACCTGCGCCAGCAGTGCGAGCTGAGCCTGCGGCACCTCGACCTGGAGGCCATCGGGCTCTACCAGCTGCACCGGATCGACCCGCAGGTGCCGCTCGCCGACCAGCTCGGCGAGCTGGCGCTGCTCAAGCAGGAGGGCAAGATCCGCCACATCGGCCTGTCCGAGGTGACCGTCGAGCAGATCGAGGCGGCCCGGAGCATCACCCCGATCGTCTCGGTGCAGAACCTCTACAACCTGGCGGACCGCGGCGCGGAGGCCGTGCTGGAGCACTGCGAGCGCAACGACCTCGCCTTCATCCCCTGGTTCCCGATCGCCACCGGCAACCTGGCCCGGCCGGGCGGCCCGCTGGACGCGATCAGCACCGGGCACGGCGCGACGCCCGCCCAGCTCGCCCTCGCCTGGCTGCTGCGCCGGTCGCCGGTGATGCTGCCGATCCCGGGCACCTCGTCGGTGGCGCACCTGGAGGAGAACGTGGCCGCCGCCGAGGTGCGGCTGACCGACGACGAGTACGCGGCCCTCACCAGGGCCACCTGACGTGACTCGGGGGCGGACGACGCCCGGCCGCCCGCCCCGCGCGCGGCGCTACAGGGCGAGGCAGTGCGGGCGGATCGCCTCCCCGCGCAGCGCCTGCCGCACGATCGAGTACGCCGTGCCGTCCAGCACGAGGCCGAGGTGGCCGACCGCGCGCAGCGGGCACGCGGCCTGGATCAGCACGTTGGTCGCGCCGTCGGCCAGCGTGGCGTTGTCGACCGGGCGGACCAGCTCGTCCTGCCAGGTGCGCACGGTGGTCCAGCGGACCGCGCCGGGGGTGTCGTCGCCGGCGTTGAGGTCGGCGAGGAAGGCCGAGCCGATGGACATCTGCTGGCAGGCGACGACTCCGGCGCAGCTGCCGAGCCCGACGACGCGCAGGATGTTGGCCACGTAGGTGCCCTGCTGGGGGCTGCCGAGGCTGACGTAGCGCCCGACGGCGTCCGCGCCGCCGAGGAACTTGACGTACCAGCGGGAGACCAGGCCGCCCTCGGAGTGGGCGACGAGGTCCACCCGGGACGCCCCGGTGGCCGAGCGGACCTGGTCCACGAATCCGGAGAAGGCGCGGGCGGAGTCGCGGATGTCGCCGAACCCGAGCCCCGGCAACTGGTAGACGAAGACCCGGTGACCGTCGGCGCGCAGCCGCGCGGCGATCGGCTCGTACGCGATGGAGACGCCGATCAGGCCGCCGACGACGATGACGGGATTGCCGGCGGCGGCCGTGGTGGTGGTCGTGGCGGCGGCGGTCGTGGTGGTGGCGGGACGGTCGGGGGCGGCCGTCGCGGCGGTCGCCGGCACGAGCAGCGCGGCGACGACGGTGGCGGTGAGGACTATCTTTCGGAGCAGCATGGCTGCACCTCCGGCGGGAGGTACCCGGTGGCCCGGGGACGGCGGGTGGGGATCCGATCGATCGTGGGACGATGATGCTGGCCGTCATTCGCGATCGTCAATAACAAGTTACGGGCCGGTAACCTCTTGTCGCGCCAGGGGCACGAACCGGCAAACCCGGCGCAGTCGTCCACGAGGGACGGTGCCCCACGTCGGGCCGGGCGCGGTGGCATGCTGTGACCCGTGCGCCCGACACCGCCCCGCGAAGAGCCGCTGCGGGTGATGCCGTGGTGGCTGGTGCTCGTCGGGCTGCTGGTCGCCGCGCTGCTCGGCTGGCTGGTGCTCGACTGGCTGCTCGGCGAGGCTGACCGCGCCGCCCAGCCGGACACCCGCGCGACGCTGCGCATCGACGCCATCCGGACCGGGCTGACCGTGGTCGCCGGCACCGGCGGCGGGCTCGCGCTGCTGCTCGCCGCCCGGCGACAGTGGATCGGCGAACGCGCCCAGCGGCACCAGGAGGCCGTCGCCGCGCAGGACCAGGCGCACCGGGAACGGGTGCAGGCGCACGCGGAGGCGGTGGCCGAGGCCGGGCAGCGCCACCAGGAGCGGCAGGCCGAGGCGGCCGAGCACGACGCCGCCGAGCGCCGGCTGACCGAGCTGTACACCAGCGCCGTCGAGCTGCTCGGCAACGACAACGCGGCCGTACGCCTGGGCGGCCTGCACGCCCTGGAGCGGCTCGGGCAGGACAATCCCGCGCAGCGGGAGACGATCGTGGCGGTGCTCTGCGCGTACCTGCGGATGCCGGCGCCGCAGGACGACGCGCGCGAGGCGGAGGTGCGCCGCACCGCGCAGCGGGTGCTGACCCGGCACCTGCGCGCCGACGACGACGCCTTCTGGCCCGGGGTCAGGCTGGACCTGACCGGCGCCCGGCTCGACGGGTTCGACGCCGTCGGCTGCACGCTGGAGGACGCGGACCTCACCGGCGCGGTCTGCGCCGGCACCACCAGCCTGGCCGGCGCGACCGTGCGCGGGCGGCTGTCCCTCGGCGCGACCTTCGCGGACCTGGTCTGCGACGGCCTGCGCGGGGACGCCGAGATCGTCCTCGACCACGCCCGGGTCGCCGGCGGGGTCAGCTTCGAGGGGGCCGACCTCGCGGGCAGGCTGTCCTGCCGGCGGGCCACCATCGCCCGGGCCTCCTTCCGGGGCGCCACGTTCCACCGGACGGCGAGCTTCGACGCGGCCCGCTTCACCGACAGCGCGACCTTCCGCGAGGCGGTCTTCCTGAGCGGCGTCTCGATGGACCACGCCGCGTTCGCCGGCTACGCCGGGTTCCGGCAGGCCCGCTTCGCGGACCTGGCCCTGTTCCGGTGGACCGAGTTCGGCGACGAGACCTGGTTCGAGCGGGCCCGCTTCGAGGGGGCGACGAACTTCGGGCGGGCCCGTTTCCTCGGCCCGGTCACCTTCGACGGGGCGACGTTCGCCCGCCGCCCTCTGGTCGACCAGGCGCGGGCGACGGCCGCCGGCCCGCACGTCTGGCCCGAGGGCACGCAGGTCGCCCCGCTCGACGACGACTGGCTGCTGCTCACCGACCCCTGACCTCCGCCGCCGCCACCTATGATCACCCGCGTGACGACGGCCCTCGTACTCATCGACCTGATGCCCCGGATCATCGCGCTGGAGCTGGCCCCGCACCGCGGCGACGAGGTCCTCGACCGGTGCCGCCGGCTCGCCGCCGTGTTCCGGGCGCAGGGCCGCCCGGTGGTCCAGGTCCGCGTCGAGCGGCCCGGGGTGGCCGAGCAGCCGCCGGGCAGCGGCTTCGCCGAGGGGCTGGTCGAGCCGGGCGACGTCGTGGTCGTCAAGCGCACCGTCGGCGCGTTCCACGGCACCGACCTGGACGAGCAGCTGCGCCTGCGCGGGGTGGACACCCTGGTGCTGGCCGGCCTGGTGACCACGATGGGCGTCGAGTCGACGGCCCGCGCGGCCAGCGACCACGGCTACGAGCTGGAGTTCGTGGCCGACGCGATGTCCGGCCTCGCCGCCGACGAGCACGAGTTCGCCGTCGGGCGGACCTTTCCCCGCTTCGGCGCCGTCCGGCGCACCGACGACTACCGCTGAGGCCGCTACGCTGGCCGGATGGCGGAGACCATTGAGGACAGCCCGGTCGACTGGGTGGCCAGCCACGTGGAGCGCTACGTGGCGACCGACGGCGCCGACGGCGGGAAGTACCACGGCTACGACGCCCTGCTGATCACCACCCGGGGACGCCGGTCGGGCACGCTCCGGCGTACCGCGCTCATCTACGGCCGCGACGGCGACCGGTACCTGCTGGTGGCGTCCAACGGCGGGGCGGCGCGGCACCCTGCCTGGTACCTCAACCTGTGCGCCGAACCGGAGGTGCGGGTGCAGGTCGGGGCCGAGAAGTTCCGGGGCACGGCGCGTACCGCCACCGCCGAGGAACGGCCGCGGCTGTGGCAGGTGATGACCGACGTCTTCCCGACCTACGCCCGCTACCAGAAGGAGACCGACCGGGAGATCCCGGTCGTCATCGTCGAGCGCGCCTGATCACCACCCGCCGGGCGGGCAGCCGAGCGGCGAGCCGGGTCGTCAGGCGCGGTCGCTGATTTGGGCGACGAAGGCCCGCCAGGCGGTCGGGGTGAAGACCAGCGCGGGACCGGCCGGGTCCTTCGAATCCCGTACGCCGACGACACCGGGCAGGTTGTCGGCCACCTCGACGCAGGCCCCACCGTTCGTCGACGAGCGGGACGACGTGCGCCACCGCGCACCGGTCAGGATGTCCATGCCTTCGCCGCTTCCCTGAGTACGTCGAGTGATTGCCCCAACGGGAGGGCTTCGCCGCGGACCGCGTCCCACGACACGCCCAGGCTAGCAACCAGATCGGGCTGCCCCGCGATCTGTGCGGCTAGCTGGTTGTCCACGTAACCGGCGCGCGAGCCGTCGGGCAGGTCCGCCAGGATGAATGCTCCGGCCAGTCCCGAGTAGATGCCAGCGGACAGCGGCACGACCTGCAACTGGATATGCGGCTGCTCGGCGCAGGTCAGCAGGTGTTCGAGCTGCTCGGCCATAACGTCGGGACCACCGCACGCCCGCCGGACCACCATCTCGTCGAGCACCACGAAGAGCAGCGGACTCGGCTCGCGGGCGAGCACCGCCTGCCGCTCCATCCGCGCGGCGACCCGCTGGTCCAGCTCGGCAACCGGCGTCCGCGCCGCCCGGAAGGTGGCTCGGGCGTACGCCTCGGTCTGGAGAAGTCCCGGCACGAACGCGTGCTCGTACCAGCGCAGGGCGGTCGCCTCCCGCTCGATCTGTATCAATTCGCGCAGCCAGATCGGCGCAGCGTCGCCCTTGACCAGCTCGTTCCAGAGCGTCGCGAAGTATCCGCCGGTGTCCAGCGCCCTGTCGACGGCGGCCAGGTAGGGCGCGGTCGGCGGCTTCGTCCCGGTCTCGATCGCGCTCACCTGGGAGTCCGAGCAGAAGACCAGCTCACCGAGCTGCGCCTGGGTCAACCCGGCGGCCGACCGGCGTCGTCTCAGCTCACGAAGCAGGTACTCCGAGGGAGAGATTCCCACGGCTTCCACACCCTTCCACGACTTCCCGCAGCATTCCCCACCGGCCCGAACCCGCGCGCCACGTTCCGCGATCGAGCCGTCACCGTTCCGAGCCTAGGGGGCGTTCGTCCAGGGTGGAAGGAGGACGGCACGCCCGGTCAACGGCGGTCCCGTTTTGATCCACTCTCCACGGAAGGAGGCGTCCGTGCCCGTGCCGAGGCCCGCGAACGCCGTACCGGCGTCGCGCTGGGCGACACGCCCCGCCGCCGCGACGGCCGGCACCCGCGAGGACGGGACACCCCGGGTCAGCCCCGGCGTGTACCTGCTGGCGCGCGAGGCGTCGCCGCAGTTCGCCACGCCGATCACGGTACGGGTGATCCGCGAGCGAACCGACCTGGTCACCTATCACGGCTGGACGTGGATCGAGGCGTACCAACTCGACGCGCGCGGCCAGGCGACCGACCGCCGCGAGTTGTACGTGCGACCCGACGGGATGCGTCCCACGCAGGCGCCCTCGCCTGCGCGCCGCACTCCGGCCCGGCGAAACGCGAGGACCAGCCGGTGAGTGCGCCCCTCCACCTCCACGTACCGTCCCGCCCGACGTGGCGCTGCCGGGCCTGCGGGATCGCCTGGCCCTGTTCCCCGGCGAAGCTGCGTCTCCTCGCGAAGTACCGGGGCGACATGCCCGGGCTCATGGTTCACCTCGTGACGCTGCGGGAGGAAGCCGCCGAGCAGCTCGCCCAGCAGAATCCCGGCGCGCAGTCGACGGACCTGCACAGGCGCTTCACGGACTGGGTGCCGGTCCGCTCCCACTGACAGCCGCCGGCCACCCCCACACAGCCGCCGGGCAACCCCACGAACACGTCAGTGGCACGGAGACCTCGCGCACGAAACCGGCTGGCGACGGCCACCGGTTGTCCGGCGCGAGGGCGTGCCAGCGGTCGGTGGAACACCATGGTTGTCTCCCGGCCCCGGTGACACCCATGGTGTTCCACTGGTGACATCCCCGCGAGCGTCGCGGGCCCGTACTGGCAGGTGGTCTCGTGGGCGGGGCAGCTCGACAGGCCCGGCTGGCCCATCACCAGAAGACACCGGCGCCGATCGCGGGATCTCCGACGCGTCGGTGGGCCGGTGTGGAGCCTGCTCAGCGCAGGACGCGGAACAGCAGCAGGAAGGCCACGTAGGCGACCGGCACGGCCGCGAAGCAGATCAGGAAGCCGAGGTGCACGTACCGGGGCGGGGTGCCGGCGACGATGGCCGGTCGTCCCCAGCGGCCGAGCACCAGGTAGCCCGCGAAGAAGGAGAGCGCCGGCAGGCCCGCGCAGATCCACGCGCCCAGGGTGAAGCCGTCGACCAGGCCGACGCCGGAGGCGAGCACCATGATCACCATGAGGATCGCGCCCACGGCCGCGCAGCCCGCGTAGACGGCGACCGCCCGGGCCACCGGCGACCAGTCCGGCAGCAGCGCCGGCCGTTGGGCGAGCAACTCGGTCTGCTGCCCGTGCCGGTCGGACTCGTCGGCGTAGCGTCGGGCCAGCTCCAACTCGACGGTCGGGTCGACCTCCGCCGGGCGCGGGGCCGGCACCCCGGCCGCCGCCGGGCCCGCCGCCGTCGGCAGCGCCAGCCTCGTCTCCCCCACCCCGACCTGGGGGTACGCCCCGACGCCCGGCCGCCCCGGCGCGCCGGCTGCGCCGGCGAACTCCCCCTCCCCGGATCCGGCGCCGGCGAGCGGGGCGCCCCCGGGACCACCGTCACCGGCGGAGGCAGCGGGGGCGGCGGCCCCCGTGACCGACCCGGCGGACGCTCCGGCGCCGAAGCCGGCGGGCGCCTGCGGCGCGGTCCCGCGTGGCGCGGGTGCCTGACCCGCGGGTGCGGCGGACGGCGCGGGTGCCTGACCCGGAGGCGCCGTGGACGGCACGGGTGCGGGGCCGGTGGGCACGCCGGACGCCGGGATGCCGATGGCCTGGCCGAGCTGGTCGAGGCGTTGTCCCTGGGCGGTGAGCCGGTACTGGAGGTGGTCCGCGGCGGCGTGCAGGTTGCGTCGCCGGTCGGCGTCGGCGGCGGCACCGCGCTCACCGGCGCGCCGCCGCTCGGCGAGTTGCCGGGCCAGCGCCGCGTACTCCTCGAAGGTGGACACCGCCTCAGTCCTCCCCGTCCGGGCCGTGCCCCTCGCGGGCGAACGGCACGATGAGCCGGGTGCGCTGGTCGTGCCGGTCGACCAGGAGCGCCCGGTCGGGTCGGGGCGCGTACGCGAGGTCGTGCACGCCGAGGTGCAGCCCCAGCTCGGCGCCGGGCACGTTCAGCGCGACCAGGCAGGCGACGTCGTCGCGGTTGTGGGCACCGCCGAGGTCGTCGGCGAGCCGGCGCAGCCCGCGCCACCAGCCGAGCAGGTGCACGCCCTGCCCGGGCCCCTGCCGCAGCACGGTCCACAGGTCGTCGTGGCCCGAGCGGAACGTGTCCGGGTCGGTGGCGGCGAGCGCGCCGCTGGCGGCGTCGGCACCGAAGACGACGACGTACGTGCGGCCGGCCACCGGGGCGGCGCCGCCCGTCGCGAGGCCGTCCGCCTCGGCGGGGGCGGCCAGCGCGGCGCCGAGCGTGCCCAGGTGCCGGCGCAGGTCGGCCGCGTCGAGGCGCTCGACCGGGTGGCCGGCGGCGGCCAGGGTCGCGGCGGTGTCGTCGGCGGCGGGCTCGGCGGCGGTGACCAGCGGGGCGAGCAGGAAGCGGGCGTCGCCCGGGGCGTGCTGCCGGGCGAGGCTCAGGGTGGCCGCGCGCAGCACCTCCGCGCCGGTGACCGAGGTCCCGACGACGGCCAGGTGCCGGCCGGGGGTCGCGTCCATCATGAACAGCGCGGAGGTGCCCTCGACGTCGACCGTCCGCCCGACCAGGGCCAGCGGGCGGCGCCCACCCGGGCGCAGCCCGGCGAAGGTCGGGTCGTCCTCGACGCGGGCGGCCTCGTAGCCCTTGAAGACCGACGGGGGACGCGCGCCCGCCGGTCGCGCCTGCCACAGCTCGTGGCGCAGCCCGGCCAGCTCCCCGGCGGCGGCGTGCGCGTCGGGGAAACGGACGACGGCGTCGGCGCCGACCGCGCCGGCCGCGGTGTTGAGCACGGCCGAGCCGATCGGGAGGGTCTGGGCCGCCTCGTTCAGCGGGTCGAGCACCCCGCCGCCGCCGGGCAGGGCCACCCGCAGCGCGAACTGACCGAAGATCGCCTCGGCCCGGCCGTAGAGCGCCTCGACGCCGGTCATGCTCTGGCTGGCCAGGACCAGGTGCACGCCGTACGAGCGACCCTTGCGGGCCAGCTCCTCCAGCAGGTCGACCGACTCGCGGGCCAGCGCGTCGTTGCCGGCGAGGAGCACGTGGAACTCGTCGATCACCGCCACGATGCGGGGCACCGGGGTGTCGCGGGGCAGGTCGGCGAGCTTGGTGACGCCGTGCCGCTTGAGGGTGGTGGCCCGCCGCGACAGTTCGCGGCGCAGCTCGCGCAGCACGGCGACGCCGTACTCCCGGTCGGACTCGATGCCGACCGCCCGCGCGTGCGGCAGCCAGGACGGGTCGCGGACGGTGGGGACGAACTCGGTGAAGCTCACCCCCTCCTTGAAGTCGAGCAGGTAGAGCTGGAGCTCGGCCGGCGAGTAGCGGGCGGCCAGCCCGTAGAGGACGTCGAGCAGGAAGACGGTCTTGCCGGCGCCGGTGCGCCCGCCGACGAGCCAGTGCGGGGTGGCGTCGTCGAAGGCGACGGTGACCCGGTCGCGGCCGGCCCGGCCGATGACGGTGCGCAGCCCGTTGCCCGCCGACTCGACCCACCGCCGCTCGGGCAGCAGCTCGGCGAAGCCCACCGCGTCGCTGCGCCGGGCGGCGGCGCCGAGGTGCGCGGCGAGGGCAGCCACCGACGCGGCCGGCGGGTCGCCGTCGAGCAGCACGGGGGCGGCCAGGCCGGTGCCGTCGTGGCTGAACGGGGCCCCGGGCGGGTCGCCGACGTGGGCGTACCGCTCGGTCAGCCGGATCGTGGTGGTGGCGCCGAGCTGCGGTGCCGGCTCGGCCGACGCGGCCGGGGGCCGGCCGGCGACCAGCACGCAGACCGCGGCGGCCGGCCCGGCGTGGGTCAGCGCGGC
>NZ_JBFABA010000064.1:0-26863 GCF_040640115.1 Micromonospora sp. NPDC023644 | reverse complement strand
CCCACGCACCCCCCACCCCCCCCCCCCCCCTCCCCTGCCGTCCTATCATGGGTTGGGGGCGGTATTTTTACATCCCCGTCCCCCCAACCACAATCCTCGACGGGGTTCCGGGGCGGGGCCGGGGCGGGTGGGTCAGGAGTCGCGGGTGGGGGTTTCGGCGGCCGAGCGGAGGTTGGGGGCGCTCGCCGGTTCGGCGATGCCGCCCGGGGACTCGGCGAAGGCGGGATCGTGCGCGGTCTCCGCGGCGACCAGCGGCTGGTCGGGCGGCATGACGTCGGGCATCTTGGGTGCGACGACCACGGCCGTGCCGTACGCGCAGATCTCCATCCACATCTCGCCGCAGTCGCGGCTGTCGAAGCGCATCCCCACCACGGCGTTCGCGCCGATGCGGCGGGCCTCCTCGCCGAGCCGGGCCACCGAGTCCGTACGCCACCTGGTGAGGTTGTCGGGTGCCATCGGGTCGTACGCGCCACCGCGCAGGTTCTTGACCCCCTCGCGGTACGGGTTCCGCGTCCTGGCCATCGATGACACCACTTCGCCGAGGATCTGGCGGATCTCGTACCCGGGTAGTTGCTCCGTCGTCACGACCAGCACGCTTCCGATGCTGTCAGGGCGACGAGGCGCCCGATCGCCGGCCTTGTTCACCTGATCGGATGCTGCAAAACGGCGCGGCGCGGACGGTCGGCGCGCTGCCGACCATCCGCGCCTGCCATGGCGCTAACCGTCAGACACCGGCCGTCTGGGTGATCCAGGCCCGGTTGTACGCGACGCTGCCGTAGTTCTGGATGCTCTGGCCGTCGGCGGTGGAGGCGACGCCGACCTGGCGGCCGTTGTAGAACTGCGGGCCGCCCGAGTCGCCCCGCCACGCGTTGCCGTTGATCCGCGTGCTGCGGATCGCCTGGCCGCCGTACGCGTCGGTGGCGCTGTTGCTGGTCACCTGGACGGACGCGGTCTTGAGCTGGGTGGAGGCCGAGCAGCCGCTGTAGCAGGTCATGCCCCAGCCGTAGATCGAGTTGGTCGAGCCGATCGGCGGGTTGCTGCTGGCCAGCGTGACGTACGAGGTGCTCACGGAGCTGGACAGGCGCAGCAGGGCCAGGTCGTAGCGGCTGTAGCTGGCGCTGACGGTGCGGGTGACGCCGCCGGAGGAGCGGTAGACGCTGCCGACCCGGACGGACATCGTGCCGTTGACGCAGTGCCGGGCGGTGAGCACCCACTCCGGCGCGATGATGGTGCCGGAGCAGGTGAACGAGCCGTTGCTGAGCACGGCGGCGGCCCACGGGGCCGACGAGACGGTGCTGCCGCCGATGATCGGCTGCGGACCGGCCGGGGCGGCGAGGGCGCCGGAGCTGGCGCCGAGCAGGCCGGCCGCTGCGGTGGCGAGCACCGCGATCATGGATCGGATGCGCATGGGGGCTCCTTCGGGGACGGGGCCCGGGTTCACCCGGGTCGAGCTGTCGGCCGGCGGGCGGGGTGGCCCGACGGTCGGGCACGTCCGATCGACGTACGACGATGTACGGTAGGGCTCCTGAGATGTCGTTCACAAGAGATCCATCGAAAATGATGGATGAGGTGGTATGGCGGGCGGGGCGACGGGGGAGAGTCCGGCGGCCCGACGGAGCGGGGCGAAACGGGCCGGTCGGCAACGGATGCGCATCGGGATCGCAACGAACCCGTATCGGTCTCCGGGCCCCGTGCCGGGAATGTCGATCACTGCCTGAACCGCGTCCGGCCGGTGCGTCCGAGGCCGGATCTGCCAGGTAGGCTGGCTGCGCTCGCCCGTTGTGGGTCGGCACCCAACTGCGTACACAGTCAGGAGTGCCCAGTGCCTCGCGTCGTCGTCGACGTCATGCTCAAGCCCGAGATCCTCGATCCCCAGGGCCAGGCCGTCGCAAACGCGCTGCCCCGGCTCGGCGTCAGCGACGTCGCCTCGGTTCGGATCGGCAGGCGGATCGAGATCGAATTCACCGGTGAGCCGGACCTGGACCGGGCCCGGGAGATCGCCGACAAGCTGCTCGCCAACCCGGTCATCGAGGACTTCACGGTCCGCCTGGCCGAGGCCGACGAGACCGTGGACACCCGCTCGTGACCGCCCGGGTCGGTGTGGTCACCTTCCCCGGCTCGCTCGACGACGGGGACGCGGCCCGGGCCGTCCGGATCGCGGGCGCCGAACCGGTCCGCCTGTGGCACGGAGACCCGCACCTGCACGGGGTGGACGCCGTCGTCCTGCCCGGCGGCTTCTCCTACGGCGACTACCTGCGGTGCGGCGCCATCGCCCGGTTCGCCCCGGTGATGGAGACGATCGTGGACGCGGCCCGGGGCGGCCTGCCCGTGCTCGGCATCTGCAACGGCTTCCAGATCCTCTGCGAGGCCCACCTGCTGCCCGGGGCGCTCACGCGCAACCAGCACCTGCACTTCCGCAACCGCGACCAGGTCCTGCGCATCGAGTCGGCCGGCACCGCGTGGACCAACGCGTTCCAGCCCGGCCAGGAGGTGCTGATCCCGGTCAAGAACGGCGAGGGCTGCTACGTCGCCGACACCGCGACGCTGGACCAGCTCGAAGCCGAGGGCCGGGTCGTCGCCCGCTACGTCGGCGGCAACCCCAACGGGTCGCAGCGCGACATCGCCGCGATCACGAACCCCGCCGGCAACGTGGTCGGCATCATGCCGCATCCCGAGCACGCGGTGGAGGCGCTCACGGGCCCCTCCCTGGACGGTCTCGGCTTCTTCACCTCGGTGCTCAAGCACCTGGTGGGGGCGCCGGCGTGACCGTGCGCGGCATCATCGGTCGGCTCACCCGCCCGTCGGGCGGACGCGAGCGCAGCGAGGAGAGGTCATGACCACCCATCCGGACGAGGTACGGGATAACCCGGAGGCCTTCCCGGCCGCCCCGGCGCAGCCGGTGGAGCCGCGTCCGGCAGCCGTCGTGCCGCCGGCCGGGCGTCCCGGGCCGGCGACCGCCGACTGGGCCGACGGCCTGGACACCGTGCCGCGCGCCGAGGACACCCCCGGTGAGCTCCAGCCGTACGCCGAGCTCGGGCTCCGCGACGACGAGTACGAGCGGATCCGGCAGATCCTCGACCGGCGGCCCACCCAGGCCGAGCTGGCGATGTACTCGATCATGTGGAGCGAGCACTGCTCCTACAAGTCGAGCAAGGTGCACCTGCGCCAGTTCGGCGAGAAGGCCCCGCCGAGCGACCGGCTGCTGGCCGGCATCGGCGAGAACGCCGGCGTGGTGCAGGTCTCCGCCGACCTGGCGGTGACCTTCAAGGTCGAGTCGCACAACCACCCGAGCTTCGTCGAGCCCTACCAGGGCGCGGCCACCGGCGTCGGCGGCATCGTCCGGGACATCCTCGCCATGGGCGCCCGCCCGGTCGCGGTGATGGACCCGCTGCGCTTCGGCGCCGCCGACCACCCCGACACCGCCCGGGTGCTGCCCGGCGTCGTCGCCGGCGTGGGCGGCTACGGCAACTGCCTGGGCCTGCCGAACATCGGCGGCGAGGTCGTCTTCGACCCCTGCTACCAGGGCAACCCGCTGGTCAACGCGCTCTGCCTCGGCGTGCTGCCGGTCGACCGGTTGCAGAACAAGGCCGCCGCCGGCCCGGGCAACGTCGTCGTGCTGATGGGCGCCAGGACCGGCCGGGACGGCATCGGCGGCGTGTCGGTGCTGGCCAGCGCCACCTTCGACGAGGGCAGCGAGCAGCGCCGCCCGTCGGTGCAGGTCGGCGACCCGTTCATGGAGAAGCTGCTCATCGAGGCCTGCCTGGAGCTCTACGACGCCCGGCTGGTCGTCGGCATCCAGGACCTCGGCGGCGCCGGCCTGACCTGCGCGCTGACCGAGACCGCCGCGGCGGCCGGCACCGGCATGCGGGTCTGGCTGGAGCGGGTGCCGCTGCGCGAGCCCTCGATGGAGCCGCACGAGATCCTGGCCAGCGAGTCGCAGGAGCGGATGCTGCTGGTCGTCGAGCCGGAGAAGCTCGACGCGGTGCTCAAGACCGCCGAGAAGTGGGGCGTCTGGGCCACCGCGATCGGCGAGGTCACCCCGCCGGAGCCGGACGGCCGGCCGGGCCGGCTGCTGATCACCTGGCGCGACCAGCTGGTGGTCGACGTGCCGCCGGGCTCGCTGGTCGACGACGGCCCGGTCTACGCCCGCCCGATGCGCGAGCCGGCCGACCTGATCCTGCTCCAGGCCGACCGCGCGGAGACGCTGCCCCGGCCGGCCGACCCGGAGGCGCTGCGCGAGACCGTGCTGCGCATGATCGCGTCGCCCAACCTGGCCGACAAGACCTGGGTCACCGAGCAGTACGACCGCTACGTGCTGGGCAACACCGTGCTCGCCCAGCCGGAGGACTCCGGCGTGATCCGGATCGACGAGCGCACCGGACTCGGCGTGGCGCTGTCGGTGGACGGCAACGGCCGGTACGCGCGCCTCGACCCCTACCACGGCACGAAGCTCGCGCTGGCGGAGGCGTACCGCAACGTCGCCGTCACCGGCGCGAAGCCGATCGCCGTCACCAACTGCCTGAACTTCGGCTCGCCGGAGGACCCGGGCGTGATGTGGCAGTTCGCCGAGGCCGTCCGTGGCCTGGCGGACGGTTGCGCCGAGCTGGGCATCCCGGTCACCGGCGGCAACGTCAGTTTCTACAACCAGACGGGCGCGGCGCCGATCCACCCGACCCCGGTGGTCGGTGTGCTCGGCGTGCTCGACGACGTGGCCAACCGGGTGCCGATGGGCTTCGTGGCCCGGCCGGGCGGCGAGCACGACC
The DNA here is from genome assembly GCF_040640115.1 of Micromonospora sp. NPDC023644. Lineage (NCBI taxonomy): Bacteria > Bacillati > Actinomycetota > Actinomycetes > Micromonosporales > Micromonosporaceae > Micromonospora > Micromonospora sp. NPDC023644. The sequence continues at coordinate 22,100 of NZ_JBFABA010000064.1, read as the reverse complement.
AGATCTTCCTGCTCGGCGAGACGCACGTGGAGCTCTCCGGCTCGGAGTGGGCGTGGGTCACCCACGAGCACCTCGGCGGCGTACCCCCGCAGGTCGACCTGGCCCGCGAGCGGCTCCTGGCCGACCTGCTGGCGGAGGCCGCGCGGGTCGGGCACCTGAGCTCCGCGCACGACCTCTCCGACGGCGGCCTCGCGCAGAGCCTGGTGGAGTCCTGCCTGCGGCGCGGCGTCGGCGCCCGCATCGCGGTGCCGGAGCGCTTCGACGGCGGCTCGATGCCGTTCGTCTACCTGTTCAGCGAGTCCGCCGGGCGGGTCCTGGTGTCGGTGCCGCGCGGCCACGAGAAGGCGTTCAGCGCCCTCTGCGCCGAGCGCGGGGTGCCGTTCGAGCTGATCGGGGTCACCGACCCGTCCGGGGGCGCGCTGGAGGTGCACGGCCAGTTCCGGATCGGCCTGGACGAGCTGCGCGCCGCGCACGGCGAGACGCTGCCGCGCCTCTTCGGGGGCGCGGGGGTCGTCGAGGTGCCCGCGCCGGCCGCCGGTGTGGCGGGCGCGGTCGAGGCCGTGCCGCTGCCCGTCGCCGAGCCGGCCGAGGTGGCGCCGGTGGACCCGGCGGCCGTCGCCGCCGAGCCGATCGCCTCGGCCGCGCCGGTCCCGCCGACCGGTGCCGTCGAGCCGGTGGCCCCGGCCGAGGCGGCAGCCCCGGCGGAGGCCGTCGGGCCCGGCCCGGAGCAGCCAGCGGCCGAGGCCGCCGACCGGCCGGCCGAGGCCGGCGGGGCGTCGGCTCCCGAGTCCGGTGACACCGAGCCCGGTCAGCGCTGAGGCGGTGGCCGCGGCCGTCCACGTCCAACCCGGTTCCGGCGCCCGGTTCGACTGGGGGCTGACGGGGGCGGCCGAGCTGGGCCGGGTCTGCGCGGTGCTGGTGGTGGTGGACGTGCTGTCGTTCACCACCGCCGTGGACGTCGCGGTCGGGCGCGGCATGCGGGTGCACCCGTTCCCGTGGGGCGCGCAGGCGGCCGACTACGCGCGGCGGGTCGGCGCGGTCGCGGCGGTGGGTCGCCGGCAGACGACCCCGGACCATCCGTGGTCGCTCTCGCCGGCGGCGCTGACCACCGCGCCGGTCGTCGCCGACCTCGTGCTGCCGTCGCCGAACGGTTCGGCGATCAGCGCGGCGGCCAGCGCCACCGGGCTGCCGGTGGTCGCGGCGTGCCTGCGCAACGCGCGCGCCGTCGGGCGTTGGCTCGGCCACCAGGGGTACGGCTCGGTGGACGCGCCGATCGGCGTGATCGCCTCGGGTGAGCGCTGGCCGGACGGCTCGCTACGCCCCTCCGTCGAGGACCAGCTCGGGGCGGCCAGCGTGCTGGACGCCCTGTCGGGTGTGCCGGGCGGTCTCTCCGTGGAGGCGGCCATGGCGCTCGCCGCGCTCGCCAGCACCCCCGACGTCCCCGCCGCGGTGTGCGGCAGCGTGTCGGGCCGCGAGCTCATCGAGGGCGGCTTCGCCGAGGACGTGGAGGTCGCCGTCCGGGTCGGCGTCTCGAGCGTGGTCCCGGTGCTGCGTCAGGGCGTCTTCTCCGCCGCCTGACGGCCCTGCCGCGCGCCGGCCCCCGGAGCGGCGTGCCCTGGACCCGCCCGTGGCAGCGGTAGCCGGTGTCACCCGTGGCAGCGGTAGCCGGTGCCCGCCCGACTCGGCCCGGAACAGCGGCGAGGGCCGCCCGGAGTCCGGACGGCCCTCGCCGTGGTGCTGTCGTCGGGGGCGTGCCCCCGAGCGGTCAGTCGTCCATCCAGTCCAGCCGGCGGCCGCCGCGGTCCTGCTGCGGCGGGCCGTCCGGGCGGCCGCGACCGGTCTGCGGGTCGTCGTAGCCGCCCGGCTGGCCGTAGCCACCCTCGCCGTAGCCGGCCTGGTTGTCGTAGCCGCCGCGCTGCTGCGGGGGCTCCTGGCCGTAGCCGCCCTGGCCGTAGCCGGCCTGGTTGTCGTACGCGGTGGGCTGGTCGTAGCCGCCCGGCTGGCCGTAGCCGCCGCGCGGTGCCGCCGTCTCCTGGCCGTAGCCGCCCGGCTGGCCGTAGCCACCCCGCTCGTAGCCGCCGCCCGGCTGGTCGTAACCGCCGGTCGGCTCGCCGCCCCGGCCGTACGCCCCGGGCTCGGACTGGCCGTAGCCCTGACCCTGCTCCGGCTGGTAGACGCCGGTCGCGTACGGGTCGGCCGGGGCCGGGTACTGCGTGGCGTCGCCGGTGTAGCGGCCGGTCGGCTCGTCGTACCGCTCGCCGTAGCCCCGGCCGCCGCCCGCCGGGCCGGCCGCACCCGCCGGAGCGCCGTAGTCGTTGCCGCCGTAGCCGCCGCCCGAGGCTGGCGCGTTGCCGTAGCCGCTCCCCGAGGACGGCGCGTTGCCGTAGCCGCTCCCCGAGGACGGCGCGTTGCCGTAGCCGCCGCTGCCGTAGCCGCCGCCGGAGGCGGGCGCGTTGCCGTAGCCGGCCCCGCCGTAGCCGCCCGCGCCAGCCGGCTCGTCGCCGTAACCGCTGCCGCCCCAGGCCTGCTGGCTGCCCGTCGCGCCGTAGGGCTGCGGGGGAGCGCCGTACGGGTCCGGCGGCACGTCGTCGACCACGGGGCGGTGCATCATCGTCGGGGCGTCGCTGAGCGAGGTGCCGCCGACCATCGTCGGATCCGGCGTGGCGCCGACCCGGTTGACCACCCGGGTCTGGTCGTCCGCGCCCCGGAACGCCCCACGCGCGGCCGGGACCGCGCCGGCCGCGGCGCCCGCCGGGGCGTCGTCGTCGGCCTCGTCGCCGCTGTCCTTGCGGCGCATCCAGAGCAGCACGATGGTGCCGACACCGGCGGCGACGAGCAGGCCGCCGAGCAGGATGATCAGCCAGGAGCCCATGCCGCCGGAGTCCTCGTTGCTGGCGTTGGCCGCCGCGCCCGGGGTCGCCTCGGCGCTCTCCTCGGGGGTCTCCTCGACGGGCTCCTCGGTCGGGAGGGGCTCCTCGCTGGTCGAGGGGGTGGGGCTCGGGGTCGTCTCGACCTTGATCGCCAGGGCGATGCGCTGGCCGGTGATGCTCTGACCGGCGGACGCGTCGAAGCTCTTGGTGGCGTAGACCTCACCGACGCTGGCGCCGACGGCGAGCCGACCGGGCGCGATCGGCTTCTCGCTGGTGCCGGTGAAGCGGAAGTTGCCGTCGTCGTCGCTGATCGTGTCGCGCTTCTTGCCGGCGCCGTCCTGGAGCATGACCACGGCGTTCGGCACGGCCTTGCCGTTGGCCTGGGCGACCACCTTGCCGGAGACCGACTTGACGGTCTGCACGGGCGGGGGCTCGGCGGCCTTGGCGACAAGGGTGACCGTGGTGGACCCCTCCCGCGACTGCTTCAAGGGGCCGCTGGAGTCGGTGGCTTTGACAGTGATCCGGGCGGTCCCGTTGGCCGCGTCGGCAGCGAGCCGGAAGGTGGCGTCGAAGGTGCCACTCGAGTTGACCCTGCCACGATCGCATCCATCGACACATGTAAGCGCCGAGTTGCTTGAGCCGACGCTGACGTCTGCCGGCTCCGCGCCATCCTCGAAGGTGAGCGTGTAGCTGATCTTCGTGGTTTTTCCAGCTTCCACGCTGCCGGGCGAGGCAGAGACGTCTGTGACGTTGGGCGCGGCGAGGGCTGGTGTGGCGGGGGCAGCGAGCAGAGCGCCGACAACCAGCGCCACGACCACACCGGCCCGCTGCTTCCAGGCACGTCGGTGTGTTGACACGTCCACCGCCTTCCGGACTGACTTCCCTCGGCGGCGGGGCGCCGGGCCGGGGATCATCACGGTACGAATACGCCGTCGGCAACTATGCCTTGTCTGACCGGATCGGCGCGACCCAGGGCCAGCGTCGGGCGCGGCGTGCTGAGGCCGTATCGTCCCGTCGTGTCCTCTCCGCACATTAAGTCCGCCGCGGTCGCGGCGGCGTTGTCGGCGCTCGACGAGGGGCGTACGCCCGAACGGCCGGTCCTCCGGGAGGCGGTACGTGCCCTGTTGACCGTCCTCGCGGAGCGCGCCCCCGGCCGATCGGTGGAGGTGCGTGTCCCACCTTACGGCGCAGTTCAGTGCGTTCCTGGTCCCCGACACACCCGTGGCACCCCCGCGAACGTCGTCGAGATGGCGCCTGAGACCTGGCTGGCGGTGGCCACCGGGCGGCTCGAATGGGCCGACGCGATCACCCAGGGTCGCGTACAGGTGAGCGGAATTCGGGCGGATCTCTCCGCGCACCTGCCCCTCTAGCTGCGGCGATACGCATCGATCGGTGACGCGTCGGAGCCAGATCGTGACTTTCTGTATCGACACGGATTCGCGTACACTGTCAGGCGACGACAGTGGTCCCGGCCGAGGAGTGCGGATCCGCCCCCCGCGTGATTCCGCAAGGCCGGTCCAGACCAGCATGAGGGAGCGCAGGTGCCCCGAGGCGACGGCCGGCTGAGCCACGACCTTGATCCCCAACGACCAGGCCCCCAGGACGCATGCGGTGTCTTCGGCGTCTGGGCGCCCGGGGAGGAGGTCGCCAACCTGACCTACTTCGGGCTCTACGCCCTCCAGCACCGCGGCCAGGAGGCTGCGGGCATCGCGGTCAGCGACGGCTCGGGCGTGGTGGTCTACAAGGACCTCGGCCTGGTCGCCCAGGTCTTCGACGAGCCGACCCTGGCCAGCCTGCGCGGGCACGTGGCGATCGGGCACGCCCGCTACTCCACCACCGGCGGCTCGACCTGGGAGAACGCCCAGCCGACCATCCGGTCCACCACGTCCGGCACCACCATCGCGCTGGCCCACAACGGCAACCTGGTCAACACCGCGGAGCTCCAGCGTGAGGTCAGCGAGCGGGGCCTGGTCGCCGACGGCTCGACCAACGACACCTCCCTGGTGACGATGCTGCTGGCCAGCCGCCCGGACCTGTCGGTCGAGGCGGCGGCGCTGGAGGTGCTGCCGCAGCTGCGCGGCGCGTTCAGCTTCGTGTTCATGGACGAGTCGACGCTCTACGCGGCCCGCGACCCGCACGGCGTGCGCCCGCTGGTGCTGGGCCGGCTGGAGCGCGGCTGGGTGGTGGCGAGCGAGACCGCCGCGCTGGACATCGTCGGCGCGAGCGTGGTCCGCGAGGTCGAGCCCGGCGAGCTGATCGCGATCGACGAGGACGGCCTGCGCTCCAGCCGGTTCGCCGCCCCGGAGCCCAAGGGCTGCCTCTTCGAGTACGTCTACATCGCCCGCCCGGACGCCACCATCGCCGGCCGCAACGTGCACTCCGCCCGGGTGCAGATCGGCCGCCAGCTGGCCAAGGAGCACCCGGTCGAGGCCGACCTGGTGATCCCGGTGCCGGAGTCCGGCACCCCGGCCGCGATCGGCTACGCCGAGGAGTCCGGCATCACCTACGGCGCCGGCCTGATGAAGAACCCGTACGTCGGGCGCACCTTCATCCAGCCGTCGCAGACGCTGCGCCAGCTCGGCATCCGGCTCAAGCTCAACCCGCTGCGGGAGAACGTCCGGGGCAAGCGACTGGTCGTGGTCGACGACTCGATCGTGCGCGGCAACACCCAGCGGGCGATCGTGCGGATGCTGCGCGAGGCCGGCGCGCTGGAGGTGCACGTACGCATCTCCTCGCCGCCGGTCAACTGGCCGTGCTTCTACGGCATCGACTTCGCCACCCGCGCCGAGTTGCTGGCCAACGGGCTGGACAACGACGGCATCCGGCGCTCCATCGGGGCCGACACGCTCGGCTACGTGTCGCTCCCGGGCCTGATCGCCGCCACCGAGCAGCCGAAGACCCGGCTGTGCCGCGCGTGCTTCGACGGGGAATACCCGATCGAGCTGCCCGCCGGCAACCTGATCGGCAAGCACGTGCTCGAAGGGGTGGGCCGGCGGGTCGCCGCGCAGGCGTCCGACACCCCGGAGCACACCGCCCCGCTCGTCGCCACTCCGGGCGGCGTGACCACACACCGCCCGTAGCACCACCCGGCGCGGCCCGGTCACCGCCGGCGCGGCGCCAGAACCAAAGGGGAGAACCGTGACGCACGTGTCCGAGCGCAGCGGCGCAGGAAGCAGCCCGACCGGCGCCGGCGACGACCGCCAGCCCTGGACGGCCGGCGCCGGCCGTCAGGCGCGCAAACGCTCGGTCTCGTACGCGGACGCCGGGGTCTCGATCGAGGCGGGCGACCGTGCGGTCGAGCTGCTGAAGTCGAAGGTGAAGCAGACCCGGCGCCCCGAGGTGATGGGCGACCTGGGCGGCTTCGCCGGCCTGTTCCGGCTGGACACGAAGAAGTACAAGAACCCGATCCTGGCCTCGTCCACCGACGGCGTGGGCACCAAGCTGGTGATCGCGCAGCAGATGGACATCCACGACACGGTCGGCATCGACCTGGTCGCGATGGTCGTCGACGACCTGGTGGCGTGCGGCGCCGAGCCGCTCTTCCTGCTCGACTACATCGCCACCGGCGAGGTCGTGCCGGACCGGGTCGCCGAGATCGGCGCGGGCATCGCCGACGGCTGCCGGTACGCCGGCTGCGCCCTGCTGGGCGGCGAGACCGCCGAGCACCCGGGCGTGCTGCGCCCGGACGAGTACGACATCTCCGCCACCGGCGTCGGTGTGGTGGAGGAGAGCGACATCCTCAGCCCCGAGCGGGTCGAGGTGGGCGACGTGGTCATCGCGATGCGCTCCTCCGGCCTGCACTCCAACGGCTACTCCCTGGTGCGGCACGTGCTGCTGGGCGCCGGCCGGATGCGGCTCGACGTGGTGATCGACGACTTCGGCCGGCAGCGCACCCTCGGCGAGGAGCTGCTCACCCCGACCAAGATCTACGCGCAGGACTGCCTCAAGCTGATCGCCGAGGCCGAGGTGCGCTCCATCGCCCACGTCACCGGCGGCGGCATCCCCGGCAACCTGGTCCGGGTGCTCCCCGAGCACGTCGACGCGGTGGTCAACCGCTCCACCTGGAAGCCGCAGCCGATCTTCGACCTGATCCAGTCCAAGGGGCGGATCGAGGACCCGGAGATGGAGGCGACCTTCAACATGGGCGTCGGCATGTTCGCGATCGTCTCCGCCGAGGACGCGGACCGCGCGCTGGCCACCCTGACGGGCCGGGGCGTCGACGCGTGGCAGGCCGGCGAGATCATCGAGGGCTCCGGCAACGTGCAGATGATCGGCCAGCACACCCGGGGCTGATCACACGCCAGGTGATCGTACGGGCACCTGATCAGGGCTTCACCCGAGTGGCCGTCGCCGCCTAGCCTGAAGGGCACCCTCAAAGCTGTCGGGGCCGCCCGCCCGGGTTCCCCGACAGCCCTTCAGGCGCTGAGGAGGGCAATGGCTGCTCGGGGACGGTCGTTCAGCGGGATGCGCGGCCTGGCCGCCGTCCCCTCGTACGTGGTCATGCAGCCCACCACCCTGTGCAACCTGGACTGCGCCTACTGCTACCTGCCGTTCCGCGCGGCCGACCGGCGGATGCCGGTGCCGGTGGCCGAGGCGGTGGCCGCGTCGGTCAACCCGTGGGCGGCGGCGGGCCGCTTCTCGGTGGTGTGGCACGGCGGCGAGCCGCTGGCCGCCGGCCGGGAGCACCTCGCCGCGCTGATCGCGCCCTTCGGGCCCGAGGTCGAGCACCACGTCCAGACCAACGCCACGCTGATCGACGACGCCTGGTGCGCGTTCTTCGTCGAGCACGGGGTGCGGGTGAGCGTGAGCGTGGACGGCCCGCGGGAACGCAACGGCGACCGGGTCACCCGGGGCGGCGGGCCCGCGTACGACCGGATCCTGCGCGGGGTGGCGGCGCTGCGCCGGCACGGCCTGCCGTTCTCGGCGCTGGCGGTGGTGGGTCGCCCCGAGCCGGGCCTGGCCACCGAGCTGTACGACTACTTCCTCGACCTCGGCTGCGACGTGCTCGGCGTCAACATCGAGGAGACCGAGGGCGTCAACCTCCGCGACAACTCCCACGACGCACCGCTGGTGACCGCCTTCTGGGCGGAGCTGGTGGAGGCCTGGCGCCGGGAGCCCCGGATCCACCTGCGCGAGGTCGAGTGGTCCCTGCGGTACGCCGGGGCGGTGCTGGACGGCAGCGCCGACGACCTGCTCCCCCGGCGGTTGGACCCGATCCCGACCGTGGGCCACGACGGCTCGGTGATCGTGCTCTCGCCGGAGCTGGCCGGCTTCACCGATGTCCGGTACGGCGACTTCGCCAGCGGCAACGTGCTGGCCACCCCGCTGGCCGAGATCCTCGCCCACGCGGACCGGACGCCCTGGGTCGGCGAGTTCCTCGCCGGCGTCGAGGCGTGCCGTTCGTCCTGCCCCTACTTCGGGTTCTGCGGCGGCGGCCACGCGGCCAACCGCTACTTCGAGCTGGGGCGTTTCGACGGCACGCAGACCGCGCACTGCCGCAACAGCAAGATCCACTTACTGGAGGGAGTGTTGGAGCATGCCCGAGACCACCAGTCACCGGCAGCCTGACCGGAGGACGGACGCCCCGGACGAGGTCGCCGATCGGGTGCGGGAAGCCGCGCCGGGACTCACCGCACTCCTCCACGAGGCCGAGGCCGCGCGGCGACTACGGGCCGAGGTGGCGGGCGGCGACGGCGCGAGCGCCGTGTGCGCCTGGAACCACTTCGAGAACATCCCGACGTTCTACAACTGGAACAACCGTCCCCGCTGAGGCGGACCGTGATCAGGGACCTGCCATACGGCCGGAGGGCTCTCCGGAAGGGGCAGGTCCCCGATCGTCGGTCTTGGCGCCGCTTCGATGGGCACATGCGTGAGCACGCGGGCGATCACCGCGTGCTCAGCTGATACCGGAGGTCAGCGGGGCGGACGTACCCAGGGATCCGGGTCTTCGTCCGCGTGATCCTCATCATCGTCGTCGACATACTCTTTGTAGTCGTCGTCGAAGTTGTGCTCAGACTTACCAGCACCCGCCAGTTCGCGCTGCAAGGCGGTGAGGTCGGTGTTCGGGGAGTGGTACTTCAACTCCCGGGCCACCTTCGTCTGCTTGGCCTTAGCACGGCCGCGCCCCATGGCTCGACCCCCTCGCACAGAATGCGGGGCAGCCCGAAGGCGGGCCCCGATGACGTCAGGCATCTCTCGTGGCTCTTACGGTACATGGGGATGCCATCGTTCGACACCTCGGGTTACCGTCGACCGACACCGCGCGTCGCGGTCATCCGGCCGTCACCGATTGTACCCGGTAAGGAGCGGCGCCGGGAGCGCCCGTGACACCGGTCAGAACCCCACGAAGCCAGCCTAACGGGACGGGTCGCCCGGCGGGGCCGGGGGCGGAACGGGCCGCTCCGCCCCCGCGGCGCTCAGCGCAGGTGGATCGTGCGCAGTCGGCCGACGTCGGCCATCCGCCGCTCCGCCAGCCGGTCCGCCGCCACGGCCGGCGGCACGCCCTCGGCGTCCGCCAGTCGCAGGATCTCCCGGGTGGTGTCGTAGATCCGGGTCGCGCGCAGCTTGGCCCGCTCGAAGTTGAAGCCCTCGATCTCGTCCGCCACCTGGATCACGCCGCCGGCGTTCACGACGTAGTCCGGGGCGTAGAGGATGCCCCGGTCGGCGAGGAGCTTCTCGATGCCGGGGTGGGCGAGCTGGTTGTTGGCCGCGCCGGCGACCACCTTGGCGCGCAGCGTCGGCACCGTGTCGTCGTTGAGCGCGCCGCCCAGCGCGCACGGGGCGTACACGTCGATGTCGGCGGCGACCAGCGCGGCGACGTCGTCGACCAGCGCGACCTGCGGGTGGGTGGCGCGCGCCCACTCCAGGGCCTTCGGGTTGACGTCCGTCGCCACCACCTCGGCGCCGTCGTCGACCAGGTGACCGACGAGGTACTTGCCGACCTTGCCCAGGCCGGCCACGCCGACCCGCCGCCCGGCGAGGGTCGGGGCGCCCCAGACGTGCTCGGCCGCGGCCCGCATGCCCTGGAACACGCCCCAGGCGGTGAGGATCGAGGAGTCGCCGGCTCCGCCGTGCTCGACGCTGCGGCCGGTGACGTAGGAGGTCTCGCGGGCGATCACGTCCATGTCGGCGACGTAGGTGCCGACGTCGCAGGCGGTGTAGTAGCGCCCGGCGAGGGACTCCACGAAGCGGCCGTACGCGCGCAGCAGCGCCTCGCTCTTGATCCGCTCAGGGTCACCCCAGATGACCGCCTTGCCGCCGCCCAGGTCCAGCCCGGCCAGGGCGTTCTTGTAGGCCATGCCCCGGGAGAGGTCGAGCACGTCGGCGAGGGCCTCGGCCTCGCTGGCGTACGGGTAGAACCGGGTCCCACCGAGCGCGGGGCCGAGCGCGGTGGAGTAGATGCCGATGATCGCCTTGAGGCCGGTCTGCTTGTCCTGGCAGAACACGACCTGTTCGTGACCGCTGGACCCCGGGTCTTCGGTGGTGGCGAATACGCCCATGACTCGCTCCTGGTGTGGGGTGCGTCCTTGTGGGACGCGGACCTGTGGACCGCCGGCGGGATGCTGCCGGTGCCGCTGAGCCTAGTATCGGCCGACGCCGTCCGGCCGCCCACGGCGCGCGTGATCGCGCCGCCGACGACGGTCGAGTTCCAATTCGTGGGAGGATCGCGCCGTGCCGTCGCTTTTCGCTTCATACCTGCGCGTGTACGAGCCGCTGACCGCCTTCGACCGGGACCGCCAGTCGTACTGGCGGCGCTACGTGGAGCAGGGGCGGGCGGTGGCGCCGGTGGAGGGGCCGGGCCGGCAACGGACGTCGGTGATCGAGGCGCTCGGCGCGGGCTGGACGCGGCTGCCCGACCTGCCGGACGAGGCGTACGTCCTGGAGACCGACGAGACCCTGCTGGTCTGCCCGTGGAACCTGCGCATCCGGGTGGCCGAGGCGGCGCTCAGCGCGCGCGACGGGGTGCCGCCGGTGCTGGCCGACGCCTTCGTCCCGCCGGTGCTCGCCGGTCAGGCGAAGGCAGTGGTGGAGGACTGGCGCAGCGGGGCCCGGGTGCTGGAGCACGGCGTGCCGCGGGTGCACGAGCAGATCGCCACCTGGGGCGTGCCGCTGCGCTGGTTCGTGCTCTTCGACCCGGAGGAGCGGCACCACGTGACCCACCCCGGGCGGCGGGCCCTGCGCTACCGGACGGAGATCTCCAAGGCGCGGCGCCGGTCGTCGCGGGCCCTGTCGGTGCTGCGCAAGTCGATCGGCGACGCGCCGATCACGGAGGCGGTCGAGGAGGCCGCCCGCTGGCTGGAGGAGTTCCACCCCCGGTCGATGGTGGAGCTGGACTACGGCGGCCTGGTCGAGCTGCTCTCGGACGAGACGCTGGCCGCCGACGACTCCCCCGAGTTGGTGGCGACCGGGCTCGCCGGGCTGTCCCGGGGCGAGGCCGAGGAGGCCTCGACGGCGTACGACAAGCTGGTCGCGCGCTGGCGCGCGGTCCAGCTGCTGGAAAGGTGCAATTAGCGCGTTATCGCCCAGGTTGCACCTCCAAGCCGAGGCGAATTCGTAGTCGACGCATCACGAACCGTGATCATGAGTCCGAATAAGGTAGTTTCTGCCGTGTAAAAGTCGCATAAATCGGGCATGGTTCATCCGTCCGTCTAGGGACGTTCGGCCGTTCGGCCCATGTCGGACATCGGGGACTAGCCGGACCATGGGAGACGCGTCGGCCGGCGGGACCCCGGCCGATGTCTATACATGTGGAGGAGTGACCGATGGCATCGCGAACGCACGAACCAGAGCCGCTACTCACACCGGCCGAGGTGGCGTCGATGTTCCGTGTCGACCCGAAGACGGTGACCCGGTGGGCCAAGGCGGGCAAGCTCAGCGCCATCCGCACGCTGGGTGGCCACCGTCGGTACCGGGAGTCGGAGGTCAGGGCCCTGCTACAGGGACAGATCCCCCAGCAGCGCCAGGGGGACTGACCGACCGGGAGTCAAACAGGTTGTCGACGGAGGGCGGCGGACATGGTCCGCCGCCCTCCGTCGTGTCCGGGCCTCGCCCGCGTACGCGACGGCGGATCAGGAACCGGCCGGCGGCTCGTCGGTGAGGACGACCCGGATGCCGACCGTGCCGCTCTCGCCGCGACGCAGGCGGCTGCCCAGCAGGCTGAGCCGGCCGATCAGCCGGTACTTCTGCTTGATCAGCTCGCGCACCCGCCGGGTGCCGGCCGCGTCGCAGAGGGTCGCGTGGGCGGCGACCGCCTCGCCGTGCGGCCGGCCCCGCACGTCGCACGGCGCCACCGTGACATCGCCGCTGCGCCGGATCCGCTTCACCTTGCCGGCGTCCGCCGCCGACCACACCGCCAGCGCGTCGCCGTCGCGCACCGCCCAGACCGGGGTCGGCACCGCCCGACCGTCCTTGCGAAAGGTCGTGAGCAGGACGTACTTCTCCGCGCCGAGGCGGTCCAGGGTGGTCACTCCGCCAGGATACGACCGCTGCGGCTGACTGACCGGCCCGATAGCGTGAAGCCCGTGACGGCGGAGCCACGGATCGGTGACGTGTTCGGAGAGATGCTGCGCGACGCGTACGCCGTGGCCACCGGGGTCGGCCCCCGGCCGCTGGCCGGCGGGCGGCTGCCGCGACCGGTCATCGAGATCATCGAGCGGGACGACGGGCTCATCAACGGCGCGCCCGCCGCGCACTACCTGGACGGGCCGGCGGACTGGCAGCCGTACGACCACCGGGCCGTGGACCGGGTCCACGGCGCGACCCTGGACGTCGGCGTCGGGGCGGGCCGGATCGCGCTGCTGCTCCAGGAGCGGGGCGTGCCCGTCACCGGGCTGGACACCTCGGCCGGGGCGCTGGCCGTCTGCCGCCGCCGGGGCGTACGCGACCTGGTGCACGGCACGGTCGACGCGCACGTCGCGGACGGCCGCCGCTACGACACGTTCCTGCTGCTCGGCAACAACGTCGGCCTGCTGGAGGGGCGGGAACGTGGGCCGGCCCTGCTGGCCGCGCTCGCCGCGCTGGCCCGGCCGGGAGCGCAGGTCATCGCCCAGGGCACGGACCCGTACGGCACCCGGGACCCGGTGCACACGGGCTACCACGAGCGCAACCGGCGCCGGGGGCGGTTCGGCGGGCAGCTCCGGCTCCGGCTGCGCTACCGGGAGCTGGGCACCGGGTGGTTCGACTACCTGGTCTGCTCCCCGGACGAGCTCGCCGAGCTGGTCCGGGGCAGCGGCTGGCGACTGACGGATGTGGACGACCGGGACGCCCCGTACTACCTGGCCACCCTGCGTCTCGCCGGCTGACGCCCGGGCCGGACCACGCAGCCCCGGACGCCGGCGCCGGATTCCCGCCGGACGCGGGAACCCGGCGCGGGTGTCAGACCTGGACGGTCGGGGGGAGCTGCTCGGGCGGCAGGCCGCCGTCGCCGTCGACCACCTCGTCCGGGGTGCCGTCCTCGTCGAGGTCGACCATCGTGATGTCCACCTTGCCGTCGTGGTCGGTGTCGAACTGGAACAGGTCGGGCTTGCCGTCCCCGTCGGTGTCGGACACCCAGACGTCGGTGCGGCCGTCGTTGTTGGTGTCGGCCCGCAGCAGGTCGACCCGTTCGTCCCCGCGGGTCTCCACGGTCTCCGCCGCGTCCGCGGCGTGCACGGTCTCCGGTGCCTGGCTCATCTGGCCCGTCCTTCCCTCGGTTGAGGGCCGTGGTACCCGATCCGCCGCGCCCCCACGCATGCCGGGAAGATCGCCGCTGCATAGGGTCGGCCCATGAGCGAGTGGAGCGGGCGGCGGGGCACGGGTCAACCCCGTCCCGCCACCGGAGACAGGGAGGCGTCATGAGCGACCGCTTTGTCGTCGTCGGGGCCGGCACGATGGGCCTCGGCATCGCGTACGTGGCCGCCGGGGCCGGGCACGCCGTCGAACTGGTCGAAGTGGACCGGGCCCGGGGCTCGGCGGCCCTGGAGCGGCTCGGGGAGCTGTGGGACAGGGCGGTGGCGCGCGGCAAGCTGGACGCCGACCGGGCCGCGACGAACCGGGAGCGGGTGACGCTGCGGTCGGCGCTCGCCGAGGTCGCCGAGGAGCCGGCCGTGGTGGTGGAGGCCGTACCGGAGCGGCCCGACCTGAAGCGGGCGGTGCTGCGCGAGGCCGAGGCGCTGCGGCCGGCGCTGCTGGGCAGCAACACGTCCAGCATCCCGATCGCCGCGCTGGCCGAGGGGCTGGCGCGGCCCGAGCGCTTCCTCGGGCTGCACTTCTTCAACCCGGTCTGGGCGATGGCCCTGCTGGAGGTCGTGGTCGGCCCGGCCACCGCGGCGGAGACCACCGCCGAGGCGGTCGCGCTCGCCGGCCGGCTGGGCAAGGACCCCGTCGTCGTACGCGACATGCCCGGCTTCGCCACCTCCCGGCTCGGGGTCACCCTCGGGCTGGAGGCGATCCGGATGGTCGCCGACGGGGTGGCCAGCCCGGCCGACATCGACAAGGCGATGGTGCTCGGCTACCGGCACCCGGTCGGCCCGCTGGAACTGACCGACCTCGTCGGGCTGGACGTGCGCCTGGACATCGCGCGCACCCTCCAGGCCGCGTACGGGGACCGGTTCGCCCCGCCGCCGCTGCTCGAGGAGATGGTGGCCGCCGGCCGCCTGGGCAAGAAGTCCGGCCAGGGCTTCTACCGCTGGGAAGGCGGGGTCCGTCAATGAGTGGGCTGCGGATCGAGGAGCACCCGGACCGGCTGGTGGTGACGCTCGACCGACCGGAGAAGCGCAACGCCATCGACGCCGACCTGATCGCCGAGCTGCACCAGGTCTGCGCGGACCTGGAGGCGCGGCCCCGCCTGCTGCTGCTCACCGGCGGCACCGAGGGGATCTTCGCCGGCGGGGCGGACATCGGGCAGCTGCGCGAGCGGGGTCGGCTGGACGCCCTCGCGGCGATCAACTCGGCGGCCTTCGCCCGGATCCGGGCGCTGCCGATGCCGACCGTGGCGGCCGTGGACGGGCCCGCGCTGGGCGGGGGCGCCGAGCTGGCGTACGCCTGCGATCTGCGGGTCTGCACGGCGCGGGCGGTGTTCGGCCAGCCGGAGGTCCGGTTGGGGATCCTGGCCGGCGCGGGCGCGACCCACCGGCTGCCGGCGCTGGTCGGGGAGGCGCGGGCCAAGGAGCTGCTCTTCACCGGCCGCCGGGTGGACGCCGAGGAGGCGCTGCGGATCGGGCTGGTCAACCGGGTGGTGGCCGAGCCCGGCGAGCTGCTGCCCACGGCGCACGGGCTGCTCGACGAGATGGCGAAGGGATCCGCGCTGGCGCTGCGGCTGACCAAGCTGGCGGTCGACGCGCCGGCCGCCGCGCACCCGCACCTCGACCTGGTCAGCCAGGCGGTGCTCTTCGAGGACGAGGAGAAGCACCGGCGGATGACGGAGTTCCTCGAGCGGCGACGCCCGCGCTGAGCCCCGAAGCGCCGCACCGTCGAGCTGCACCCAGTTGGACGACGACGGCCGCACCGGTGACCGGTGCGGCCGTCCGTGTCCCCGACGGGGCGGCAGCTCAGTGCCGGATCTGCACCCCGGCGTCGGCGAGGGCCCGGATCACCTGCGCGGACTCGGCGAAGCCGATGATCAGCACGGCCTCCGCGCCGAAGTCCTTGATCTCCTTGGCGCCGGCGCCGAAGTCCACCGGGTTCGCCTTGGCGTCGGCCGGCGGGTCGTAGGTCAGCAGCTTCAGCCGGTCGCCGCCGATGCCGGCCCGTTCCAGCTCGGCCCGGACGGTGCCCTGGAGCCCTTCGCCGTAGGAGTCCTTACGCGCCACGATGGCGATCTTCTGCGGCCCGTCGCGGAGGATCACGTCGGCCAGCGCGCGGCCCTGGAGGCTGTCCGGCGGGGCGGTACGGAAGTAGAGGCCCTGGTCGTCGAGCTCGGTCAGACTGGCGTCGGTGTTCGACGGGGAGAACAGGACCTTGCCGGCCCGCACCACGTCGGGCAGCACCTCCCGGGAGATCCCGGAGCCACTGGCACCGATGATGACGTGCACGTTCCGCTCGACGTGCTTCGCCACGGTGGCCTTGGCCACCGCCGGGTTGGTGCCGTCGTCGCCGTCGATCCAGACCACCGGCTCGCCGAGCGCCCCGCCCGCCGCGTTGATCTCCTTGATCGCCAGCTTGGCGCCGGCCGACACCGGCGGGTACGCCAGGGACAGGTCACCGGTCTGCGACAGCAGGCCGCCCAGGACCAGCGGGGAGCCGTCGCTGCGGTCGGTGCGGCCGCCGCGCTGCTTCTTCGGCTTCGGCGGGGCCTTGGTGCTCGCCCCCGACTCGTCCCCGGCCCCGACGAACTCCGTCTTGCCGTCGTTGAGCCGCTGGCCGTCGAAGTGCAGCGTGCCGTAGCTCGCGGTGGACGGCTCGCCGGCGTCGGTGAAACCGGCGCGGGTCATCGAGACGCTGCGGTACTCGACGTCCTTGCCCGCCCGGGCCAGGGCCAGGCACTCCGCCACGGTCTCGCAGCGCTGCCCCCCGTTGGTGACCCCGACGATCTGCTTCGCGATGGCGGCCGGGTCCGTCGTGCCCGCGAGCTGGGCGGCGATCGCGCTGATCACCACCGCGTCGTACGTCTCGGCGGAGTAGAGGAAGTCGCCCAGCTTCGGGTCGACGGACCGTAGCCGGTTCTTGAAGTCCTCGGGCAGCGGCGTCATCGGCGTGGTGCCCTTCATGCCGTCGACCAGGCTGGCGCGGTCCTTCAGCTCGGCAGGGTACGAGTTCAGCATGTTGCCGTCGGAACCGTAGAGGCGCACCTGATGGGTGGTCGCCTCCTCGGGTTCCTCAGTCCCGCAGGCGCTCGTGGCGAGCAGGAACGTCGCGCAGGCAGCCAGGGTGGCGGCCCGCGAGGCGCGTGACTTGAACATGGTCGTCCTTCCTCCGGGCGAAGGTCCGCTGCGCACATTAGCGTGCTGGGCCGTGCGGCGGGGCCACGGATACGGCTCAATCCGCAGGTCGCCCGCCCTGATCACGGAAAGTGACCGGCGGCGGGCGGCTTGACCCTGCCCTCTACCGTGCTGTGGGTGACGGACTCACCACAGCAGACGCTCGACGACGCGACCGCCGTGCTCCGCTCGGCGCTGGCCGGGGACGGCGACGCGGTGGCGGGGGCGTTCGACGCGGTCGTCGACCGGTCCGGCCTGGCCGGCGCGTACGGGGTGGCCTGGTGTCTTGCCGCGACGATGGTCGGCGAGCCGGTGCCGCCGGGCACCTGCGCGCTGGACTTCCCCGGCATCGACGAGGCGGGCTACGACACCCGCTGGGTGGCGCGCTTCGTCAGCGCGTACGCCAACGCCGACGACGACACCGGCGAGGCGCTGTTCGGG
The DNA here is from genome assembly GCF_040640115.1 of Micromonospora sp. NPDC023644. Taxonomy (NCBI): domain Bacteria; kingdom Bacillati; phylum Actinomycetota; class Actinomycetes; order Micromonosporales; family Micromonosporaceae; genus Micromonospora; species Micromonospora sp. NPDC023644. The sequence continues at coordinate 4,894 of NZ_JBFABA010000064.1, read as the reverse complement.
GCGGCGGCGGCCGACGGGCTGCTGCCGGAGTGCCTGCTCACCCTTGCCGGCTCGACCGTGGCGACGCTGCGTAGCCGGGCGGACTGACCGCCCGATTACCTCGGCGGCGCGGACCGGGACGACGGCGCAAGCTGCCGGACCGCTGCCGGATGCGTGGCGTGCCGCGTGGACCGGGACGGCGGGGCACGCCGGCTGGAGCGCCGGGACGCCCGCCGGTCGGGCGTGGTGCGGCGGGGGCGGCCCGCCGTGACAGGCTGAGGGGCATGTCCGACGCCATGCTCAGCAAGGTGCGCAAGCTGCTGGCCCAGGCCGAGGACCCGGCCTGCACCCCCGCCGAGTCGGCCGCGTTCACGGCCAAGGCGACCGAGCTGATCGCCCGCTACGGCGTGGACCGGGCGCTGCTGGCCGCCCGGGACCCGGCCACGGACCCGGTGGGCGACCGGGTGGTGGAGGTCGTCGCCCCGTACGCCCGGGACAAGGCCGGCCTGCTCGCCGCGGTCGCCGATCCGCTGCGCTGCCGCTGCGTCCGCCGGCAGGAGGGCGCTGGCTTCGTCATGCACCTGTTCGGCTTCGCCAGCGACCTGGAACGGGTCGAGGTGCTCTTCACGTCGCTGCTGGTGCAGGCCGCGCACGGGCTGGCCGGCGCCGAGGTGCCGGCCGGCGCGCACGTCGCCGCCTTCCGGCGCTCCTGGCTGGCCGGGTTCGCCCAGGTGATCGGGATGCGGCTCAGGGCGGCGGAGGCGGGAGCGGCCGCCGAGGCGGGCGCGCCCTCGGTGGCACTGGTCCTGGCCGACCGGTCGGACCGGGTCCGACACCGCGTCGCCGAGGTGTACCCACGGCTGCGTACCGCCGCGCCGCGCCGGCTGGCCGGCGGCGGGTTCGGTTCGGGGTCCGAGGCGGGCCGCCGCGCCGACCTCGGCGGCCGGGGCGTCGCCACCGCACCGGGCGCGCGTTCCGGCCTCGGCCGCTGACCCGCCGAGCCTTCGTGCGCGCGGTGGCGCGTGGCCCGGGTGGGGACGGTCGGGCGCGGTGGCGCGTGGCCCGGGGGTGGGGACGGTCGGGGGCGGGGTCGGAAGGCGGTCAGCCGGCGTCGCGGTCGGCCACCCTGGCGGCGTAGCGGGTGAGCAGCTCGTGCCAGCCGGCGGTCAACGCCTGCCGGTAGCCCTCCGCGGCCTCGCCGTGCCGGTCGAAGTGCCGGTGCTCGACCTCCACCCGGGTCCGCTCCGGCCCGTCCCGGTGGAAGAGCACCTCCACCTCGCTCGCCTTCGCGGGATCGGGCACCGGTGCCCGATCCGCCCCGATCTGCCAGGTGAAGACCAGCCGCTCCGGCGGCTCCCAGCTCAGCACCCGGCCCCAGTCACAGCGGAAGCCGTGCGGGCCGATCTCGTAGAGCATGCCGCCGGCGCGCGGCTCCATGCCCAGGTCAGCCAGCTGGTCCGGCCCGGACCAGGTGTATTCCACCACCCACCACTGCGCCAGCGCGCCGGTGAACACCTCGAACGCCCGCTCCGCGGGCGCGGGGACCAGGAGGGCGCTGCGCAACGCGAACTGTTCGGACTCCTGCCGGATGCCGGCCGGGTCAGCCATCTCCTGTCCCATAGGCCCGGACCATACCGGCTGATGCCCGGGTGCGCAGCTTCGCGATTGCCGGGCTTCGATGCCTTCCTTCCGGTACGCCGACCTCACCGGCGCGTCGACCCGTAGCCGGGAAGCGGCGCCAACGGCAGCGCCCCCGCCCGCCCGGCGCTCGGCCGCCTGTCGTCCCCGGTCGCCGCCGGCACCTTCCCGTCGTCGTGGCGACGTCGAGGACGCCGGATCGCCTGGTTGCATCGCCGTCCCGGCGGGATGTTCGGCTGGATTGCGGGTACCCGCGCCGAACGGTCCCGGCCGGCCCGGCCGGAGGATGCGGAGCGGGGAGCATGAGCGAGGACGCGCAGCAGCGGGATCAGGACCGGACCGGCGGTCGATCGAACCGACGCGACGGGGAAGCGGAGCCGGCCCGGCGGGGCGGCGAGGCGGATCTTGCCCGCCGGCGCGAAGAGGCGGAGCCGGCCCGGCGGGGCGGAGAGGCGGAGCCTGCCCGGCGGGGCGGGGAGGCCGAGCCGGACGTCCTGCTGGACATACCGGAGGTGTCGGTCGACTCGATCCGGCTCGCCGTCGACGAGCTGGACGCCGACGTCTCCCTGCGGGCCCGACTGGCCAACCTCCTCCAGCTCGACGCCGGGGTCCGGGTGCACCTCCAGGGCGTCGAGCTGGACATCACCGGAGTGCACGCCGAGGCGTTGCTCAAGGTGCGGCTGGAGAAGGTGGTGGAGATCCTCGACCGCGCGCTGACCACCATCGACCGCAATCCGCAGGTCATCCAGGCGCTGTCGGGTACGGCGACGGCCGCCCTGGACGACGTGAACCGCGCCACGCAGCAGATGGGCAACCTGGGTGAGCGGCTCACCGGCCCGGTGGAGCGGCTCACCGGCCCGGTGGGGCGGGGCGTCGGCCCGGTGGGGCGGGGCGTCGGCCCGGTGGAGCAGCTCGCGGGCCCGGTGGAGCGGGGCGGCGCGACCGACGATCTCGGCCAGCAGGTGGGCGCGATCGGCGCGGTCGCCGACCAGTCCCTGCGGGAGCAGGGCGGCCCAGGGCAGGGCGGGGAGCCCGGAGCCGGACGGGGCGGGGAGCCCGGAGCCGGACGGGGCGGGGAGCCCGGGGCCGGGCCGGCCCACCGGGGTGGTGGCCTCGCGAGCGGGTCAGGGGGCGGCGGCGAGCAGGGCCAGGCGCAGCGCGCACGCGAGCAGGCGGGGCGCGAGGCGGCCCGCCGGGAGTCGGGCGGGCCCGAGGGACCGGAACGCGGCCAGGGCGCCCCGGAGCAGGGCGGGCCGCGGCCGGGCGGCGAGGAGCGCGGGGCGCAGCGGCCGGACGGCGAGCAGGTCGGGCAGCGGCCGGGTGGTGGCGACCAGGGCGGGCCAAGGCCGGGTGGTGCGGAGCAGGGTGCACAGCGGCGTGCGGAACAGGGCGCGCAGCAGCCGGGCGGTGAGAGGGTCGGCGGACCCGGGGGCGGCGGCACGGCCGGCGAGGTTGGCGGCGATCGTGGTGCCGGCGGACCCGGGGCCGGGCAGCGGGAGCCGTCGGGCGGCCCCTCCGAGGGCGGGCAGGGCCGGCAGCCCGAGACCTCCGGGGGCGCGCAGAGCGCGGCCCAGCTCGCCGAGCAGGCGGGGGAGACGCTGCGGCAGGCCGGCCGGAGCGTCTGGGAGGCGATCCAGGGCGGGGTGGCCCAGCACCGCCAACAGCGGCGCTGACCCCACCGGGCGGCCCCGACCGCCGTCGACCTGCCCGCGGCCCCGTCATGCGGCCAAGGACCGGGGCCCGGCCGGTCGACCGTCTCCGACCATCGCCCCCTCCTGGCCGACCGACTAGCCGACGGGGAGAACCGGGATCAGCCGTCGGTCACCTCTGCCCGATACCGTGCGATCCACTGCCGGTTGAGTTCGTCGGCCTGGCGCTGGTGGCGGGCGACGACAGCGCGGCCGTCCTCGGGCACGTCGAGCCCGAGGAAGTCGAGGACGCCGCGCGTGGCGGCGACCATGTCGTCGGCCAGTTCCTCGTAGCGCACGACGTGCGGGTGGATCCCCCACGAGGCGAACCACGCCTCCCAGGCCGCGTTGTGCTCCCTGATCTCCTCGATGTAGTGCCTGATCCCGCTTGCATCGAAGCGGGGTGCCCGCCCGTTACCGGCGTCGCCGCTGATCTCCCCACTGCCGCCGATGAACCACCTGCCGGTCTGCTCGGCGCGCAGCCGCGACACCGCCTGTGCCAGTACGTCGTCGCGTCGCAGGTAGACGAAGCCGGTGCGGCCGAACGCCCTGGTCAGCAGCGCGACGTCGTCGCCGTCGTGCTCGGGGTGGACCGCCGCGAGCTTGGCGACCACCTCCTCCAGCGTTCCCCACATGAGCTTCGCGCCGAACACGCCGTTGTCGGTCCGGCCCGCGGCGAGCGCGGCCCGGACGAAGTCCGCGTAGTCGAAGCCGCCGTCCGCCGTGCGGGGAAGCCGCCACCGGTCGGCCCACAGCGGCTCGTCCGGCGAGCGGAAGTAGGCCTGAGGACAGCCGGCGACACCGGTGGATTCCAGCAACCCGAGCAGGAGGGAACTGCCGGTGCGCGGGGTGCCGCAGATGAAGTAGGAATCGACACGGTCCTTTGGCATGGCAGCAGGCAACCGCAGCGCGGGCGCCCGCCGCAACCGAATTCGTCGGCCACGCCGGTGAGGCGATCAGCCGAGGGCTCGCAGCGCGGCGGTGACCACCACGAAGAGTGCGATCATCGCGGCGGAGGCGATCCGCACCTGTCGCGACCGGGTGAGGACGCCCACCACCAGCGCCGCCCCCAGGCCCAGTAACCACTGACCCACCTCGGGATGCCGGTCGGGCTCGAAGCCGAGGTGGCCGAGGGCCGTACGCCCGTAGCCGACGAGCGCGGCACCGCCCGCCCAGACGAGCAGGGTCCAGCCGCACCGGCGGCCGGGGTGCTCGGTCAGCCGCGACCCGTGGCGGGTGAGCGTGCCGAGCAGGTAGGTCACCGTCAGCAGCGCCGCCGCGACGGCGAGCAGCACGGCGTGCACGCCCACGAAGATGGCCAACAGCCCCCACGGGCCGCTGTCGGTCTCGCGCAGGAACAGGGCGGCAGCCGCGCCGACCACGACCGTCTGTCCCACCGCCAGGCGGCCCGGATTCACCACCGACGGCCTGGTCGGTGCCCACCGTACGGTCGAGTGCTCGGCCACGCTTCGTGGCGCCCCCCCCCCCCCCCCCGGGGGCCCCCCCCCCCCCCCGCCCCGGGGCCCCCCCCCCCCCCCGGGCGGCGGGGCGGGCGCCGGGGGCGGGCGGCGCGCCGCCCCCGCGTCCCC
>NZ_JBFABA010000063.1:0-28777 GCF_040640115.1 Micromonospora sp. NPDC023644 | reverse complement strand
CGCCTCGGCGAACACCACCTCCCGCAACCCACGCGGCAGATGCGCATCTATCTCGGCACACACCCCGTCGAAAGCCGAAGCGAACACCGGGAACGTGTCGTACAGCTCGCGGCCCATCCCGACGCGCTGCGAACCCTGGCCGGTGAACAACACCGCCCGACGACCCGCCGACACCACACCCGACACCGCCGGCCGGCCCTCGGCAACAGCCGACAAGCCGGCGACCAGCTCGTCGACGTCCACGCCCCACACCACCGCACGGTGCTCCAACGCCGCCCGCGTCGTCGCCAACGACCACGACACATCCACCGGCGACACGGACCGACCCGACACGAACGACGCCAACCGCGCCGCCTGACCCACCAGACCCCGCTCGGAGCGCCCCGACACCACCCACGGCACCGGCAGTCCCACGGGGCCCGCCGGCTCCGCCTCGACCTCGGGATCGGTCTCCGGCTCCGGCTGTTCCAGGATCACGTGCGCGTTGGTGCCGGAGATGCCGAACGACGACACGCCCGCGCGCCGGGGACGCTCCACCCCCGGCCACGCGCGCGACTGCGTCACCAGCTCCACCGCACCCGACGACCAGTCCACATGCGACGACGGCGCGTCGACATGCAGCGTCGCCGGGACCACACCCGCCCGCATCGCCATGATCATCTTGATGACGCCCGCCACCCCGGCAGCCGCCTGCGTGTGACCGATGTTCGACTTCACCGACCCGAGCAGCAACGGCACGTCCCGACCCTGCCCGTACGTCGCCAACAGCGCCTGCGCCTCGATCGGGTCACCCAACGTCGTGCCCGTACCGTGCGCCTCCAGCACGTCCACGTCGGCGGCCGACAGGCCCGCGGACGCCAACGCCTGCCGGATGACCCGCTGCTGCGAGGGGCCGTTCGGCGCCGTCAGCCCGTTCGACGCGCCGTCCTGGTTCACGGCCGTGCCGCGCACCACCGCGAGGATCCGGTGCCCGTCGCGTTGCGCGTCCGACAACCGCTGCACCAGCAGCACGCCCACGCCCTCGGCGAGCGCCGTGCCGTCCGCCGCGTCGGCGAACGCCCGGCACCGGGCCACCGGCGACAGGTTGCCCTGCCGGGTGAAGTCGACGAACACCGCCGGGGTGGGCATCACCGTCACACCACCGGCCAGGGCGAGATCACACTCCCCGGACCGCAACGCCTGCACCGCCAGGTGCAACGCCACCAGCGACGACGAGCACGCCGTGTCCACCGTGACCGCCGGCCCCTCGAAGCCGAACGAGTACGCCACCCGACCCGAGGCGATGCTGCCCGCGTTTCCGAGACCCAGGTAGTCCTGCACGCCTGCCGGCGGGGTCTCCGGCGGGTGGGCGTACCCGCTGTGGGTCATGCCGGCGAAGACCCCGACGCGGGCGCCCTTCAGGCTCGTGGGGTCGATGCCCGCCGACTCGACCGCCTCCCACGACGTCTCCAGCAGCAGCCGCTGCTGCGGATCCATGGCGAGGGCCTCGCGCGGGGAGACCCCGAACAGCCGGGGGTCGAACTCGGCGGCGTCGGGCACGAAGCCGCCCTCGCGGACCGACGAGGTGCCCGGCCGGGAGCGCTCGGGGTCGTAGAGCGTGTCCAGGTCCCAGCCACGGTCGGTGGGGAAGGAGGCGATGGCGTCGCCGCCGGCCGCGACGAGGTCCCACAGCTCCTCGGCCGTCCGCACCCCGCCCGGGAACCGGCAGCCGGTGCCGACGATTGCGATCGGCTGCTGCGCCTCTGCCTCGACGTCACGCAGCCGTTGCCGGGTCCGCCGCAAATCTGCGGTGACTCTCTTCAGGTACTCCCGGAGCTTGTCTTCGGTGTCCATCAACCCAGCCCATCGCGATTCACGGCGGAGACTCGACGTAAGCGACGGTACGAATGCGCAGAAGTCTCAGGCGACACCTGTATCTGTCGTTCGGCTCGCTCGGCCGAGAGCCACGCAGATCCCCATCTGCGGGGAGAAGTTATTGGGTGTGCGCGAGCGCGGACAACCCCTAACCAGGCAACGGGCCAGCTAGGGGTGTCCGGTCCCCACCCGTCGCACTAGCGTCGCCTCGACCGGGTCTGTGTCGATCCGGTCGGGAACCGCAGTCGCCGGAAGGACCGCCAAGGATGACCACGCCAGATACCGACAACGGCTTGTGGGTGCGACGCTTCCACCCGGCTCCGGGTGGCGCGAGGCGGTTGGTGTGCCTGCCCCACGCCGGCGGGTCGGCCAGCTTCTACTTTCCCGTCTCCCGCAGCCTCTCCCCCGCCGTCGAGGTGCTGTCGATCCAGTACCCGGGCCGGCAGGACCGCCGCCACGAGAAGTGCATCGGTGACATCCACCAGCTCGCACGGGAGATCCACACCGTGCTGCGGCCCTGGCTGGACGAGCCGGTGGCCATCTTCGGGCACAGCATGGGGGCCAGCGTCGGGTTCGAGCTCGCCCGGCTGATCGAGCAGGACGGTGGTTCGGCCGCGCACCTGTTCGCGTCCGGCCGCCGGGCGCCGTCCCAGGCGCGGCACGAGACGGTGCACCTGCTCGACGACGAGGGCCTGCTGGCCGACGTCCGGAAGCTGAGCGGCACCAACTCCGCCGTCCTCGGCGACCCGGAGATGCTGCGGGCCGCGTTGCCGGCGATCCGCAGTGACTACCGCGCCGCGGAGACCTACACCTACCGGCCGGGTCCGCCGCTGAGCTGCCCGATCACCGTCTTCACGGGCGACGACGACCCGAAGACGACGGTCGAGGAGGCCCGGGCCTGGTCGACCCACACCACCGGAGCGTTCGACCTGAAGGTCTACCCGGGCGGGCACTTCTTCCTGGCCGAGCACCAGCCGGCGGTCCTGCGGGCCATCTCGACGGCCCTGACCGCGACGCCGGCCATCTGATCTCCACGACGGCCGAGGGGCCCGTCCACCGGTGTCACGACCGGTCGGCGGGCCCCTCGGCCGTGCGGGACGTCACCGCTTGTGGCCGACCGCGATCACGTAGTCGAGCTGCGCCAGCTCGCGCTTCATGAGGTTCTGGTTCTTCCAGTGCGCGGCCATGCTCTTGCGCACGGCGGGCTTGACGGCGGCGCGGAACTCGGGGTCGTTGGTCCGCTCGGCCATGTACGCCCGCCAGCCCTCCCAGGTGCGGTCCTTGATGGAGTGCACCTCCGGGTTGGCGAAGCCGGCCTCGACGAGTTCCTGCCGGTACGTGTCCCGGTCGTGCCAGTTCTCCTTCGGGATGCTGAACTTGACGAAGCTCAGCGGGCCGGACTGGATGGCCGCCCGCACGACGTCGCCGCTGACCGGGATGATGTCGGCCGTGGCCAGCACGCCACCCGGGCGGAGCACCCGCAGCGCCTCGGCGAAGAACGCGCTGCGCGGGTAGAAGTGGAAGGCCGACTCCAGGGCGACGACCCGGTCGAAGGTGTTGTCCTCGAAGGGCAGTTCGGTGGCGCTGCCCAGCCGGAAGTCGGTCTGGTCGGCGAGGCCCTCCTCGCGGGCCCGCCGCTGCGCCGCCTCGACGTGGTGCGGGGTGATGTTCAGCCCGTACACCTTGGCGACCCGGCGCTCGCGCAGCCACTTGAAGTCCTGGTCGGCGTAGCCGAAGCCCACGTCGAGGACGGTGTCGTCGGGCTTGAGCCCGGCGGCGTCGGCCAGCTTGTCGGCCAGCGCCTCGGCCGCCGTGTCGAGGTCGGTGACCCCGTCTTCCCAGTAGCCGACGTTCATGTAGTGGGTACGGCGGGCCGCGAACTCCACGTCGGGCGACTGGATCTCGTAGAAGCGCCGGACCCGGGTGATGGGGTCGGCGGTGAAGACCGTGCGGATCGCCCGGCCGGCGATCTTCAGGTTCTCGAACATGTGGGTTCCTTCCGGTGGGTGGATGCCGATCAGCCGCGCCGGACCTGCTCGCGCAGGTCCTCGACGAGCGCGGGCACACCGGCCGGGTCAGCGGCCGTGCCGAAGACGTAGAAGTCGGGCCGGACGAGCACCGCGACGGCGTCGTACCGCTTGAGGTGGGACAGGTACACGTCGTCGAGGTCGAAGGCGGTCGGCACGGCGCCGGGTGCGGGGGCGGGGGCGCCGGCGGGAACGACCCGGACCACCCGGGCGTCGAGCGAGTCCAGGAAGGCCCGGGCGTCCGCGTCGAGCAGGCCGTCGGGGTCCTCGGCGCAGAGCAGGACGAAGCCGGTGCCGACGACCTCGTCGAAGAGCCCGGCGCGACCGTCGACCTCGACGCGCCCCTGCGGCATCGGCACGCCCGCGCCGGCCGCGGGGGCCTCGGCCGTACGACCGTGCAGGACCCCGCCGGCCAGGGGTTCCAACAGGGAACGGGTGCGCGGCCGGGAGGTGCGCCGGCGCAGTTCGGCGAGCATGACGGCGTCCCGGCCGGCCGCGGCGGTGCGGTCGGTCTCGCAGATCACCGTGCCCGAGTCCATGGACATCCGGATGGCGTGCTGCACGTGCGCGCAGCGCTCCTCCTGGTAGGTGTCCAGCAGCGCCTCGTCGGCCAGGCCGCGGTGCACCAGGTCGAGCTTCCAGGCGAGGTTGAGGGCGTCCCGGAAACCCGAGCTCATCCCCTGCCCCATGAACGGCGGCATCACGTGCGCCGCGTCGCCGGCGATCAGGATCCGGCCGGAGCGCCAACGGTCGGCCGAGCACGCCTGGGTGGTGTAGACGCCGTACCGCTCCAGGGTGGCGTTGTCGGGTGTGATGTCGAAGAGGCCGAGCAGCCGCCAGACGCTCTCGACGGTCTCGAACTCCTCCCGGCTCTCCCCCGGCACCCGCATGAACTCCCAGCGCCGGTGCCCCGGGCCGGCCGACACGGCCGTGCGGGGGCGCGCCGGGTCGCAGACCTGGAGGTTGTTCGGCTTGAACTCGCGGGCCTCGTGCGGCACCACGTCGCAGACCAGCCAGTCGTACGTGAAGCCGAGGTCGCTGACGCCGCTGCCCAGGTGCTCCCGGACGAAGCTGTTGGCCCCGTCGCAGCCGACGACCCAGCGGGCCGCGCGGACCTCCTCGCCCTCCGGCCCGGCGATGGTGACCTCGACCCGGTCGTCGTGCTCGACCAGGCCGGTCACCTGGTACGGGCGCAGCACCGTGACGCCCGGCAGTTCCGCTCCCCGCTCGGCGAGCAGCGCCTCGAGCCCGGGCTGGTAGAAGGAGACCGAGTCGGGCCAGCCCATCGGGCCGTCGCCGGTCACCTTGACGTGCAGCAGGGTCCGGCCGAAGCCGTTCTTGAAGGTGTACTCGCCCGACGACTCGACCACGGGGCCGAGCCGGTCGGCGACGCCGGCGGCGGCCAGGATGCGGCTCGCCTCCCCGTCGTACGACACGGCACGCGGGAAGTTGTACGGGGTGGCCCACCGCTCGACCGCCGTGACGGTGAGTCCTCGCTGCGCCAGCAGGATCGTGAGCATCTCACCGACGGGGCCGTACCCCACGATCAGGACGTCGGTCATCGGCATCGGTATCGGTTCCTCGCGGGTCGGTCGGACACGGTGTCGACAGGGACGACTCGCGCCGGGTGGCGCGGCCGGACGGCCATCAGAGACCGAGTTCGGAGTCGATGAGGTCGAAGAGGTCGTCGTCGCTGGCCTGTTCGAGGTCGAGGTCGGGATCGCCGCCCGAGCCGGCGCGCATCGTGCGCCACTTGGCGATGAGCACCTCCAACCGGGACCCGATCTGGGCGTGCAGCTCCGGTTCGACACTGGCCTCGGTCAGCGAGCGTTCCAGGTTCTCCAGGTCCGTGAGGACCGGCGGAAGCGTCGGCTCGGTGTCCGGCGCCAGCTGGGACACCAGGAAGGTGGCCAGCTCGTTCGGATCCGGGTAGTCGAAGATCAGCGTGGCCGGCAGGCGCAGGCCGGTCGCCGTGGTCAGCCGGTTGCGCAGCTCGACGGCGGTCAACGAGTCGAAGCCGATCTGGCTGAACGCCCGGCCGGGGGCGACCGCCGCGCGGCTGCCGTGCCCGAGCACGCTCGCCGCCTGCTCGCGGACCAGGTCGACCACCAGTCCGTGGCGGTCGGGCCCGGCCAGGGCCGCCAGCTCGTCGGCGAGGGTGCGCCCGCCGCCGGCCGGGGCGGTGGACCGGGCGCTCGGCCGTTCCCGTCGCATCAGCCCACGCAGCAGGGCCGGGGGCCGCTCGACCCGCTCGCCGAGCGCGGCGACGTCGATCCGGGTCGGCACCAGGACCGGTTCGGCCAGCCGCAGGCCCGCGTCGAACAGGGCCATCCCGAGGTCGGACGGGATCGCCAGCTGCCCGTCCCGGGCGGTGATCCGGGGATCGGCGCGGTCCAGCTTGGCGGTCATCTCGCTGGCCTGCTCCCAGAGTCCCCAGGCGAACGACCGGCCCGCCAGGCCCTCGGCCCGGCGCGCCAGGGCGAGCGCGTCGAGGAACGCGTTGGCCGCCGCGTAGTTCGCCTGGCCGGGCACGCCGAAGACGCCCGCGCCGGAGGAGAACAGCACGAATCCGGCCAGGTCGAGGTGGCGGGTGAGTTCGTGCAGGTGCCACGCGGCGTCGAGCTTCGGCGCGAACACCGTGTCGACGCGCTGCGGGGTGAGGGCGGTGACCACCCCGTCGTCGAGCACCCCCGCCAGGTGCACGACCGCGGTCAACGGGTGTGGTGCCGGCACCGCGTCCAGGACCCGGGCCAGGGTGTCCCGGTCGGCCACGTCGGCCGCCACCACCGTGGCCTCGGCCCCCAGGGCGCGCAGTTCGGTGACCGCCTCGGCCGCACCGGGAGCCCGCTCGCCGCGGCGGCTGACCAGCAGCAGCCGCCGTACGCCGTGCGTCTCGACCAGTCGCCGGGCGACCAGCCTGCCCAGGGTCCCGGTTCCGCCCGTCAGCAGCACGGTGCCGTCGGGGTCCCACTCCCGGGGCATGGTGAGCACCACCTTGCCGACGTGCCGGGCCTGGCTGACGTGCCGGAACGCCTCCGGCGCCTGGCGGACGTCCCACACCTGGGTGGGCAGCGGGGTGAGCGTTCCCCGTTCGAAGAGCCCCAGCAGCACGACGAGCATGCGCTGCACCTCGTCGGGGTCCTCCAGGGTCAGGTCGAAGGCGGTGTAGGCCACCCCCGGGTGGTCGGCGGCGACCCGGGCGGCGTCGCGGATGTCGGTCTTGCCCATCTCGATGAACCGTCCGCCGCGCGGCAGCAGCCGCAGCGAGGCGTCGACGAACTCGCGGGCCAGCGAGTCCAGCACCACGTCGACGCCCCGTCCGCCGGTCACCTCGGCGAACCGGGTCTCGAAGTCGAGGGTCCGGGACGAGGCGAGGTGGTCCTCGTCGAGGCCCATCGACCGCAGGGCGTCCCACTTGGCGGGGCTGGCGGTGGCGTACACCTCGGCGCCGAGGTGCCGGGCGAGCTGTACGGCGGCCATGCCGACGCCGCCGGCCGCCGCGTGCACCAGCACCGACTCGCCCCGGGTGAGCCCGGCCAGGTTGACCAGGCCGTGGTACGCGGTCAGGAAGACCACCGGCACGGAGGCGGCCTCGACGAACGACCAGCCGGCCGGCATCGGGGCCAGCAACCGGCGGTCGGTGACCGCGACGGGGCCGAAGCAGCCCACGAACACCCCGAACACCCGGTCGCCGGGCCGCAGGTCGGTCACCTCGGCGCCCACCTCGACGACCTCGCCGGCGCCCTCGCCGCCGAGCGGCCCCGCGTCGCCCGGGTAGAGGCCGAGCGCGTTGAGCACATCGCGGAAGTTCAGGCCGGCGGCGCGGACGCGTACCCGGACCTCGCGGGGGCCGAGCGCGGCGTCGGCGGCGTCGGTCGGGCTCAGGGTGAGGTTCTCCAGGCTGCCCCGCACCGGCGCGTCCAGCCGCCACGCGGCGGCGGGCGGGGCGGTCAGCTCGCCCGCCGACCCGGCCCGCGCCAGCCGCGGCACGTACGCCGCGCCGCCCCGGACCGCCGCCTGCGGCTCGGCCGCCGCCAGCAGGGCGGCGACCTGGTCGGGGCCGATCCCGTCGCCGTCGACGTCGACGACGACCAGCTGGCCCGGGTTCTCCGACTGGGCGGAGCGGACCAGCCCCCACGCCGCCGCGGCGGCCGGGTCGGTCACCTCGCCGGCGTGGTGCACGGCCACCGCGCCCCGGGTCACGAGCAGCAGCCGGGACCCCGCCCAGCGGGGCTCGATGAGCCAGCGCCGGACCAGGTCGAGGGCGCGGACGGCGGCGTGGCGCGCCGCGCGGGGGGTGGGCTGCGCGGGGTCCGCGTCGAGCGGCACGAGCACGGCCCCGGGCAGGGCCAGTCCCGCGTCGACGGCGTCGGCGAGCGCGTCCAACCCGGGGTGCAGCGGGTACCCGTCCAGGCCGGGGGCGATGGCCACGGCGTCGACCGGGGTGGCCGCGTCGACCGGCGGCAGCGGCGTCCAGTCCATGCGGAACAGGGCGTCGCGGGTGGCGCGGTCGTCGGTGACGGCCAGCTCCGCGGCGGAGATCGGCCGCATCGTCAGGGCGGTCACCTCGGCGACCGGGGCGCCGGTGGGATCGGCGACGGTCAACGCGATGGCGTACGGCGCGACCTGGGTGAGCCGCACCCGCAGGGCGGTCGCACCGGTGGCGTGCAGGGTGACGCCGTTCCAGGCGAACGGCAGCAGCAGCCGGCCGGCCCCGGCCTCGGCGAGACCGCCGAAGTGCGCGGCGTGCAGGGCGGCGTCGAACAGGGCCGGGTGCAGGCCGTACCGGTCGGCGTCGACCCGCTGGGCCGCCGGCAGCTCCACCTCGGCGTAGACCTCGTCGCCGCTCGTCCACACCTGGCGCAGCCCCTGGAACGCCGGCCCGTACGCGTAGCCGTCGGCTGCCAGGTCGGCGTAGAAGCCGGTCAGGTCGACGGGGCGGGCGTCGCGCGGCGGCCACGCGGTGAGCTGCGGCGACGCGACGGGCTGGTCGGCGGAGAGGGTGGCGCTGGCGTGCCGGGTCCACGGCGCCCCGGCCGGGCCGTCGGCGGGCCGGGAGTGCACGGTCACCGGGCGGCGTCCGTCGTCGCCGCCCGCGCCGACCACCACCTGCACCTGGGTCGCGCCGGCGGCGGGCAGGGTCAGCGGGGCCTCGATGACCAGCTCGTCGAGGACCGGGTGGCCGATCTCGTCGCCGGCGCGCAGGCAGAGCTCCACCAGGCCGGTGCCGGGGACCAGCACGCTCTCGGTGACCCGGTGGTCGGCCAGCCACGGCTGCGCGTCGGTCGACAGCCGCCCCGTGAACAGGTGGCTCCTCGCCTCGGCCAGCGCGACCGACGCGCCGAGCAGCGGATGCCCGGCGGCGTCCAGGCCGGCGGCGCCGACGTCGCCGGGGCCGGAGACGGGCCGGGGCCAGTAGCGGCGGTGGGCGAAGGCGTACGTGGGCAGGTCGACCCGCCGGCCGCCGGCCAGCGCGGGCCGCCAGTCCACGTCGACCCCGCACACGTGCAGCTGGGCCAGGGAGAGCAGGAACCGCTCGCGGTCGCCCTGGTCGCGTTGGACCGAGCCGACCACCACGGTCTCGCCGTCGTGGTCGGCGAGGGTCTCCTCGATGCCCACGGTGAGCACCGGGTGCGGGCTGCACTCGACGTACGTGTCGTGGCCCTGGGCGGCCAGCGAGCGGATCGCCCGTTCCAGCTCGACCGGCTGCCGCAGGTTGCGGTACCAGTAGTCCGGCCCCATCTCCTCCCCGTCGAGCCAGCGCAGGTCGGTGGTGGAGAAGAGCGGCACGGCCGCCGCGCCGGGGGCGATGCCCGCCAGCACCTCGGCCAGTTCGTCGCGGATGCGTTCCACCTGGGCGGAGTGGGAGGCGTAGTCGACGGCGATCCGCCGGACCCGGGCCTGCTCGCCGGCCAGTTCGGCGAGCAGTTCCTCCACCGCCGCCGGCTCGCCGGACACCACCACGGCGGCCGGGCCGTTCACGGCGGCGATCGAGATCCGGTCGCCGAACCGGGCGATCCGGTCGCGGACCGTGTCGCCGGGGAGCGCGACGGAGGCCATCGCCCCGTGCCCGGCCAGGGCCCGCAGCGCCCGGCTGCGCAGCGCCACCACCCGGGCGGCGTCGGGCAGGGAGAGCACCCCGGCGACGCAGGCGGCGGCGATCTCGCCCTGCGAGTGGCCGACCACGGCGGCCGGCTGCACCCCGTAGGAGCGCCACAGCTCGGCCAGCGACACCATCATCGCGAACAGGGCCGGCTGCACCACGTCGACCTCGTCGAGGCCGGGCGCGCCGGGCACCCGGCGCAGCACGTCCAACAGCGACCAGTCCAGGTACGGCCGCAGCGCCGCGTCGCAGGCCGCCATCCGCTCGGCGAACACCGGGGCCTGGTCGAGCAGGTCGAGTCCCATGCCGAGCCACTGGGAGCCCTGTCCCGGGAAGACGAAGACGCACCGGCCGGCGGGTCGGGCCTCGCCGCGCGTCACCGCCGGGTCGGGCCGCCCCTCGGCGAGCGCGTCGAGGGCGGCGGCGACCCGCTCCGGCGACGCGCCGACCAGCACCGCCCGCGAGTCGAAGGTGCTCCGGCTGGTGGCCAACGACCAGGCCACGTCGAGGAGCCGCTGCTCGGGCCGCTCGGCGAGGTGCTCCCGCAGCCGGCGGGCCTGACCGACGAGCGCCTCCGGGGTACGCGCCGAGAGCAGCCACGGCAGCGCGTGCGCCTCCGGCGGCGTGGCTTCGGCGTCGGCCCGCGGGGTCGGTGCCGCTCCGGCGACCGCCTCGACGATCACGTGGGCGTTGGTGCCGCTGATGCCGAACGACGAGACGCCGGCCCGCGCCGGCCGGTCCGCCTGCGGCCACGGGCGGGCCTCGGTGAGCAGTTCCAGCGATCCCGAGTCCCAGTCGACGCGCGAGCTGCGGCGCTCGGCGTGCAGGGTGCGGGGCAGCCGGCCGTGCCGCATGGCGAGGACCATCTTCAGCACCCCGGCCACGCCGGCCGCGGCCTGGGTGTGCCCGAGGTTGGACTTGACCGAGCCGAGCAGCACCGGCGGGGCGTCGGCCGGGCGCTGCCCGTAGGTGGCGAGGATCGCCTCCGCCTCGATGGGGTCGCCGAGCGACGTGCCGGTGCCGTGCGCCTCCACCACGTCCACCTCGGCGGCGCTCAGCCCGGCGGCGCCCAGCGCGGCCCGGATGACCCGTTCCTGCGACGGCCCGTTCGGGGCGGTCAGCCCGTTGGAGGCGCCGTCCTGGTTGACCGCCGAGCCGCGGACCACGGCGAGGACCGGGTGACCCCGGCGGCGGGCGTCGGAGAGGCGTTCCACCACCAGCATCCCGACGCCCTCGGACATGCCGAAGCCGTCGGCGTCCTCGGCGAACGCCTTGCAGCGCCCGTCGGCGGCGAGACCGCGCTGCCGGCTGAACCCGGTCAGCCCGGCCGGGGTGGACATCACCGACACGCCGCCGGCCAGGGCCAGGTCGCAGTCGCCCTGCCGCAGCGCCTGGACGGCCAGGTGCAGCGCCACCAGGGACGCCGAGCAGGCGGTGTCGACGGTGACGGCCGGCCCCTCCAGCCCGAGCGCGTACGCCACCCGGCCGGAGAGGACGCTGCCGGCCGTGCCGGTGAGCAGGTGCCCCTCGTCGGCGACGACCTCGCCGTCGTCGGAGACGACGCCGGGGGCGATCCGGTCGCCGTAGTCCTGCCCGTGGGTGCCGGCGAAGACGCCGGTGCGGCTGCCCCGCAGGGTGGCCGGGTCGATGCCGCCGCGCTCCAGCGCCTCCCAGGAGGTCTCCAGCAGCAGCCGGTGCTGCGGGTCCATCGCGAGGGCCTCGCGGGGGCTGATGCCGAAGAACGCGGCGTCGAAGTCGGCGATCCCGGTCAGGAACCCGCCGGCCCGCACGTACGTCCGGCCGGGCGTGCCGGGCACCGGGTCGTAGAGGTCGGCCAGCGGCCAGCCCCGGTCGTCGGGCAGGTCGCCGATGACGTCCCCGCCCGCGTCGAGCAGCCGCCACAGCTCCTCGGGGGAGCCGATGCCGCCGGGGAACCGGCAGGCCATCGCGACGATGGCGACCGGCTCGTCCAGGGCGACGGTGCTCGCGTCGGCGACCTCGGTGGCGGCGGTGCCGAGCAGCCGGGCGTGCAGGTGCGCGGCGAGCAGCTCCGGGGTGGGGTGGTTGAACACGGCGTGCGGGGCGAGCCGGACGCCGGTGACGGCGGTGAGCCGGTTGCTCAGTTCGACGGCCATCAGCGAGTCGAAGCCGAGCTCCTTGAACGGGCGGCGCGGCTCGACGTCGTCGGGGCCGGTGTGCCCGACGACGGTGGCGCACCGGGTGCGGACGAGCTCCAGCAGCAGGGCGGCCCGGTCGGGTTCGGCCAGCTCGGCCAGCCGGTCGGCGAAGCCCTTGGCGGCGGCGGGCGCGGAGTCGGCGTTGACGGCCCGCCGGGGCGGCGGGGGCAGCAGCGCCCGCAGCAGGGCGGGCACCTCGCCGGAGACCCGCACGGCGGCCAGGTCGAGCCCGATCGGCACCAGCGTGGGCCGGTCGACGTGCAGGGCGGCGTCGAACAGCGCCAGTCCGGCGGCCGTGTCGAGGGGACGGGTGCCGCCCCGGGCGAGCCGGGCCAGGTCCGCCGGGGTGAGCCGGCCGGCCATCCCGTCCTGCGCGGCCCACAGCCCCCAGGCCAGGGCGGTCGCCGGGAGGCCCTGGGCGCGCCGGTGTGCGGCGAGCGCGTCGAGGAACGCGTTGCCGGCCGCGTAGTTGCCCTGGCCGGGGCTGCCGAAGGTGGCGGCGGCCGAGGAGAAGAGCACGAACGCGGCCAGGTCGAGGCCGGCGGTGAGTTCGTGCAGGTGCCACGCGCCGTGCACCTTGGACCGCAGGGCCCGCCGCCAGCGGTCCTGGTCGAGGTCGGTGAGCAGGGCGTCGTCGGTGGCCCCGGCGGCGTGCACGACGGCGACCAGCCGGTCGGCCAGCGGGGCGACGACCTCGGCGAGCGCCGCCCGGTCGGCGACGTCGGCCGCGACCACCCGGACGGTGACGCCGGCGTCGGTCAGCGCGGCCGTCCAGTCGCCGGCCTGGCCGGTGCGGCTGACCAGGACCAGCTCGGCGACGCCGTGCACGGTGGCGAGGTGGGTGGCGACGTGCCGGCCGACCCCGCCCGTGCCGCCGGTCACCAGCACGGTGCCGCCGGCCAGCGCCGCGAGCGGCGTACCGGCCGGGGGCCGTTCGACCGGGCGGAGCCGGGGCAGCAGGACCCGGCCGTCGCGGACGGCGACCTCGGGCTCGTCCGCGCCGCCGGCCAGCGCCGCCCGGACGGTCGCGTCGTCGGTGGCGTCGAGGCTGAGCAGCAGGAACCGGTCGGGTTGCTCGGCCTGGGCGACCCGGACCAGCCCGGCCACCGGGGCGTGCACCGGGTCACCGTCGCGGACGGCGAGGGCCAGGCGGGTGGTCTCCGCGCGGGGGTCGGCCAGCCAGCTCTGGAGCACCCCGAGCACGGCGAGGCCGACGGCGTGCGCCCGGTCGGGCACCGACCGGCCCGGCTCGCCGTCGCCGACCCGCAGCACCAGCAGCGGCGGCAGCGGTCCGTCCGGGGGCGTGCCGTCGGCGAGCGTCCAGGAGGGCGCCGGCGTCGCCGGGAACGCCGCGGGCAGCCAGTCGACGGCGTACAGGCCGGCGGGCGCGGTCGCGGGCGCCGGCGCGTCGGCGGGCGGCAGGTCCACGGCCCGCAGCACCACCCGGTCCACGTCGAGCACGGGCACCCCCGCGTCGTCGACGGCGCTCAGCGTCACCGCGTCCGCCCCGGCGGGAGCCAGGCAGACGCGCAGCGCGTGCGCCCCGGTGGCGTGCAGGCGCACCCCCGCCCACTCGGTGGGCAGCAGCCGGGCGGCGGCCTCGGCGGCGGTGTCGTCGCCGGGCGCGAAGTCGGCGAGCGGGAGCAGGCGCAGGGCCGCCTCCAGCACCAGCGGGTGCACGCCGTACCGCTCGGCGTCCGGGTCCCGGGCGTCCTCGGGCAGGCGTACGTCGACGAAGAGCCGGTCGGCGGCGACCCACGCGGCCCGGGCGAGTTCCCCGACCAGGGCCCGGCGCTGCGGGGTGGTCAGGTCCACCGGTCGGGCCCCGGTGGGCGGCCAGGTCGGGGCGAGGGCGCCCCGGCCGCTCTCCGGGTCGATCGGGCCGAGCACGGCCTCGGCGACCTCCCGCCAGGGCTGCCCGTCGCCGGCCCGGACGTGGCAGTGCGCCACCCGGCGCTGGCGCTCGTCGGGCGCGGAGAGGCCGACCTGCACGTCGACGGTCGTCTCGGCGGGCAGCGGCACCGGCTCGGGGACGCGTAGCCGCTCCACGGTCGGGGTGCCGAGCCGTGCGCCGAGGTGGGTGAGCATGTCCAGCAGGGCGGTGGCGGGCAGCAGCGCGGCGGTGCCGTCGGCGGGGGCGGCCAGCCACGGCTGGGTGGCCGCGGAGACCCGGCCGGTGCAGACCACCTGGCCGGTGCCGACGACCGGCAGCACGCCGCCGAGCAGCGGGTGCCCGGCGTCGTCCAGTCCGACGCCGACCGGGCCGCCGGCCGCGGTGGGGGCGGGCAGCCAGTAGTGCCGGCGCTGGAAGGCGTACGTGGGCAGGTCGACGCGGCGGTGCGGTCCGGGGCCGGCGAGGGCGGCGCGGTCCACCGGGACGCCCCGCACGTGCAGCCGCGCCACGGCGGCGAGCAGCGCCTCCGGCTCGTCGGCGACGCCCCGCACGGCGGGGACGAAGGCCAGCTCGTCGGCCTCGGCGACGAGGCAGTCCTGGGCCATCGCGGTGAGCACGCCGGCCGGACCGACCTCCAGGAAGGTGGTGACGCCCTGCCCGTGCAGGGCCCGCACGCCGTCCTGGAAGCGGACGGTGCCCCGGACGTGCGCCACCCAGTAGTCGGGCGAGCAGAGCCGGGCCGGGTCGACGGGGTGACCGGTCAGGTTGGAGACCACCGGCAGGTGCGGGGTGCGGTACGTGAGGCCGGCCGCCACCGCGCGGAACTCGTCGAGCATCGGCTCCATGCGCGGCGAGTGGAACGCGTGCGACACCCGCAGCCGGCTGGTCCGACGCCCGGCGGCGCGCAGGGTGGCCGCGACGGCCAGCACCGCGTCGGTGTCGCCGGAGACGACGACGCTGGTCGGGCCGTTGACGGCGGCGAGGCCCACCCGGTCGGTCAGGTGCGCGGCGACCTCGGCCTCGTCGGCCTCGATGGCGACCATCGCGCCGCCGGCGGGGAGCTGCTGCATCAGCCGGGCCCGGGCGGCGACGAGCGCCGCCGCGTCGGCGAGGGCGAACACCCCGGCCACGTGCGCGGCGGCCAGCTCGCCGACGGAGTGGCCGAGCACCGCGTCGGGGTGCACGCCCCAGGACTCCAGGAGGCGGTACAGCGCGACCTCGAAGGCGAAGAGCCCCGGCTGGGTGTACAGCGTGTGGTCGAGCAGGTCGGCCAGTTCGCCGCCCTCGGCGGCGAAGACGACGTCGGCGACGGGGTGCGGGGCGTGGCCGGCGAGGCAGCGGTCGAGTTCGGCGCAGGCGGCGTCGAAGGCGTCGGCGAAGACGGGGTACGCCGCGTGCAGTGCGCGGCCCATGCCGGCGCGCTGGCCGCCCTGCCCGCCGAAGAGCAGGCCGAGCCGGCCGTCGACGACCCGGCCGGTCAGCACGCTCGGCACGTCCGGGTCCGGCTCGCCCCGGGTCAGCGCCGTCAGGCCCGCGCGGGCGGCGGCGGGGTCGCCGGCCAGCACCACGGCCCGGTGTTCGAGGGCGGCGCGGGTGGTGGCGAGCGCGTGCCCGACGTCGACCGGGTCGGCGTCCGCCCCGGGACCGTCGAGCCAGGTCAGCAGGCGGGCCGCCTGGTCCCGCAGCGCCTCGCCGGAGGCCGCGGCGAGCAGCCACGGCACGGGCGGTCGCCGGGTCGCGGAGGCGGCCCCGGGCGACGGCTGCCGGTCCGCGACCCCCGTTTCGGACGGCGGGTCGGCGGCGGGCGCCTCGACGATGACGTGGGCGTTGGTGCCGCTGATGCCGAACGACGAGACGCCGGCCCGCCGGGGCCGGCGCACCTCGGGCCACGGGCGGGCCTCGGTGAGCACCTCGACCGCGCCGGCGCCCCAGTCCACCTCCGACGTCGGGGCGTCCACGTGCAGGGTGCGGGGCAGCGTCCCGTGCCGCATCGCGAGCACCATCTTGATCACCCCGGCGGCCCCGGCCGCGGCCTGGGTGTGGCCGAGGTTGGACTTCAGCGAGCCCAGCCGCAGCGGCTCGGCGTCGCCGCGTCCCGCCCCGTACGTGGCGAGCAGCGCCTGCGCCTCGATCGGGTCGCCCAGCCGGGTGCCGGTGCCGTGCGCCTCGACGACGTCCACGTCGGCGGGGGAGAGTCCGGCCGCGGCCAGCGCCCGGCGGATGACCCGCTCCTGGGCGGGCCCGTTGGGGGCGGTGAGCCCGTTGGACGCGCCGTCGGAGTTGATCGCGGAGCCGCGCAGCACCGCGAGGACGGGGTGTCCGCGCTGCCGGGCGTCGGAGAGCCGTTCCAGCAGCAGCACGGCGACGCCCTCGGACCAGCCGGTGCCGTCGGCGCCCTCGGCGAACGCCTTGCACCGCCCGTCCGGGGCGAGCCCGCGCTGCCGGCTGAACTCCACGAACGCCTGCGGGGTGCCCATCACCGCCACGCCGCCGGCCACGGCGAGGGAGCAGTCGCCGGCGCGCAGCGCCTGGGCGGCCAGGTGCAGCGCCACCAGCGACGACGAGCACGCCGTGTCGACCGTGACCGCCGGTCCCTCCAGCCCCAGCGCGTAGGCGACGCGGCCGGAGACGACGCTGCCGGCGGTGCCGACGCCGAGGTAGCCCTCGGTGCCAGGCGGCGCCTGGCGCAGGTTCGCGGCGTAGTCGTGGTGCATGACGCCGGTGAAGACCCCGGTGGCGCTGCCGCGCAGCGAGGTGGGGTCGATGCCGGCCCGCTCGAACAGCTCCCAGGACGTCTCCAGCAGCAGCCGCTGCTGCGGGTCCATGGCCAGCGCCTCGCGCGGGCTGATCGCGAACAGGGCGGCGTCGAAGTCGGCGGCGTCGGTCAGGAAGCCGCCCACCCGGACGTACGAGGTGCCGGGACGGTCGGCGTCGTCGGAGAACAGGTGCGCCAGGTCCCAGCCCCGGTCGGTGGGGAACTCCGTGAGCCCCTCGCGGCCCTCGTCGACCAGGTCCCACAGCTCCTCGGGGGAGCCGACACCGCCGGGGAGCCGGCAGGCCATGGCGACGACGACCACCGGGTCGTCCACGGTGGAGGGCGTCGTCGGCCCGTCCGCCTCGGGACCGGCCTGCCCGGTGCTGCCGCGCAGCCGGGCGGCGAGGTGTCGGGCGAGAGCCTCCGGGCTGGGCCGGTCGAACGCGGCCGTCGCGGAGAGCCGTACCCCGGTGGCGCGGGCCAGCCGGTCGCGCAGGGCGACCGCGCTGACCGAGGTGAAGCCGAGTTCCTTGAAGGCCCGGCCGGGACGGACCGCGGCCGGGCCGGACAGGCCGGCCACCTCGGCGGTGGCGGCGCGGACCAGGTCGAGCAGGAGCCGGTCCCCCTCGGCGGTGGTCAGCCCGGCCAGCCGGCGGCGCAGCTCGGCGGCGTCCCGGTCGTCGGCGGCGTCGCGGGCCGCCGCGATGGGCGTACGCCAGGCGGGGTGCGCGGCATCGGCGTGGCCCGCCGGACGGGCGAGCAGGACCAGGTCGTCGCCGTCGTGGGCCACGTCGAACGCGGCGAGGTCGGCGCGTACGGCCGCCGGCGCGTCGCCGGTCCGCTCCCCCGGGTGAGGGCCGGCCGCCCCGGCGGTGGCGGGCGACGACTCCCGGTCGGCGCGCGCGGTCGGCGCGGCGGTCGTGCCGACGAGCCGGGCCGGCAGACCGGCGGCCCGCCGGCGGGCGGCCAGGGCGTGCAGGGCGCCGATGGCCGAGGCGGCCCGCTCCTGCCCGGCGGCGCCCAGCAGCAGGGCGGACGGGGCGAGGACGGTGAACGTGGCGGCCGGGAGCCGGGTCGCGGCGTCCAGCGTCCCGGCGAGGCCGAGCAGCCGGGCCACGCCCTCGTCGTCGGTCAGGTCCTCGTCGGACGGGCAGAGGAAGGCTCCGCCGAGCGGCTCGTCCCCGGCCTGGTCGACGGGCAGCGCGGCGGCGTCGGCGCCGGCGGCGGCGAGTTCGGCGACCAGCTCCGCCAGGGCGGCCCCGGCCGTGGCGCCGACGTGGAGCAGCCGCAGCCGGCGGACGCCGTGGGCGGCGACGAGGTGTCGGGCCAGCGCCGCGCCGGTCGGCCCCTCGGCGCCGGTGACCAGGACCGGGCGCTCCGGGTCGGCCACGGTGACCGGCCGCGCCGGCATGGCCGCGGGGGCGGGCACGAGGACCGCGTGCAGGGCGGCCCCGGCCCGCAGCGCGACCTGCGCGGCGCCGGCCTCCACCACGGCAGGGAGCAGTGCGGCGGAGCGGTGTCCGGCGTCGCGGTCGACCAGCACGATCCGGTCCGGGTACGCGGCCTGCAGGCTGCGGCCGACAGCCTGGGCCGCGCCGGCCCCCGGGTCGGGCTCGGACCGCTCGGTGGCGGCGTCGTGCGCGGTGGCGGCGTCGGGCGCGCCGGGCCCGGCGGCCGGGTCGCTCGCGGTGGCGTCGCCGGCCGGGCCGGTCAGCAGCACCAGCCGGGTGCCGGCGAACCGGTCGTCGTCGAGCCAGCCACGCAGCCGGTCGGCGAGGTCCGCCGCGCCGGCGTCGGCCGGCTCGACCAGCAGCACCGTCACGTCGGGCACGTCCGGGGCCTCGCGCAGGGCGGCCAGGTCCGGGTGGGACCGGAACCGGTCCCCCGGCGACGCCGCGCGCAGGGGTTCCAGCAGCGCCTCGCTCCCGGCGCCGACGACCGCCCAGTGGCGGGCGGGGGCGACGGCGGCCTGGGCGGCCGTCGGGACGGGCGCTTCGACCGGCGGTACGGCGGCCAGGTCCAGCGGCTGCCAGGCGAACAGGCTCAGCGCTTCGTGGTGGCTGCCGTTGACGGCCCGCAGCCGCGCCGGCCGGTCGAGCAGGAGCCGGCGGGTGACCTTGCCGGAGGCGGTGCGCGGCACCTGCCCGATCTCGTACAGCTCTTCCGGAACCTTGTGGTAGGAGAGCTTCTCCCGGCAGGCCGCGTACCCGGCCCGGGGGTCGAAGCCCGCCGGCCCGGGCACCACGAACGCCACCGGCACCTCGCCGAGCACGTCGTGCGGGCGGCCGGTCACCGCCACGTCGGCGACGCCGGGCACGGCGCGCAGCGCCTCCTCCACCTCGGCCGGGTGGATCTTCTCGCCGCCCCGGATGATCAGTTCCTGGTGCCGGCCGGTGACGAAGATGTTGCCGTCGGCGTCGCGGCGGGCCAGGTCTCCGGTGCGGTACCAGCCGTCGCGCAGGGCGGCGGCGGTGACCTCCGGCAGGCCGTGGTAGCCGAGCATGACGCTCGGCCCGCTGACCCAGACCTCGCCCTCGGCGCCGGTCGGCACGTCCAGGCCCGTCTGCGGGCTGACCAGGCGCACCTCGACGCCGGGCACCGCGCGCCCGCAGGAACCCTCGACGCGGGGCTGGTCCGGCCGGGTGACGGCGATCGAGCCGCAGGTCTCCGTGCTGCCGTACGCGTCGAG
This sequence comes from Micromonospora sp. NPDC023644, assembly GCF_040640115.1. Lineage (NCBI taxonomy): Bacteria > Bacillati > Actinomycetota > Actinomycetes > Micromonosporales > Micromonosporaceae > Micromonospora > Micromonospora sp. NPDC023644. The sequence continues at coordinate 9,278 of NZ_JBFABA010000063.1, read as the reverse complement.
CAGCGGCGCGTCGAAGACCTCGTCGAACGCCCGACGCAGCGCGCCGGTGGTGATCGCCCCGCCGACCAGGCAGACCCGCAGGGCCGGGGCGCGGAAGCCGGTCTCCCGGGCGGCGGTGACCAGGTGGTGGTACATGGCCGGCACACCGGCCAGCACGGTGGCCTCGTCCTCGTCGACGGCGCGCAACACGTCGTCGGCGGAGAAGCCGTCGATGAGCCGGGCCGTGGCGCCGACCGCGGTCACGCTCAGCACGCAGCCGATGTGGGAGAGGCTGTGGAACAGCGGCAGCGGCCAGACCACCCGGTCGGCGGCGGTGAGCCCGGGGATCGGCACGTAGCAGGCGGCGACGGACCAGAGGCAGGTGCGCTGGGTGGAGAGCACGCCCTTGGGCCGGCCGGTGGTGCCGGAGGTGTAGAGCATCCAGGCGACCTCGTCGAGGCCCAGGTCGTCACGGGCGGCCACACCCGGCTCGGTGTCGACCAGGTCGCGCCACGCGGTGACCCCGGCGGGCACCGGGCCGTCCCCGGTGACCACGACCCGCAGGGCCGGCCGGTCGGCGCGCAGCCGCAGCAGCTGGTCGAGGTGCCGCGGGTCGGTGACCACCAGCACCGCGCCGGAGTCGTCCAGCAGGTGGGCCAGTTCCGCGTCGGTGCTGTGCGGGTTCACCGGTACGCCGACCGCGGCGGCCCGCGTCACGGCCAGCCAGGTCTCCACCGTCTCCACCCGGTTGCCGAGGCAGAAGGCCACCCGGTCGCCCCGCCCGACCCCCGACACCGCCAGGTGACCGGCCAGCCGGCGGGTGCGCGCCGCCAGGTCGGCGTATCCGACCGCCCGGCGGTCGTCGCGGAACGCGACCTTGTTCCCCAACCTGGCGGCGTGCGCCTCGATCAGATCGGACAACGGCTGGATCAGGTCGCTCCGAAGCATGTCACCACATCCGTCCGTCGGCGAGACTTCTCATCCGCGGCGTAGACCCCGCTCGCCGTAGCGGCCCAAGTCTTCCGAGCACCCTGCCGGTGTCCTACCCCTGTCACCCCCTAAGTCGTCCCCAGTTCGGACCGCTGATCCGGTGGTGGGACGGGCCGCAGGCCGATGATGGGGCGACCCCCGCAGACCGTCGAGTCCCCGTGCTCCACCCGCCCGTCAGCCGAGGTGCCGTCGTTGGAACGCTGCTGGTTGTTCGCCCGCTCGGCCGTGCCGGCCGACGGAGGCCCGGACACGCGGATGACCGAGCTGGTCGGAACCGTCCTCACCGGTCTGGTCGCCGCCGCCCGCCGGGCCGATCCGGGTATGGAGTGGTTCTTCGACCCGGAGGGCTCCCCCGCCGGGCCGCGCGTGAGCCTCGGCTTCCACGCCGCCCCGGCCGCGCTCGACGCGGTACGGGCGCGGCTGCTCGCGTACGACCCGGGGGTGTCCTTCGCCGCCGACCGGTGCGTGGTGCGTGACGCCGCCCGGGGCGGCCCGCTCGCGTGCGCGGGCAGCGACCTGGCCCTGACCCTGCTCGGCGGGGACGCCCCCTGGCTGGCCGGCGTCGAGCTGCCGCTGGCCGTGGCGCACCTGCGGTACCTGACCGGGCTGGTGCCGGCGGCCGACCGGCTGGCGTTCCTCTTCCTGCACTGGCAGGAGCGCAGTCAGCGGCTCACCGTCGCACAGCGGCGGGACCTCGCCGCGCAGGCGGACGCGGGCGCGGAGAAGATCGTCCTGGCGGCCGGCGACCTGCCGCTGGGCGGGGAGATCGCCGTGGCCTGGCAGCGCTACCTGGACCGGGTGGCCGAGGTGGTCGGCCGCGACCATCCGGCGACGCCGGCCGGCTTCCTGCTGGCGCACCACGCTCAGCTCACCCACGACCGGTGGGGCATCGGGCCGGACGTCGACTCGCTGGCCGCGCTGGCGCTGCGCCTGTCGATGGTCCGGGACCGCCCGGTCGTCGCCGCGCCGGTCCCCGTCCCGCAGAGGAGGCAGCAGCCACATGCACGCGTCCGCACCTGACCCGCACGCCCTCGCCGAGCCGGCCCGGATCGAGGTGGCGCTCGGGGAGCGCGCGTACCCGGTGCTGATCGGCCCCGGGGTGCGCCACCGGCTGGCGGCGGAGGTGGCACGGATCGGCGCGCGGCGGGTCGTGGTGGTCTCGGCCCGGCCACCGGAGTGGACGCCCGACCCGGGCGTGCCGCACCGGGTGGTGCCGGCCCGCGACGGCGAGCACGACAAGAACCTGGCCACGGTGGAGCAGCTCTGCCGGACGTTCGCCGAGTTCGGGCTGACCCGCGCCGACGCGGTCGTCTCCTGCGGCGGCGGCACCACCACGGACGTGGTCGGGCTGGCCGCCGGCCTCTACCACCGGGGCGTCGCGGTGATCCACCTGCCGACCTCGCTGCTCGCCCAGGTGGACGCGAGCGTCGGCGGCAAGACCGCGGTCAACCTGCCGGAGGGCAAGAACCTCGTCGGGGTGTACTGGCAGCCCCGCGCGGTGCTCTGCGACACCGAGCACCTGGGCACGCTGCCGGAGCGGGAGTGGCGCAACGGGTACGGGGAGATCGCCCGGGCGCACTTCATCGGCGCGGGCGAGCTGCGCGACCGGCCGGTGGCGGAGCAGATCGCCGCCTGCGTGGCGCTCAAGGCGCGGGTGGTGGCCGCCGACGAGCGGGACTCCGGCCTGCGGCACATCCTCAACTACGGCCACACGCTGGGGCACGCGTTGGAGCGGGCCACCGACTTCGGCCTGCGGCACGGCGAGGCGGTCGGCGTCGGCACGGTCTTCGCGGGCCGGCTGGCCGGCGCCCTCGGCCGCGTCCCGGCCGACCGGGTGGCCGAGCACCACGACGTGGTGGCGGGCTACGGCCTCGACACCGCGCTGCCCGGCGGCGTCGACCCCGACGAGTTGGTCGCGCTGATGCGGCGGGACAAGAAGGCCACCTCGGGCCTGTCCTTCGTCCTGGACGGCCCGGCCGGGCCCGAACTGGTCGCCGACGTCCCCGAGTCCGCCGTCCGGGCCGCCCTCGCCGGCATGTAGCGGCCGGCACCCCGGCCGCGGCCGGCGGCCCGGCTCAGGTGGGTCGTCGCCCGATCAGGCAGCGGAGGATCGGCTCGGCGCGGGTCCACAGCACCGCGCCACCGACCTCCGGCACGAGGTGCCGGACGGCACCGGGAATCCGGGCAGCCAGCGTCGCTCCGTTGTCGGGTGAGTGGCTGGTGTCCTGCTCGCCGTACCAGAGGTCGACCGGAACCGTGATCTGCGCGAGGTCGAAGGACCATCGCCGCATGGCCAGGACGGTGTCCCGGGCGTAGCCCGCCGGGCCCTGGGCGAACCCCTCGCGCAGGGCGCGGCGGTAGGCGGCCTCGAAGCCCGGGTCCCGGTACACCGCCAGATCGGACTCGGGACTCCCCCTCGTCACCATGTCCCACATCGCGTCCGCGTCGAAGCGCGCGAAGAACTGCTCCGCCGCGGCGGGATCGGCGACCGCCCCGTCCACGAGTCGGCGCAGCTGCGCCGGCAGCGCCTCGGCGAACTCCGGCGCGGCGACCTCGTCCGCGCCGGACACGACGGCCACCGCCGTGACGACACCCGCCACGGCGCAGGCGAGCGCGAACGGCGCGCCCTGCGAGTTGCCGACCACCGCCGGGGACGCCAGTCCCCGCAGCCCGACGAGCTGGCGGACGTCCTCGGCGAAGTCGGCGTACGTCCGGCCGGGCGCGGGGGTCGAGCTGCCGAGCCCCGGGCGGTCCACGGAGACGAGCCGCACCCCGAGCGCGTCGACGACGTCCGCGCCGAAGCCGAGCCACCGGCTCGTGGCCGCTCCCGGGCACAGCAGCACCGCAACGCCGTCCGGCGGCCCCCACTCGGCCCAGCCGAGCAACCGTCCGTCGGGCAGTCGGCTCTCCCCGAGCCGGACCGGGTCGCCGATGCGCACGCTCATGATCCTCATCATGGTCGCGGGGCCGGTCACCGCGCACCGCGTTTTCACCGGCCCGGGGCGGGTCGCCCGTCGCCGCGTCGTCCCCCGGGCCGTGCGGCCCGGGGGACGAGACGTCAACTGCCCAGCGCCCGCTGGATCTGTGCGACCAGCACGCCGCAGGCGTACCGGTCCGAGGCGCCGACCATGCCGACGATGGTCGCCGGCAGCGGGCCGTTGTCCGTCTCCGCCGGGTCGTGGTGCATGAACGCGACGAACTGCCCCCGGTCGATGAACGGCGCGAGGATCGGCTCGGCGTCGACGCCGGGGCGCAGCGAGAAGAACGTGGTCATGGCGCACGGGTGCTGCCCCAGCAGCGAGCTGCGGTGCAGCACCGACGTGGTGGCCCCGCTGACCCGGAAGTTCGGGTCGATGACCCGCAGTTCGCCGTCGCGACCGATCCCGGCGTCGAAGGAGCAGTACCCCCGGTAGCCGAGGGCACTGGCCTTTCGGACCCCTACGGTCAGCGCTTCGACCAGCTCCGCCGGCGGCTGGTCGTCGTCCAGCACACAACCGACCCACGTCGACGTGGGCTGCGGCAGGTGTACGGACGCACCGAAGTACTGCACCGCTCCGCTCTCGGTCACGCCGAACTGGATCCCCCAGATCGTCCGGAAGGGCACCTCCTCCTCGACGATCCACCGCTCGCTCACCTGCTCCAGCTGGTTGAACAGGGCCCGGTGACGCCGGTCCTGCAGCCGCCTGGTGAAGATCGCGATCCCGCTGTACACCTCGACGCCGGCCGGTTTGACCACCGCCGGCCGACGGTCCTGCTGCACGATCCGGCGCACCTCGGCGGGGGTGGCGACCTGCCGACGGGGCAGGTATTCGGGTGCGACCAGTGTCTCCAGCATCGTCTTGTCGTTGAGGCGGGCCAGCAGGTCCGGGGCGACCCGGGCGCGCGCCGCCCGCAGTCGCGGATCGTGCGGGGGGAACTGGAACTCCAGCGTCTCGCCCCGCTCGGCGGCGTCCCGGGCCAACTGCACCGCCTGCGCGCCGGAGCGGAACTCGCGCAGGTCGCTCGGCGTCTTGAGACCACACCGACTGAGCAGACGCAGCGACTTGTCGGCGCTGGATCCGGTGCTGCAGATGGCCGACGCCTGGTGCGGAAGGGTCAGGTGGAGTCCGGTGATCATGTCGAGCCCGTTGTACAGGGCGGCGCCCGCACCGGCGAGATAGCGGCTGTCGGCGGTCGTCACCGGGTCGGGTGGCCGGGCCAGGACCACCCCATCGTGAGCGAACACCTGCACCTGGATAGGTCCATCCATTGGATCTCCTGACATGCCGGCCCACTGGGGGCCTCGGGGTGGCACGAAGTCCGGGTGCGCGACGCCCACGAACAGCGGAGAACGTGGACGGACGCGTGCGCTTCCGGGTCTTGATGAGGCCGCTCGGCCACGAGAGTCGGGCGTACCGCGTGCACCCACCGGCCGGTCTCGGGCCAGACCGGCCAGGTAGCGGGCTGGCTTGTGGTCAGCGCCGCGATCGGCGAGGTGCACACCAACAGGCGGTGTCTGGTCTGCCAGCCACCGACTGGGTCATGATCGGGAAAGCATAGTCAGTCCTCATTGCCCGGGGATGGGCCGGTCAGCCGAACACCGGCGGCCCTTTTCGCGATCGAATTCGCCGATTCTCCAACTCGGCCCCTCGACTCGGACTGACCGAAAAGGTGCTTTCTAAAGGAGGTCGCGGGACCATTCACCGTCGAACCCGGACAATCGGGCACCGACCCTGTCGGAGGGCGCCAACCATCCACTATAGAAAACATATAGCGACATGTGCTTTCGGCGAGAGGTTACGGCAGGCGATCGGAATCCCGATCGGCCATTCCGGCCCCGATGCCACTTCGACCAGCACAAATTGCCCCGTCGGACGGCGGCGACAGCGGACCCGGCCCTGGTCCGGTCATTGCTTCGGGCATCTCCCCCGGCGGGCCCCGGTCGGGATCTCGGCCGTCGCGCTAGGGGTCGACGTGCGTATCTCTAGGGGTGTACGCCACTCAACGGCGCTTCGTAGGGTCGGGCCCCATCGGTTCGTCGTTCCCTTTTCACTGCACCGGATCGGGGACGAATGTGGGTGCGCGACGCCCCGGATGGACGGGAGGTGCCGGTGACCGGATCGGGCACCGACCTGCTCCTGGAGATCGACGGCGTGGTCGCGGCCCGGGATCCGGACGGTCACCCCGTCCTGGTCGCACCGCTGCTGGCATCCGGCCACACGAATCGGCCGTGGGGTCCGCAGCCCCCTGCCGCGTCGTCCGCGGCGCGTCCGGTGGCGTGGCGTCGAGGCGCCGGCGGGTCCGCAGCCCCACCGCGGCCCCCGGAACCGCCGTCCACCGCCACCCGCACGGCCCACGGATCGTGCGCGGCGCGACGGGTCCGCTTCGACGACGCGTCGGTCCGTCCTCCACGTGGGCGGGGGCGGCGTCGTGCCACGCCGCCGCAGCGCCTCGCGTCCCCCCATGCCGTCCGGCGTACGGCACCCCGGCTGACCGGCCGCCGCGGCCCCGCGCCCTCCGGTCGCCCCCTTTCGATCGGAGGTTGAGCTGATGTCTGTCGGGTTCGATGGTGCGCGGACCGTGGACGGTGCGGTCGACGCCGGGACTCTGGACCTGGTCGGGGACCTGCGTCGGCCGACGGTGTGGCCGGCGCGGGCGGCCTCGGTGCACCGGGTGCTGCCCTCCCGGCAGCCGGACGTCGGGCCGGCCGGCGACGTCGTGGTGGCGGGCCTCGTGGCGGTGCTGGCCCGGTGGACGGCCCAGGAGCAGGTGGTGCTGGGCCTGTCCTCGGGTGGTGGCGCGTCGGTGCTGCGGGTGGACGTGGCGGGCGATCCGGGTTTCGGGGAGCTGGTGGCGCGGGTGGGTTCGGCGCTGGCGGCGCCGGTGGCGGCGGAGGGCCGGGGCCCGGTGGGTCCGGTGCTGGTGGGCTTGGTGGCCGCTCCGGTGGCCGACGTGGGGCCGGACGCGGTGGACGTCGACCTGGTCGTCAGTGTGGCGTCGGACGGGTCGGCGGTGCGGGTGGACTACGCGGTGGAGGGATTCTCCGCGCAGTGGGTGCGGAGCCTGGTGGATCAGGTCGAGACGCTGGTCCGCGCCGGGTCGGCGGAGCCGGGGGCGGCGCTGTCGGGGCTGCCGTTGCTCAGGGACGCGGAGCGGGAGCGGTTGTTGGGGTGGGGCCGGGGTGCGCCGCGGGAGGTGTCGGGCGAGCCGATCCACGAGTTGGTGCTGGGGTGGGCGCGGCGGTCGCCGGAGGCGGTGGCGGGTGTCGCGGGCGGTGAGGTGTTGACGTACGGGGAGTTGGATCGCCGGTCGGCGGCGCTGGCGGCGTACCTGCGGTCGGTGGGTGTGGGCGCCGGTGACGTGGTGTCGCTGGCGTTGGAGCGCGGGTTGTGGTCCTTGGTCGCGACGCTGGGGGTGTTGCGGGCGGGTGCGGCGTACACGCCGATGGACGTGTCGTGGCCGGCGGAGCGGATGCGGGTGTTGTTGGCCGATCATGGCGCGCGGGTGGTGTTGACCGTCGGTGCGGTGGCGCCCCGGGTCCCCGGTGGGGACGGGGTGTCGGTGGTGGCGTTGGATGACGACTGGCCGGTGGTGCAGGCGTGCGAGCCGGTGGACCTGCCGGCGGTCGAGGCGTCCGCGCCGGCGTTCGTGATCTACACGTCGGGTTCGACGGGTACGCCGAAGGGCGTCGTGCTGACGCACGAGAAGCTGACGAACTTCCTGGCGTGGATGACCGACGAGTGCGCCATCGGCCCCGACAGCCGCATGCTGCACTCCGCGGCACCGGTCTTCGACGCCGCGTTCGGGGAGGTCTTCGCCACGCTCACCGGTGGCGGTCGCGTCGTCGTCTGCTCCCGCGACGACCTGCTCGACGCGCGCCGGCTCACCGACCTCATCAACACCCACGACGTCACGCACACGTTCGGACCGGCCACCAACGTCGCCCCGCTCGACCCGGCCGCCTGCCCCGGCCTGCGCTGCATCATCTTCGGCGGCGAGGCCGTCCCGCCGCAGCTGGCCCAGCGCTGGTTGACGGCGGGTACGCGGGTGGTGAACGCGTACGGGCCGGCGGAGATCGCCGTGGCGTGCACGTGGTTCGACGCGTCGGCGGGCTGGGGCGGCGCGTACGTGCCCATCGGATGGCCCATGCCGAACCGGCAGCTCCGCGTCGTCGACGCCAACCTCGGCCTCGTGCCCATGGGCGTGCCCGGGGAGATCCTCATCACCGGCTTCGGAGTCGCCGACGGCTACCTCAACCGCCCGGAACTGACCGCCGAACGGTTCGTCACCGACCCGTACGGCGGCGGGATCGCCTACCGCAGCGGCGACCTCGGACGGTGGAACGCCGCGGGGGCACTCGAGATCCTCGGCCGGATGGACCACCAGGTCAAGGTCAACGGCATCCGCATCGAACTCGGCGAGATCGAGACCGTCCTCGCCCAGCACCCCGACGTCGGCGCCGCCGTCGTCACCCGCCGCGAGGACCACGGCACCGCCCGCCTCGTCGCCTACGTCACCGGACGCAACGGCCGCACCCCCGCCACCGGCGACCTGCGCGCACACGCCGCCGCCGTACTCCCCTCCTACATGGTCCCCGCCGTCATCGTCACCCTCGACCGCTTCCCCGTCGGCGGCACCGGCAAGGTCGACCGGAACGCTCTGCCCGAACCCGGCTCGCAGCGCCCCGACCTCGGCGTCGAGTTCGTCGAGCCGGCGACGAACGAGGAACGCCTGGTGGCCGGGGTGTTCGCGACCGTCCTCGGCATCGACCGGGTCGGCACGCGGGACAGCTTCTTCGACCTGGGCGGCACGTCGCTGCAGTCGGCGACGGTGGCCACGCGCATCGACGAGGCCGCGGACGTCGTCGTGCCCGTCTCGCAGATCCACCGCACCCCCACGCCGCAGGGGCTGGCCCACTGGCTGACCACGGCGCCCCGCCGTCCGGAGACCGGCTCGACCGCCGGGCAGGCCCGTCAGCGCCCCGGCCCGGTGCCGCTCGCGCAGCAGGTGGCGAAGTGCCTGATGTCGCCGCTGGAGGTCGTCGTCCCGGTGACCTGGTGGATCGAGGGTGAGCTGGACCTGCGCGCGCTGATGGCGGCGCTGGGCGACGTGCACCGCCGACACGAGGCCCTGCATGCCCGCTACCGCCGCGTCGAACCGCCGGTCGCACTCGTCCCACCCAACCCGGGCATGCCGCAGCTGCGACTGCTCACCGACGCCACCAGCGAACAGGAGGCCCTCGACCAGCTCGCCGAGGCCGTACAACAGCCCCTCGACTACACCCAGGGCCGCAACTGGCGCGCCGCCCTGATCCGCGAGAAGTCCACCAA
>NZ_JBFABA010000062.1:0-31176 GCF_040640115.1 Micromonospora sp. NPDC023644 | reverse complement strand
CGGGCGGGAGCTGAAGCTGTCCGACCTGCGCGGCAAGATCGTGCCACCGGCCGGTACCGGCCGCGTCGGCCGGGCCCCGGCGGATCGTGCCGGCGGGACCGGGAGTGCCGGGCCGCCGACCGGCGGGCGCGCCCACGCCGGGCGGCCGGCACCGCCGGACGGCGGGACAGCCCGACCGCACGGCCTGAACCCGGCGCCCCCGCCCCGGTAGCCCTTTCAACTGGTGGACCCCGCGCGGGTCCCGCGCCGGCGGGACCCGCGTCGCCGGTAGCGTCTTCGCACATGACGGTCGTGCATCCGATCGCCCGGGCCTGGATCACCACTGGCGGCACCGGCGCGCAGAACTACGACGAGTTCGCCGACGACGCGGAGATCACCGCGATCATCGAGGCGAACCCGCACAGTGCCCTCGGCATCGAAATGCCGCACCGGGCGCCGGAGAGCCTGGGCAAGTCCTTCCTCGACGCCCTGCCGGACGCGGTGGGCCGCCTCGCCGAGGCCAAGGCCGACGGCAGCTACACCCCGGCCGAGCAGGTCGTGGTCCTCTACCGGATCAGCGCGCCGGGGGAGGAGACGGCGTACGGGCTCTGGGCCATGGTCGACACCGACCAGATCTCCACCCGGGCCGACGAGCCCGGTCTGGTCATCCGCAACGAGGACGTCTTCATCGCCAAGGTGCGTGAGCGGGTGGCCCTGGCCGAGGCGCTGGGCCACCTGCTGTCGCCCGTACTCCTGTTGCAGACCGGGCGCGGCGACGAGCTGCACGCCGCCCTCGCGGCGGCGACCGAGGCGGCCGGCGCGCCGGCGGCGACCGACACCGACCAGGCGGGGCGCACCCACGCCATCTGGCTGCTCGGGCCGGGCCCGCGCCAGGACGAGCTGACCGCCCTGGCGGGCGGCGGCGAGCTGGTCGTGGCCGACGGCAACCACCGCAGCCTGGCCGCGCAGACGGGCGGGCTGCCGCGCTTCCTCTCGGTGATCACGACCCCGGCGTCGGTGGCGATCCAGCCCTACAACCGGCTGGTCAGCGAGCTGACCACCACCGCCGACGACCTGCTCGCCCGGCTCCGCGCCGCCGGCGCGGAGATCGATCCGATCGACGGCCCGGTCGAGGTCCCGGCGGCCGGCGGCACCGTCCACCTCCGCCTCGCCGGCCGGGGGTACGCGGTCACCCTGCCGCACGTCGGCGACAACCGGCTGGAGAACCTGGACCACGCCCTGGTCGAGCGGCTGCTGCTGCGCGACGCGCTCGGGCTCGACCCGGGTGACAAGCGGATCACCTACGTCGGCGGTGACTACCCGGCGAGCTGGCTGACGGGCGAGGTCGACGCGGGCCGCGCCGAGCTGGCCGTGCTGGTCGCCCCGGTGACGGTGGACGACTTCGTCGCGGTCAACCTGGCGCGGGAGAAGATGCCGCGCAAGAGCACCTGGTTCACCCCGAAGGCGCGCGGCGGCCTGGTGGTCGCCGAGCTGTCCCGCTGACCCTGTGACGAATCCGCCTCCGGGGCGCCGCCCGCGCGTCGTCCCGGAGGCGGGCCTGACAGACTGCGCGGTATGCGCGTCTACCTGGGATCCGACCACGCCGGTTTCGAGTTGAAGGTGCACCTGGTCAACCACCTGACCAAGGAGGGGCACGACGTGGTCGACGTCGGCCCGCACGCCTACGACCCGGACGACGACTACCCGGCCTTCTGCCTGCACACGGGTGACCGGGTGGTGGCGGACGAGGGCAGCCTCGGCGTGGTCATCGGCGGCTCGGGCAACGGCGAGCAGATCGCCGCGAACAAGGTGGCGGGCGTCCGGGCGGCCCTCGCCTGGAGCATCGACACCGCCCAGCTCGCCCGCGAGCACAACGACGCGAACGTCGTCGCGGTCGGCGCCCGCCAGCACACGTTGGACGAGGCCACCGCCATCGTCGAGGCGTTCCTGACCACCCCGTTCTCGGGCAACGAGCGGCACGCCCGCCGGATCGCCCAGGTGGCCGACTACGAGAACACCCGCCAGCTCCCCACGCTGCCCTGACCGCCTGACCGCCTGACCGCCTGACCGCCTGACCGCCTGACCGCCTGACCGGCCTGGCGGGCCGGGCGCCGTCTGCACGCCGGCGGGGCGGTGTGGATCCCGGGCGGGGCCATGCCTCCCCAGGGGCGGTTCCCCACCAGGACCGGGGGTCAGCGGCGGGGAAGGTCCTCGCGGGGCGTCCAGTTGCGGCGGATGATCACCACTCGCTCCTCGGCCGCGGCCAGGTCCTCGTCGGTGGGGCGGGCGGCGTCGCGGGCCCGCATCGCGGCGGTCACGCTCACCTGGGAGGAGCCGGGGCCGACGAGACCGCGCAGGCCGCGGTCGCCCTCGTCACCCGGGCCACCCCGGCGGCTGCGCGGCGGCTCGGGGCCGTCGTGCACCCCGGCGGTCGTCGCGTTCGGGCCTTCGGTGCCGCCCGGGTCACCGCTCGGGTGCCGTAGCCGGCGCCGGCGTCGCTCCGTGTCCCCCATCAGCCGACCGTACCGCCCCGACGCGACCGACGCCGGCCCGTGCGTCCGCCGCGTTCGCGGTGCCGGTGGGAGCCGCGCCGGGTCACGACCGCGTAGCGGTGGGCCGGTGACCTCGGTCACGACGACGGGGTCGTCCGTCCCGCCCCGGCCTCGCGGGGGCGTGGGATCGGGGCCCGCGTCCCGGTGCGGGCTCGGCGACCGATTTGCCGGCTGGCTACCCTCGGAACCGGACGGTGGCCGGTGGTCGCCGTCGGGTCCAGGGGAGGGACGAGATGGCCGACCAGACGCAGCCGTGGGCCGAGCGGACCGTCGAGGTGCCGCCGCAGCCCGGTGTCGGGGTGCCGCCGCAGCGCGACGCGTACCAGCGGGGGGTGGCCTCGGTCGGGCGATCCAGTACGTCGCGCACCGAGCCGTTCCCCGTCGTCGAGCACGAGCCGACGGGCACGGGCTGGCCGGACACCCCGGCCCCGCGTCGGCCGCTGAGCTGGCACGTCGAGCAGTTGAAGCGCGGCGGCGAGTGGAGTGCCGCCGGCGCGCTCTTCGCCTTCGTCTGCTGGGGGATCTGGGCCATCTCGGGCGGCGGGGACCTCGCCGGCCCGTTCCTGATCTTCCTGCTGAGCCTGCTGGTGGCCGCCGGCCTCTTCGCGTTGGCCCGGCTGCTCGGTCGCGTGGTGCTGGAGCGGCAGCTCGGCCGGGTGCGGCGCAGCGCCCGCGGGGCGCACCTGGTGACGGCGGTCTTCCTGGCCGGCCTCGGTGTCGCCTATCTCCAGCAGACCGAGTGGGTCGTGTCGGCCTGGAACTGGATCAGCAACAACTGACCGCACGCCCGGGCGGGCCGGCCTGCGCCGCCCGCCCGCGCGCCCGGTCGCGGCGTCTCGCGACCTCCGGTCGTTCCACCAGGTCGCCGGCTGCTTACCCGGCCGGCCGCGGTTCATCCACGCCCGGCCGAGGCTGATCCGCAGCTCAGTGCTTCCCGCCGTGGCCCTCCGCGTCGGCCTTCGGGGAGGCCACCCGGGCCTCGGGGTCCTCGACGCCGGGCTCCCCGCCGTCCGGCGCCACCATGCCGTCGTAGTTGTAGACCGTGCCGTTCTCGCCGTGCTGCTTCGTGGTCCGGATGTACCGGTGCATCATGCCGTCGATCTCCACCTCCAACAGGGCGTCTCCGCCCGTGTCGAGGGTGCTGCCGTCTCGGGGTCCGCCAACGAGGTGTGCCTTCGTGTTCGTGTCCATGTGAACGCCCTACCCGGGTGGTCCCGGTGCAAAACGGGCGGCGCGCGTCCGGCGCGCCGAATCCTGGTCGGCTGCGGTATGACCGACGCGGGATGTGTCGAGGCATTGCCATCCATCGATAGATCTCCATAGGCTCCCGCCATCGGTTTCCGGCGCGCCGCCTCGGCGCGTCGCGAGGGTTCGGGAGGCTCCCATGGTCCGTTGGCGCACACTCGTCGGCCGGTTGGCCGCCGCGTTGGTGGCGGTCACCGCCGGCTCGTTCGTCCTGGCCGTTCCGGCCTCCGCCAAGCCCGGGCCCGAGGTGACCCCGTACGTCGTGGGCGGGACGCTGGCCGCGCAGGGCGAGTTCCCCTTCATGGTCCGGCTCTCCATGGGCTGCGGCGGTTCCCTCTACAGCCCGCGCCTGGTGCTGACGGCCGCGCACTGCGTCGGCGGCACCGGTACGAACACCAGCATCACCGCCACCCTCGGCGTGGTGGACCTCCAGTCGTCGAGCCGGATCCAGGTGCGCTCGAACTACGTCTACCGGGCGCCCGGCTACAACGGCAACGGCAAGGACTGGGCCCTCATCCGGCTGGCCACGCCCGTCACCACGCTCCCGACGCTGAAGATCGCCACCAGCACCGCGTACGACAACGGCACCTTCACGGTCGCCGGCTGGGGCGCCACCCGCGAGGGCGGCGCGCAGCAGCGCTACCTGCGCAAGGCCACCGTGCCGTTCGTCAGCGACGCGACCTGCAACTCCTACTACGGCGGCCAGATCATCGCGAGCGAGGAGATCTGCGCCGGCTACGCCAGCGGCGGCATCGACACCTGTCAGGGGGACTCGGGCGGCCCGATGTTCCGGCGGGACGCGAACAACGCCTGGATCCAGGTCGGCATCGTGAGCTGGGGCAACGGTTGCGCCCGGCCCTCCTACCCCGGCGTCTACACCCAGGTGAGCACCTTCGCCCCGGCGATCGCCTCGGCGGCGGCCAGCCTCGGCGGCTGAACCGCACCGCCCCCGGGGGCCCGGCCGGTTCGTCCGGCCGGGCCCCCGCGCGTGTGCTCCGGCTGGCCCTGCCCGCGCGCCCGCCCGGCCGCCGCGCCCGCCCGGGCCGCCGCGCGCCGGTGGACTCCACCAGATCAGTCAGCTCGGGCTGCCGCGTCGGCAGCGCGCCGGAGCACTTCGCGACGGACCGGACGAGTTCTTCCACTGTTACCGGGAGGTGGACCCGCGCTGATTACGTTCAGTTCGCGCTCGTGCACGAAGGAGGAACAGCGATGACTCCAGACGAGCCGTGGCGCTTCCGGGACGCCAACGGCATCGCCGAGGGCGAGGTGCGGATGGCCCTGGTCGACCCGCCCGGCATGCGAATCGCGTCCGACGCGGCGTGAGCCGCTCCCACCCGTACGCCCCCTGAGGAGGACCGGTGACTGTTCAGTTGCGCACGCTCGTCGACGTCGCGCGCCGGCACGCGGCCCAGCAGCCGGACGCCGTCGCCATCATCTGCGAGGGCCGGCGCGTCGACTACGCCACCCTGCACCGCGTCAGCAACCAGGTCGCGCGCGGCCTCCAGGCGGCGGGCCTGCGCCCCGGCGACCGCATCGCCTACCTCGGCAGGGAGTCCGAGCACTTCTACGACCTGTTCTTCGGTGCGGCGAAGGCCGGCGTGGTCTTCGTGCCGATCAACTGGCGGTTGGCCGCCGGCGAGGTCGAGCACATCCTGCGCGACTCCGGCGCCGCCCTGCTCTTCGTCGACGCCGACTCGGCCGTCGTCGCCGAGAAGCTGGCGCCGGAGCTGCCGATGCTGCGACAGGTGGTGGCGCTGGACTCCGACGGCGTGGCCCGCGCCGGCTTCGCGGCCTGGGTGTCGGCGCAGCCGGACGCGAACGTGCTGGCCAAGGTCACCCCCGACACGCCGCTGGCGCAGATGTACACCAGCGGCACGACCGGACTGCCGAAGGGCGTCGTCCTGGCGCACCGCAGCTTCCTCGCGGTACGCGACGGCCTCGCCTCGGAGAACCTGGACTGGCTCGACCTGCGCGAGAGCGACGTCAGCCTCCTCTGCAACGGCGGCTTCCACATCGGCGGCCTGTCCTGGGCGGCGATGGGTTTCGCTGCGGGCGCCACGAACGTGCTGATGCGCGAGTTCAACACGGCCGGTGCGGTGGAGCTGATCAGGACCCTGCGGGTCACCACCATCCTCGCGGTGCCCTCGATGCTGCGACTGCTGCTGGCGGAGCCCGGCGTCACCAAGGAGGACTTCGCCTCCCTGCGGAAGATCGTCTACGGCAGCGCGCCCATCTCGACGGCGCTGCTGGCCCGCTGCATCGAGGGCTTCGGCTGCGAGTTCGCCCAGATCTACGGCCTGACCGAGACCGGCAACTCCGCGGTCTGCCTGCCCCCGGCCGACCACACGCCGGACAGCGGCAAGATGCAGTCGGCGGGGCTGCCGTACCCGGGCTTCGAGGTCAAGATCGCCGACGAGAAGGGCAACCCGCTGCCGGCCGGCGAGGTCGGCGAGGTCTGGCTGCGGTCGCCGGGCGTGATGGTGGAGTACTGGAACCTGCCGGAGGCCACGGCGAAGACGCTTGTCGACGGGTGGGT
Source organism: Micromonospora sp. NPDC023644 (assembly GCF_040640115.1). NCBI lineage: Bacteria > Bacillati > Actinomycetota > Actinomycetes > Micromonosporales > Micromonosporaceae > Micromonospora > Micromonospora sp. NPDC023644. The sequence goes on along the minus strand of NZ_JBFABA010000062.1, from coordinate 24,864 downwards.
CGTCACCGGGGACGCGGGCTTGCTCGACGAGGACGGCTACCTGTACATCCGCGACCGGATCAAGGACATGATCATCGTCGCGGGGGAGAACGTCTACCCGGTGGAGGTCGAGAACGTCATCGCCCGCCACCCGCTGGTGGCCGAGGCGGCCGTCGTGGGCGTGCCGGACGAGCGCTGGGGCGAGGCCGTGTACGCGTTCGTGGTGCCGGTGGAGGGCCAGCAGCTCACCGAGCGCGACCTGGCGCTGCACCTGCGCGGCAAGCTCGCCGGCTTCAAGCAGCCGCTGCACTACGAGTTCATCGACCGGGTGCCCCGCAACCCCAGCGGCAAGATCCTGCGCCGCGAGCTGCGGGAGCGGTTCTGGCAGGGGCACGAGCGCAGGGTGAGCTGACCGCGATGACGGCGGCGGTCGGTCCAGCGGCCCGCGTGTTGTTGGCTACCGGCCGTCATCGTGCCTGCTCGTCCGTGTGGCGGGGACGGTCCGTCCGCGCCGTCGGTCCGCCTCCGCGCGCGGCCGACACTCCAGCGTGGAATCTCCGCGTACGCCGACGTGTGGGCGAAGGATTCCCTGGTGGGAGGCCTGCCCGCCCGGACGGGTGGCGCGCGGGGAGCCGCTCGGGGGCGCGGTCGCCATTTCCAAGTGACGGAAATCGATGTAGCGGAAAGTTGCATATTCCCTCCCTCCGGTCGGCCCTCTAGTGTCCATGACCAGCAGTCAGGGCATCGACCGGTGACGATAAATACCCTTGCTGTGCGTCGGGTCGGATTCGTCCCGTCCGCGGCGTGACGGACAGGCCGGGCGAGCTCGGGGACAGGAGGCGTGATGAGGGCGGGCGACACCGGATACGCGGCGGCGGTTCACGTCTCCGACGGACCCACCTGCCGGTGCACCGCCACACCTGCGGCGGTCGCCGGGACGCCGTACGACGACGGGCCCTTCCTCGCCGTGCCCGGCATGGTCGAAGAGCGCGTCGACCGGCACCCGCACCGTCGGGCGGTGTCGTTCCGGGGCCGCTCGCTGACGTACCGCGAACTCGACGACCTGGCCAACGGCGTCGCCGCCGCGCTGGCCGGGCGGGGCGTCCGGCGGGGCGACGTGGTGCCCGTCCTGCTCGCCGACGGGCTCGAACTGCCCGTCGTCGACCTGGCGCTGATGAAGCTCGGCGCGGCCTTCGTACCCGTCGATCCCGGCTGGCCGGCGGACCGGCTGCACGCGTCGCTGCGGGTGGTCCGCCCCCGGCTCGCGGTGGTACGCGGCACCGACCCGCGCCCCGACACCGGCGACGTCCCCTGCCTGCCCGTCGACCTCGACGAGATCACCCCGACCCGCCGCCGGCCCGGCGTGCCGATCGGCCCGGCCGACCTGATCTACGGCATCTTCACCTCCGGCACCACCGGCACCCCGAAGTGCGCGCTGAACCGGCACGACGGGATCGCCAACCGGCTGCGGTTCATGACCCGCCACTTCGCGGCGACCGGCGCCGAGGTGGTGCTCCAGAACAGCCGGCACACCTTCGACTCGTCGGTGTGGCAGATGTTCTGGCCGCTCACCACCGGCGGTCGGACGGTGGTGCCGGTCGAGGGCGGCTTCCTCGACGTCGAGCGGACCGTGCGGACCATCGCCGACGAGGCCGTCACGATGACCGACTTCGTGCCGAGCGTGCTCGGCGCGCTCGTCTCGGTCCTGGACCGCGACCCGACCGCCCGGCGTGCGGTGGCGACGTTGCGCAACGTCATCGTCGGCGGCGAGGAGATCGACCCGTGGGCGGTGCACCGGCTGGTCGAGCTGGTGCCGGGGGTGGCGGTCACCAACGGCTACGGCCCGACCGAGGCGTCGATCGGCATGATCTTCCACACCGTCGCCCGCGCCGACGGCGACGTCATCCCCATCGGCCGGCCCATCGACAACTGCTACGCCGCCGTGGTGGACGCCGAGCTGCGGCCCCTGCCGCCGGGCGAGACCGGCGAGATCGTCATCGGCGGCGTGTGCCTGGGCGAGGGGTACCTCGGCGACCCGGCCCGTACCGCCGAGGTGTTCGTGCCCAACCCGCTGCCCGGCATCCCGGGCCCGCGGCTCTACCGCACCGGCGACCTCGGCCGCGTCGCCGCCGACGGCCGGCTGCACTTCGCCGGCCGGCGCGACCACCAGCTCAAGGTCAACGGCGTGCGGATCGAGGCCGGCGAGATCGAGACCGCCGCCACCCGGCTGCCCGGCGTACGGCAGGCGAAGGTCCTGCTGGCCCGCGAGCACCGGGGGAAGTCGCTGGCCCTCTTCCTCGCCGCCGACGCCGAGGTGACCGAGCCGGCGGTGCGGGCACACCTGCGCCGGCTGCTGCCCCGCACCCACGTGCCCCGGCACGTCGTCGTGCGCGACGCGCTGCCGCTGACCGGCAACGGCAAGGTCGACCGGCAGGCGCTGGAGGCCTGGCTGGACCGTACGCTCGCCGTGCGGTCGCGCCCGTCGGCCGCGCCCGCCGACGCGCGGACGCTGCCCGAGCGGGTGCTGGGGGTGTTCCGGACGGTCCTCGGCCGGCCCGACCTCGACCCGGACGCCGACTTCCTCGACGCCGGGGGCGACTCGCTCCAGGCCCTCGACGTGGTCACCGCGCTCGGCGCGGACCAGAGCCTCCGGGTCGGCGTGCAGGACCTGTTCACCCACCGCAGCGCCGCCCGGCTCGCCCGGGCGCTCGCCGTGCGGCTGCGCGCGGCCGACCCCACCGAGACCGAGGACGAGCTGGTGGAGCGGGACGCGAAGGTCCCGGCCGACCTGCCCGTACGCCCCGTCGGCCGGCGCCGGGCGCCGCGTACCGTCCTGGTCACCGGCGCCACCGGCTTCGTCGGCGCGCGCCTGGTCCACGAGCTGCTCGCCACCACCGACGTCCGGGTGCTCTGCCTGGCCCGCGCGGCCGACGACGCCGAGGCCACCGCCCGCGTCGTGCGCGCGCTGGCCGAGCGGGGCCTGTGGCGGCCCGGCCACGGCCTGCGCCTGCACGGGTACGCGGCCGACCTCGGCCGCCCGGCCCTCGGCCTGACCCCGGAGACCTGGGGCCGGCTGGCCCACGACTGCGACCTCGTGCTGCACGCCGGGGCGCTGGTCAACTTCCTGTTCGACTACCGGGCCCACCGCGCCGCGAACGTCCTCGGCACCGCCGAGCTGCTGCGGCTGTGCCTGACGGGCCGGCCGAAGCCGCTGCACCACGTCTCCACCCTCGGCGTCCTCGACAGCGAGGCCGTCCGGCATCCGCAGCCGCTGCCCGAGACGTACGACCCGGCCCTCGCCGTCGCGCCGACCAGCGGCTACAGCCGGTCGAAGTGGGTGGCGGAGCGGTACCTCGACGAGGCCCGGCGGCGGGGCGCGACCGTCACGGTGCTGCGCCTCGGCGAGGTGATGCCCGCGGCCGACGACGGGCACCCCAACCCCCGGGCCCTGACCCACCTGCTGCTGGCGGCCTGCCATCAGCTGCGGATGCGGCCCGACGCGCCCGTGCGCTCCGACTGGACGCCGGTGGACTGGGCCGCCCGGCGGATCGTCGCCACCGTGGTCGACCCGCGACAGTGGGGCGGCACGCTGAACGTCCTGCACCCGGTGAGCGTCGACTTCACCGACCTGCCGCTGGCCGGCGCCGACGCCCTGCCCCGGGTCAGCTGCGCGCGGTTCCTGGCGGGGCTGCGCGAGGCGGCGACCGAGGGCGACCGCGACGCCGCCGTGCTGCTGGCCCTCTTCCCGCCCGGCGCGGGCGCCGACGAGGAGCGGCTGCGCGCGGTCTTCGCGACGCTGCTCACCGACAACCCCCGGCTCTTCCGGCGCGACGGCTGCGCCGAGCTGGAGCGGCGCCGGGGCTTCACCGACCACCGGCTCGGCCCGTCCGTCGGCGCCTACCGCGCCTGGCTGGGCGAGCACGTGCGGCGGGAGGCCGACCGGCTGCTGCTGCCGGCGGGACCAGGGTGAACGGCCGCGCGCGGCGCGGCGACCGGCACGGATGAGGGAGTGGAATGCGATACCGCAGGATGGGTCGGCTCGGCTGGCAGGTCAGCGAGGTCGGGTACGGGATGTGGGGCATCGGCGGTGGACCCGGCGGCTTCACCGGCTGGGACTACGACACCGCACCGGCCTGCCTGGACGAGGCCGTGGAACGGGGCTGCAACTTCTTCGACACCGCCTGGGTCTACGGGCGGGGCGTCAGTGAGCAGCTCCTCGGCGGGCTGGTGCGCCGGCACCCGGACCGCCGGCTCTACCTGGCCACGAAGATCCCGCCGAAGAACCGGGAGTGGCCGCCCGGCCCGCAGGACACCCTGGACGACGTCTTCCCGGCCGAGCACATCCGCGAGTTCACCCACCGCAGCCTCGAGAACCTCGGCGTGGACCGGATCGACCTGCTCCAGTTCCACGTCTGGGAGGACCGGTGGGCCGCCGACGGCCGCTGGCAGGAGGCCGTCGCGGACCTCAAGCGGGAGGGCCTGGTCGACGGGATCGGGATCAGCGTCAACCGGTGGGAGCCGACGAACTGCCACGCCGCCCTCGACACCGGCCTGATCGACGTCGTGCAGGTCATCTACAACATCTTCGACCAGGCGCCGGAGGACGAGCTGTTCCCGCGCGCCCAGCGGGACGACATCGCGATCATCGCCCGGGTCCCGTTCGACGAGGGGACGTTGACCGGCACGCTGACCGCCGAGAGCACCTGGCCCGAGGAGGACTGGCGCAGCACGTACTTCGGGCCGGAGAACCTGCTGCCCAGCGTGGAACGCGCCGAGCGGCTGGCCGCCGATGTGCCGGCGGGGATGACCATGCCGGAGCTGGCGCTGCGGTTCATCCTGCACCACCCGGCGGTGAGCACGGTGATCCCCGGCATGCGCCGCGTCGAGCACGTCCGCGCCAACCTGGGCGTCAGCGACGGCGTACCGCTGGACGCCGGGGTGCTGGAGACGCTGCGCGGCCACCGGTGGGACCGCAAGCCCACGGCGTGGTCGCAGTGAGCGCGGCCCGCCGCGGGGCCGCGCCGGGGCGGCGCGAGACACGGTACGGGAGGCCGACATGCCGGTGATCGCCATGTGGGCGCACCCCCGGGCGCTCTCCACCGCGTTCCTGCGCATGATGATCGCCCGCGGTGACGTCACCGTCGTCCACGAGCCGCTGGTCACCCTCGTCGACGAGGGGCACGTCGAGCTGCCCGTCGCCGACGGCGGCACCGTCACCGTGACCGACGCGGCCGAGGTCGTCGCGCACCTGAAGGAGCTGGGCCGGGACCGGACGGTCTTCGTCAAGGACACGCTCGAATACCGCTACCGGCACCTGTTCGCCGATCCCGAGGCGATCGCGGACGTCACGCACACCTTCATCGTCCGCGACCCGGCCCGCACGATCAGCTCGCACTACGCGATCAAGCCGACGGTGACCTGCCCGGAGATCGGCTACGAGCACCAGTGGGAGCTGTTCGACCTCGTCAGCCGCACCGCGCGCCGACCGCCCGTGGTGATCCGGGCCGAGGACCTGCTGCGGCACCCCGGGGAGACGGTGGCGGCCTGGTGCGAGGCCGTGGGGCTGCCGTTCCTGCCGGAGGCGCTGAACTGGGCGCCGGGGGAGCGCGCCGAGTGGCAGCGCACCCGCAAGTGGCACCTCGACGTCGAACGCACCTCGGGCTTCTCGCCGGTCGAGAAGTCCTTCGAGACGACCGTCGCCAACAACGACACCCTGCGGTCGTACCACGACCACCACAAGCCCTTCTACCAGCGGCTGATCCGGCACGCCATCTCCATCGGGGAGGACTCATGACCACCACCGCCGCGCCGCCCGTGACCGCGTCGTCGACGCTGTCGCCCGGCGAGCTGTTCGCCCGCGCGTACGCCGACGATCCGGCCGGCGCCGAGGTGCGCTTCGACTACACCATCACGGACGCCTTCCAGCCGACCAAGGAACGGCCCCGGGTGACCGTCCGCAACCTGTTCCGCAAGCGGTCGGTCGGCATGGAGCCGGTGCGGTTCTGGTGCGAGGGCCGGCCCGACGCGGACGAGGCCGCCGCGGTGCACGAGTCGGGCCTGCGCCGGGAGGCCGCCTTCCGGTTCGGCACCGCCTCCGCCGGGGTGCACCCGATCCGCGCCTGGGTACGCATCCCCGAGGAACTCGCCGACGACCCGGAGGCGCTGGCCGTCTTCATCGACTACCGGCTGCTGGTCCGCCTCGCCACGGCCGAGAACCAGGCGCTGACCATCGGCGAGGGCGGCCTGCTGCGGCACCCCGAGATCGGGCGGCTGCCGTACCGGCACGACTGGCTCAGCGGCCTGCTCGCCGCCTGCGACGAGATCGAGCAGACCGGCGCCACCCCGCACGCGATGATCGTCAACCCGAGGGACTACTACACCCACCTGCTCGGGCGGGGCGCGTACCTGGCGGACCTGACCCGCAACGGCGTGCAGATCAGCCGTACCCGGATGGTGGCGCCGGGGGAGGCGGTGGTGGGCGACTTCGCGATGGCGGCCCGCCTGCTGGACGCCGGGCGCTCCGCGATCCGCGTGGGCACCCCGCCGCCCGGTACCTTCGCCACCGACGGTCCGGCCGTCTGCGCCGAGATCCACGAGGGACTGGCCGTGCACCTGCCGACCCACTTCTTCCACGTCGTGCCGGCCTAGGCGGCGTCCTGGGGAACCCACCACCATTGCGGTAGCGCGGCGATCGTGACGCTGGCCCGGTACGACGTGGCGGTCCTGTCGTACCGGGTCGCGACGCTGCGGCACCGCTCCAGCCGGTCGAAGTAACGCTCCACGACGTCGCGGTGCCCGTAGCGCTGTCTGTCGAACGCCGGTGGCCGGCCGCCGGGGCTGCCTCGCCGGCGGCGGTTGGCCTGCTGGTCGGCACGTTCGGCAATCGCGTGCCCGACACCGCGCCGACGCAGGCCAGCCCCCGATCGCTCCGGTGCCGTGGCCCCGCACGCGGGCGACCACCGGTCACCTCCGACGGCGGGCACCTGGACAACGGCGCCCAATCGACGTAAGACAAACTCTTGACGACGACGCACGCGCTGCATCGTCCGACACCAGGATCCTTTGAAGACACCGCCTAGGAGCGTCACCGTATGACCACGACCGGCGGGAAACTGTCGTTCTACCGGCCCATCGTGCCGCTCTTCGCCGCCATCTTCCTGTGTCTGCTCGGTGTGGGCGCCTCCCTGGCCGTGCTGCCGTTCTACGTGCTCGACGAGTTGGACGGCAACCGGGTCGAGGTGGGGGTGGTGATCGCCGCGATCGCGGTCTCCGCCGTGATCGCCCGGCCCATCGCCGGCCGGCTCGGCGACCGGCACGGGTACCGGACGGTGATGCTGGCCGGCGCGGCGGTGTGCGCCGCCGCCGGGGCGGCCTACCTCCTGGCCGGCAACGTCGGCGTGCTGGTCGGCGTCCGGGTCCTGCACGGGGTGGGCGAGGCGGCCGTCTACACCGCCGGCGCGGCCTGGCTGGTGGCGCTCGCGCCAGCCGACCGGCGGGGCCGCGTCGTCGGCCTGTACGGCATCTACATGTGGCTGGGCATCACGCTGGGCGCCCTGCTCGGCGCGGTGCTGCTGCGTACCTCCGGCTATCCGGCGGTGTGGCTGTTCGCGGCCCTGGCGGCGGTGGTCGGGGCCGCGCTCGTCGCCCTCCGGCCCGGGCCGGAGCAGGCGACCGCGGCGAGCCGGGCCGGCATCCTGCCGCGCAGCGCGGTGGCCCCGGGCGTCGCGCTCTCCCTGGCTGGGTTCGGCTACGCCGCGCTGGCCGCCTTCGTCGCGCTGCACATGGCCGAGCGGGGGGTCGAGAACGGCATCGCCGCGTTCAACGCGTTCGGCTTCACCTACGTCGGGGTCCGGCTCTTCGTGGGCGGGCTGCCCGACAAGCTCGGCGCCGGCCGGGTGGCCGTCGGCTCGGCCCTGGTGGAGGCGGTGGGGCTGCTCCTCGTCGCGTTCGCGCCGAACCTGCTGGTCGCGGTCGCCGGGGGGCTGGTGATCGGCGCCGGACTCTCGCTGCTCTTCCCGGCGCTGGCCCTGCTGGTGATCAACCGGACGGACCCGGCCCACCAGGGGGCCGCGCTCGGCGCGTTCACCTCGTTCTGGGACATCGGCCTGGTGGCCGGGGCGCCGCTGGCCGGCCTGGTCGCCAGCGTGGCCGGCTACCCGGCGGTCTTCCAGGTGATGCTGCTGGCGGCACTGCTGTCGGCCGCCATCTCGGCGCTGACGATGCTCCCCCGCCGCTCCCAACTGGCCTGACCCCACCCCGCCCCGGATCCCGTCGATCATGGGGTTGGCGGCGAAGTCGATCTCCTCGACCGCCGCCAACCTCATGATCGACGCAGGGGTCAGGGGAAGCGGGAGGGGGAGAGGGGGGTGGGGTCCAGCGGGGGCGGGGCGTCCACGGCCAGCGCCGCGAGCAGGGCGCCCGCCGCGGGCGAGGTTTGGACGCCGTAGCCGCCGAGCCCGGCCAGCCAGAGGAAGCCCGGCGCGTCGGTCGCCGGGCCGATCACCGGCACGTCGTCCGGGGCGGCGGTCCGCAGCCCGGCCCAGGGCTGGTGGACGCGGCGGATCTGAAGCGTGGTCGCCGCCTGCACCCGGTCGGCGCCGATCGCCACGTCGAGGTCGTCGGGGCGGGCGTCGCCGGGCGGCACCGGGGTGGTGTCGCACGGGGAGACCAGCAGGCGCCCCGACTCCGGCTTGAAGTAGAAGCTGCCGTCGACGTCGGCGACCATCGGCCAGTCCGTCGCCGGGACGCCGGCCGGCGCGTCCACCAGGAAGGCGGTGCGCCGCAGCGGCGTCAACCCCATCGGCCGTACGCCGGCCGCCGCCGCGACCTCGTCGGCCCAGGCGCCCGCCGCGTTGACGACGACCCGGGTGGTGAACCCGCCGGCGTCCGTGTCCACCTGCCAGCCGTCGCCGCCGCGCCGCAGCCGGCGGACCCGTGCGCCGCACACGACCCGGCCGCCGGCCGCCCGGATGCCGCGCAGGTAGCCCTGGTGCAGCGCGGCGACGTCGAGGTCCCGCACGGCCGGCTTCACCATCGCCCGCCGGCACCACTCCGGCCGCACGACGGGGCAGTGCCGGGGCAGGTCGGCGACGTCGATCTCGCGGGCCGGCGGGTCCACCTCGGCCCCGTCGCGCAGCGCCGCCTCGAAGGCCTCCTCGCTGCCCGGCGGGCAGAGGGTGAGGACGCCGCGGGGGGTGAGCAGCGGGTGCTCGGCGAACCCCGGCGGCGGCGTGGTGAAGAAGCGCCGGCTGGCCCGGGTCAGTGCGCGCACCGTCGGCCCGCCGTAGTACTCGGAGAACGTCGCCGCCGAGCGGCCGGTGGAGTGCTGGCCGGGCACGGGCTCCATCTCCAGCAGCACCACGGTGCCGTACGCGGCGAGGTGGTGTCCGGCGCTGGCGCCGGCGATGCCCCCGCCGATGACCAGGTAGTCGATCATCGATCAGACGGTAGTCGGCGAGCCCTGCGGGGACAAGGGTCGACGAACGTCGATCGCTCAAGCAAACGCGACGGGAGCGCCGTCTCGCGGGGAGCGCCATTCGGGCGCGAACCCCCGCGGCCCGCCGGTGCGTCGGCCCCGCCGTCGGGCACCGGAATCCGGTGCCGGACGGCAGGGCCGGTGCCGACGGCGGGACCGGGTGCCGGATCCGGTGCCCGGCCGCGCGGCCGTTGCCCGGATCCGACACCCGTGCCGGCTCAGGGGCCGCAGTAGAGCAGGCGGTTCGGCGTGCCGCTGACCACGCCCGTGACCACCCCGGTCGTCGCCCTGCCGACCAGGTACGCGGCCACCTGCGCGGGGCTCCAGGTCGGGTTGGCCGAGAGGGCGAGCGCGGCGCAGCCGGCGACGTGGGCGGCGGCCATCGAGCTGCCGCTGATGGTGACCGCCGCCGTGTCGCCGGTGTGCCAGGTGGAGGTGATGTTGGCGCCGGGCGCGTACAGGTCCAGGCAGCTGCCGTAGTTGCCGCTCGGCATCCGGGCGTCGGTGCTGGCGGTGCCGGCGACGGTGAGCGCCGCCGCCACCCGCGCCGGCGAGAAGTTGCAGGCGTTGGTGTTCGAGCTGCCCGCCGTGACGGCGTAGGTCACCCCGGAGGCGATCGACCGGTTCACCGCGGCGTCCAGCGCCGTGCTGGCGCCGCCGCCGAGCGCCAGGAGCGCCACCGCCGGCCGTACGGCGTTCGCGGTGACCCAGTCCACCCCGGCGATCACCCGGGAGACGGTGCCGCTGCCGGCGCAGTCGAGCACCCGCACCGGCCGCAACTGGACCTCCTTGGCCACCCCGTGCCGGGTGCCGCCGATGGTGCCGGCCAGGTGGGTGCCGTGGCCGTTGCAGTCGTCGGCCGGGCCGCCGTCGACGAGGTCGACCCCCACGCCGGCCCGGCCGCCGAAGTCGCCGTGCGTGCGCCGGATGCCGGTGTCGATGACGTACGCGTGCACGTTGTGCGCGGTGTTCGGGTAGGCGTACCGGCCGTCGAGCGGGAGATGGCGTTGGTCGATCCGGTCCAGCCCCCACGACGGCGGGTTGAGCTGCACGCCCGGCCCGACGAGGGTCACCACCCGGTCCCGCTCCACGTACGCCACGGCCGGGTCGGCGGCGAGCCGGCGGGCCGCCCCCTCGGGCAGGTGCGCCACGAATCCGGTGAGCGCGTGCCCGTAGACGTGGCCGAGGGCGGCCCCGTAGCGGTCGGCCAGCCGGTCGGCGGCCTTCGTGACGGCGGCCCGCCGGTCGCCGGAGTTCCCGAGTGCGTCGCCCCTGAGCACCACGACGTATCCGTCGGTCACGGCGTTCGCGGCGTCGGCGTGCAGGATCTCGCCGGTGGCCGGGACGGCCGCCGCGGGGGTGCCCATCGCGGCGACGACCGTGGCGGCGGCGAGTACGCCCACCGCGCGGGCCCGCCATCGCCGGGTACGGGGAAGTGTCATCTGCCGGTCCTCCTCCTGTCGGCTCCGCGCCGGCTCGTGACCGTGACGCGGAGCGGCCTGGCCGTTGAGAGGAGGTTATCGGCTATATAGATCCATATGAATTGCTGTCGGGTATCGGCTATTCGGCGAACCGGTAGAGCACGAAGCCGTACGGGGACTGCGCCCCGGCGTCCCCGCTCTCCTTCCCGGCTCCGCAGGCGATCACGCTGGTGTTCCACGAGCACGTGTCGCTGCGGACGTCTTCCAGCTGGCCCAGCTCGTCCACCTCGCCCGAGCCCACCGACAGGCCGGCGACGCTGCGGTCGTCCTCGACCGAGCTGGGCGGGTCGGCGAGGAGCAGCAGGTTGCCCGCGTCGAGCCGGACCGCCACCCCGCCACGCTCGGAGAGCACGGCGCGCCCGTCGGGGTCGAACAGCGTGCCGGCCGAGTCCGGGGTGGTCCGGCGGGCGAGCAGGTGCTCGCCGAGCGGCACGAGCCGCGTCGCCCGCGGCGCCTTCCAGCGGGTCATCTTCTCCTCGGTCGCCGCCACGACCTCGGTGGTCTCGTCGTCGCCGCCGGTCACCTCCAGCAGGCACGCCCGCCGCTCGCCGCAGGGCACCAGGGCCTTCGGCCTGCGCTTGTCGTCCTCCGCGGTGTAGAGCACCTTCGGCTGGGCGTCGCTCGTCAGGTCGTACGCGAGCAACTGGTAGCCGGCGTCGTCGCGGGCCACGTAGAGCCGGTCCTCGTGCGCCACCACCAGGTCGTCGTTGTCGGCCACCCCGGCGCGGCTGCGGACCACCCGGCCGCTGCCCATGTCGATCAGCCGGACGGACCGGTCCGCGCCCACCTGCACGATCCGGCTGACGTCCCCGCGCCAGGGATCGCGCGGGGAGCCGTCGAGGAAGGCCGGGCCGCCCAGCGCCTCGTCGGTGGTGACCGGGTGGACGCTGGTCCGGGCGTTGTCGTACTCGTCGCGCGGGTTGGGCTGCGTCCACTCCTCGCGGCCGTCGCCGAGGCGCAGCCCGACGAGCCGCTTGCCGGTGCGGTCCACCTGCACCGCGACGCCGTCGCCGAAGAGCACGTCGTCGTCGCCCAGGATCGACCGGCGCCACCGCTGGTCGCCGGAGGCGCCGTCGAGCAGCACGAGGTCGCGGGGCGTGTCGTCGCCGATGGCGTCGGCGAAGACCGCGACCGCGCCGGGCAGGGCGACGATCCGCTTCCACCGCTCCGAGGACACCACGGTCTGCTTCCGCCACTTCACCGCGCCGGTGCCGGCCTCGACCGCCACCACCTCCAGCCGCCCGTCGTCGAGCGGATACCCCAGGTAGGCCCGGTCGCCGAGGACCGCGGTGAACATGTCCATGGGCCGCTCGGTGCCGGCGGGCACCCTGGGCAGTTGCTGGACGGTCCGGAACTCCAGCGCCGGATAGCGGTCCCGCGTCAGGTACAGCACCGCAGCGGTCGCCACGCCGGCGAGCGCGAGCACGGCGGCGAGCGAGATCCACAGCGCCCGGCGTCGGGGGAGCGCGGGCCCGCTCCGGCCGCCGCCGGGCGGTGGCGACACCGGCGTGCCGGAGACGGGTACGCCCGGCCACGCCCCCGGTGGCGCGAAGGATGCGGGACCTCCGGCCGCCGCGCTCGGCGGGGCGAAGGGCGCCGGCCCTCCCGCCGCCACGCTCGGCGGCGCGAACGGTGCCGGGCTCCCCGCCGCCGCGTTCGGCGGCACGAAGGGCGCCGGGCCTCCCGCCGCCGCGCCGGGTGGGGCGAAGGGTGCCGGGCCTCCGGCCGCCGCGCTCGGTGGTGCGAACGGTGCCGGGCCCGCCGCCGCCGCGCCGGGTGGGGCGAACGGTGTGGCCGGCGACGGCGCGGCGGGCACGGTCGGGGCGGTCGACGAGTCGGCGACCATGGTCGGCGTCAGCCCGGCGGGCAGGGCCGGCGTGACGCCCTCCGGGCCGGCCACGGAGGTCGGCGCGAGGTCCGGGCCGGGGGACCCGGTCTGCGCTCCGCCGACGCCGTGCTGCGGCGCGGCGGGGTCGTGCAGCGGGCCGGCGGATCCGGACTGCGCCGGCGCGGCGGCGGGTGACGCCGGTGCAGCGGACGGTGCTGCCGCGGCGGGATCGGGGCCTGGCGCTGCGCCGGGCTGCGCGGGCACGACGGCGGGCGCGGCGAAGGCGTCGGCGGACCGGGCCCGCCGGGGCAGGGGCAGGTCGGTCAGCGCCCCCTCGGCCACCGGCAACTCCGGCTGCTCCAGCACGGTCGGGGCGACGCCCAACTCGGCGTGCAGCAGCCGGGCCACCATCGGCATCCGGGTGGCGCCGCCGACCAGGAACAGGCCGGAGAGCTGCTGCGGGTCGAGGCCGGCCGCGCCGATCACCTCCCGGGCCACCGCCACCGCCCGGCCGAGCAGCGGCGCGGCCACCCGTTCCAGGTCGGCCCGGGTGAGCGTGACCGCCGCCTCCACCCCCGGCACGGCCACCGGCGCGGCCGTCACCCGCGACAGCATCTCCTTCGCGCCCCGCACGTTCTCCCAGAGTTCGTGCCGCTCGCGCCACTGCGTCGCGGACTCCGGGCGGCTCAGCCGCTCCCACCGGGCCGGGTGCGCCTCGGCGACCAGCTCGGCGAGCCGACCCAGCAGGGCCGCGTCCACGTCCAGGCCGCCGAGGTCGTCGGCGCCTCCCGCCGTGACGACCGTGAACCCGGAGTCGCCCCACGGATCGGCGCCCTCGTTGCGCAGCACCGCGACGTCCAGCGTCCCGGCGCCGAAGTCGAAGACCGCGATCGTCCCCCCCACCGGCACCGGGCGGCGCAGCACCTGCGTGTAGTAGCGGGCGGCGGCCACCGGCTCCCGCAGCAGCCGGGTGCCCGGCGGGGTGGGACCGGAGAGCGTGTGCTCGGCCGCCGACGGCCAGCCGGCCGCCGCCAGGGCGTCGGCCAGCACCTGGCGGCGGGCAGCGTCCCAGGTCGCCGGGCAGGTGAGCACCGCCGGAGGCAGGAAGCCGACCGCCTCGACGGCCGCCCGGGCCACCGCGTGCAGCGTCGCGGCCAGCAGCTCGGCCGGCGGATACCGGCGATCACCCAACATGACCGCGGGCTCGTCGATGCGCCGCTTCGGGTTCGGCTCGTACCGGCCGGGATCGGTCCGGGCCAGCCGCTGGGCGTCCCGCCCGGCGTGCAGCAGCCCGTCCGCGTCGGCGTACACCCCGGAGGGGATGATCGGCTGCCCGTCCACGAGCAGCGGGCGGGTGTGCCCGTCGGGCCGGCGCAGCACGGCGACGGTGTGGGACGTGCCGAGGTCGACGCCGAGGGCGTACCCCTCGTGCTGGCCTGCCATCTGCCGTTACCTCCGCGGGACGAGGGGATGCCCGGCCCCGCATCGTACGCAGCGACCGCGCCGGCGCCGATCCCGCCCTGACGTGCGACTCAGCGGTACGGGCCGTCAGTCCACGACCAGGTCCAGCCCGGCGACCTGGTCGGGGTCGGCGACCACCTCGATGCCGATGATCCGGTCGGTGACCACGAAGCTGAGCACCAGGCGGGTACGGCCGTCGACGACGACCACCGCTCCCGGCGCGCCGTCGACGAACGCCGGCACGGCCCCCTGCGCCTTGCCGGAGAAGAAGTCGGCCACCGTGGCCGAGCCGCGCGCCTCGCCGACCCCGCCCATCCCGACGGCCGTGGCGTCGGAGCGCAGCACGACGTGCGGGTCGAGCAGGGTGAGCAGGTCGTCGAAGCGCCCCTCGCGGGACGCGGCGAGGAACGCCTGGACGACCCCGCGCTGCCGGGCCCGGTCGGTCTCCGGCGTCGGCGACCCGGCCTGCACGCGCCGGCGGGCCCGGCTGGCGATCTGCCGTACGGCGGCCGGGCTGCGGTCGACGACGGGCGCGAGTTCGTCGAAGGAGACGGCGAACATGTCGTGCAGCACGAACACGAGCCGTTCGGTGGGGCCGAGGGTCCGTAGCACCACGTCCAGCGCGCGCCCGACCGATTCCGCGAGCATCGCCTCCCGCTCGGGGTCGACCTCGCCCGCTCCCGACGTGGTCGACTCGTCGGCGGCCACGTCGGCGGGCCGCTCGTGCCGCGCGGCGCTCGATCCCAGCCGATCGAGGCAGACCCGCCCGACGGTGGTGGTGAGCCAGCCCGGCAGGTTGTCGATGCCGTCGGCGTCGGCGCGGCTGAGCCGCAGCCAGGTGTCCTGGACCGCGTCGTCGGCCTCGGCCCCGGAGCCGAGCATCCGCTGGGCCACGGAGCGCAGCCGGGGACGCTGCTCCTCGAAGCGCTCGGCGAGCAGGTCGGTGTCGCTCACGGCATCGCCACCCCGGCGGATATCCCGTCCTGGTGTGGCCCGGGTCACATCTGTCACGTCGCCCCTCCGGCTGTCGACAGCAGGGTGAGGAACCAGGAGCGCTGCGACGGCGAAGGCCGGCAGCGTAACAGGAAGGACGGTGCGAGATGTCCGTGCAGGCCCGTATGCAGAACCCCGCGACGCTGCTCCCCGACGCGGCGAAGGCGATCAACCTGCTCTACAAGGCGGCCCACTCGGCCGGCGTCCCCGGGAGCACCCTGGAGCTGGTCCACCTGCGGGCCAGCCAGATCAACGGGTGCAGCGCGTGCGTCGACTCCGGTGCCCGCAACGCCCGCAAGGCCGGGGAGACCGAGGAGCGGCTGTTCGCGGTGGCCGTCTGGCGGGAGACGCCGTACTTCACCGACGCGGAGCGGGCCGCGCTCGCGCTCGCCGAGGCCGCCACCCGGCTCGCCGACCGGGCCGACCCCGTGCCCGACGAGGTGTGGGACGAGGCCGCCCGACACTTCGAGGAGAAGGAACTGGCCGCGCTGGTGCTCTGGCTCGCCACCACCAACTTCTTCAACCGGTTGAACGCCACCACCCGCCAGCCCGCCCCGCAGAACTGGGGCTGAGCGGCGTACGACCCGGGCGTGCGGCGGCGGCCCCGCCGCGCGCCCGGTCGTCGCGTACCGGAAGGGCGTTCAGACGGTGTGCACTAGCCGGAAGCGCTCGACCAGCACCGGGGTGTCGTCGTCGACGGTGAAGCCGGGGTCGCCCAGCTCCGCGCGCACCTCCGCGCTGTGCCAGAACGTCTCGTGCCCGGCCCGCCACTGCGCCACCGACTCGTACCCCTCGCCCTCGTCGAGAGCGTGGCGCAGGTCGACGTCGCCGAGCCGCACCACCCGTACGTCGGTCACCTCGATCACCGCCACCCGCCGGCCCGCCGAGTCGATGACCGCCGAGCGTTGACCCACCTCGGGCATCGCCTCGCCCGCGCGCTCGTAGCCGAGCACGAGGCTGGACGTCGAGGTCTTCGCGCCCGACAGGATCGCGGCCACCAGACTGTCCCGCAGCGGCCCCGGGAAGGCGAACTCCGCCGTCGGAAGATCATCAAGTTCCACCCCGAAAGGGTACGCGCGCCGGCCGCCGGTGCGTGCCTCGCGGCGGTGCTGGAGCGAGTCCCGACACCCACGTGCTGCCGTGACCGGGTGGCATTCCCTCAGCCGACGCGACTCAGCGGCACAGCCAACCGGCGGCCCGGGTGATCCGGCCGTCTCCCCGATCGACGCACAACTCGCTGGTGGCACGATCGACCCAGTAGGACTGCCCGCGTTCGATCAGCACGGGCCGGTCCAGGTGGAACCACCGGCCGACGGTGCTCACCAGCGTCAGACGCTCGGCTGTCACTCGCTCCTCCATGCCCGTCCTCCCAGTCTGTGGTCTACGGCGCTCTCCAATCGTGCGACGGGGCGGCCTCACTCATCCGCCCCTGCCATCCGGGCGGAGATCCGCCAGCCCGGACCGCGCCTGGCGGACAATTGCGGCCGTGGCCGCGTACCACAAATCCCAGGAGGACCGATGACACCCGACGACGAGAGATTTCTCCGGCACGCCGTGGAACTCGCCAACCAGGCCGGGGCGTCCGGCGAACGGCCGTTCGCCTCGTTGCTGGTCGGCGCGGACGGCACCGTCCTGATCGAGGATCACAACACCGTGGTCTCCGACTCGGACATCACCGCCCACCCGGAACTGAAGCTGGCCCGCTGGGCCGCCCGGGAACTCGCCCCCGACGTGGCCGCCGGCACCACCATGTTCACCAGTTGCCAGCCCTGCCCGATGTGCGCGGCCGCGATCAACCAGTCCGGCCTCGGCCGGGTGGTGTACGCCCTGTCCAGCGAGCAGTTCCAGGAGGTCAAGCCGGCCACCCCGCCGCCACCCCCGGTGCGGTACGAGGGACCGGCGCTCTTCGACGAGGCGCGCCAGCCGATCGAGAACCATTACTAGGCTGGTAGGTAAGTTTCAGGTGTGCTGGCGGCGGGTCGGCGCGGCTGTCCGGCGTCGTACGGCTCGCCGCCCTCGACTACGGCCGACTTCATGCTAGTGACCGTCCGGGCCTGAGCGCGCCGGCCGGGGCCGCCAGCAGTTCCGAGCGCGGGCGGGCCTGCGCCGGCGCCTGGTCGGCGCCTTGGTCCTGAAGAGATCCGGGGTCGTGGAGACTATCGGTCGTGGACGTAGATCGGTTCTGGCATATCGTGGAACGGGCACGGGAGTCAGCCGGTCCAGCGGCGGATCGAGCAAGGCAGGGCGGGCCGAGCGCGGTGGCTGAGGCGCTGGTGGTGGAGCTGACACGCCTACCGCTGCCTGAGATCGTGGCGTTCGACCAGACGCTCGGCGACCTGTGCGCCCTGGCCGACACAGGGGACATCGTCGCAGCGTGCTGGATCATCGAGCACGGGTTCCTCTCCGACGACCGGTTCTCGGACTTCCGTGCGGGACTCATCGGCCTCGGCCGAGGCGCGTTCGAGGCCGTCCTCACCGAACCTGACACGCTCGCTGGGCACCCCGCGGTGCAGGAGGTCAGCGCGTCACACGGGCACAACCTCTGGATCGGCGACGAGGCGTTGCTGTTCGCCGCGCCGGAGGCGTACGAGCGGCGCACTGGCGACCCCGACGCCTTCTGGGACGCCGCCGAGGTGGACACGGCTCGACCGACCCGCGCCCCGAGGCGTAGCGACGAGGAGCGCTGGGACCTTCGCGACGAAGACGAGTGGCGAAGGCGGCTGCCCGAACTCGCCGCGCTGTTCCTCGCCCATCGGTTCACGCGCAGGTAGTCCCGAGGCCCTGCGCCACCTGGAGCGGCACCGATCCTTCCACGCCGAGGAACGGGACCGGGCACGTGGCGGGCACGCCCCACAGGGACAGGCGATAGACATGGCTGTGGCCCGGGTCGGGAATCGCTCCTGACCTGGGCCACCATCGCGGAGCGGGCGACGGGAATCGAACCCGCACCGTCAGTTTGGAAGACTGAAGCTCTGCCATTGAGCTACGCCCGCGTACGCCCGGATGTTCTGGGCGCGCCGACAGCGTACCCAATGACCCGCGCGGCCCGCTCAGCCGCGTCCCCGCAGCGGCGCGCGGTGGGCGCGGCGGCCCGGGGCCGGAGGGGCCGGATGTCCGGTTGGTCCCCCTTCGGCGCGTTGAGGGACGCCCCGGCACGTCCGGCGGGTCGCGACGGCATAGACTGCTCGTCGCCACGGGGTGTGGCGCAGCTTGGTAGCGCACTCGCTTTGGGAGCGAGGGGCCGTGGGTTCAAATCCCGCCACCCCGACTGTCGTCCGCGGCCGGTCGCCGGGGTCGCCCTTCGCGCGGTCCCCGGCCGCTGCCGGTGCGTCCGGCCGGCTCGCCTACACTCGATGGGCTTATCACGCCCAGACTAAAACCGAGATCCGTCAAGGAGTACGCCTGTGAAGAGCACCGTCGAGACTCTGAGCCCGACGCGCGTGCGGCTCGCCATCGAGGTGCCGTTCGTCGAGCTCGAGCCGAGCCTCAGGAAGGCGTACCGGGAGATCGGCCAGCAGGTCCAGGTGCCCGGCTTCCGCAAGGGCAAGGTTCCGGCAGCCGTGATCGACCAGCGGGTCGGCCGGGGCACCGTCCTCAACGAGGCGGTGCAGGAGGCCATCCCGCAGAACATCCTCGCCGCCGTCCGTGAGCACGACCTGAAGACGCTCGGCCGCCCCGAGGTCGAGATCACCGAGTTCAACGACGGTGACTCGCTGAACTTCACCGCCGAGGTCGACGTCCGCCCGGAGATCACCCTGCCGGACCCGGCCACCATCGAGGTGACCGTCGACGAGCTCCAGATCGACGACAGCGAGATCGACGAGCAGGTGAAGAACCTGCGCGAGCGGTTCGCCACCCTCAAGACCGTCGAGCGGGCCGCCCAGGAGGGCGACTACGTCCAGATCGACCTGAACGCGACCGTCGACGGCGAGGACGTGCCGGGCGGCTCCGCCAGCAACATCTCCCACGAGGTCGGCAGCAAGCAGCTCCTCCCGGGCCTGGACGAGGCCGTCGTCGGCCTGGCCGCCGGCGAGAGCACCAGCTTCACCACCCAGCTCGTCGGCGGCGACTTCGCCGGCCGCGACGCCGAGGTGGCGGTGACCGTCCGCACGGTCAAGGAGAAGGAGCTGCCGGAGCTCAACGACGAGTTCGCCCAGATGGCGAGCGAGTTCGACACCATCGAGGAGCTGCGCGGCGACCTGCGCGAGCGGGTCACCCGGGGCAAGCGGGTCGAGCAGATCTACGCCGCCCGCGACAAGGCGCTGGAGCAGATGGTGGCCGCCGCCGAGGTGCCGGCGCCGGAGGGCGTCATCCGCGAGGAGGTCGAGAACCGCAAGCAGGCCATGGTCGACCAGCTCGAGCGGATCGGCGCCTCCCTGGAGGAGTACCTCGCGGCCGAGGAGAAGACCGAGGAGCAGATCGACGCCGAGCTGACCGAGGCGGCGACCGAGGGCGTCAAGGTCCAGCTGCTGCTGGACACCCTCGCCGACGCCGAGGACGTGCAGGTCTCCGACGACGAGTTCGGCCACGAGATCGTGCACCGGGCCCAGCGCGCCGGGATGGCTCCGCAGCAGTACTACGACCAGCTGGTCCGCTCGGGCGCGGCCGGTGCCGTCTTCGGTGACGTGCGGCGGGGCAAGGCCCTGGCCTCGGTCATGGAGCGCATCAAGATCAAGGACTCGGCGGGCAACGAGGTCACCCTCGACGCGCTGCGCGCCGAGAGCGAGGCCGAGCACAACCACGAGCACTGATCGTGCGGGGAGGCCGCCGTCCGCCGCCTGCGGTGGACGGCGGCCGATTCCCTTTTCGGGTACGCCCCGGCGGTGCTGCGCTGATAGCGAACACTGCCCGGACCGGCGCTCTGCCATCCGGCTGAGCGGTTAGTGTCGGGTAGGACGGTACGGAGAGCGAAGGGCTGCCATGACCGACATGCACATCCAAGCGAAGCCGCTCCGGGCGATCGATGCCCGCGGTGGCGACACCATTGGCAACCTCGACGACTCGGTCTACAACCGGTTGCTCAAGGAACGCATCATCTTCCTGGGCAGCGAGGTGACCGACCAGGTCGCCAACCGCATCTGCGCGCAGCTCCTGCTGCTCGCCGCGGAGGACCCGGACCGCGACATCAACCTCTGGATCAACTCGCCGGGCGGTTCGGTCTACTCCGGCATGGCGATCTACGACACCATGCAGTTCATCGACAACGACGTCTCGACCGTGGCGATGGGCATGGCGGCGTCGATGGGTCAGCTGCTGCTCTGCGCCGGCACCAAGGGCAAGCGCTACGCCCTGCCGCACGCGCGGATCATGATGCACCAGCCCTCCGGCGGTCTCGGCGGCACCGCGTCCGACATCGCCATCCAGGCGGAGCAGATGCTCTACACCAAGCGGATGTTCCAGGAGCGGGTCGCGCACCACACCGGCCAGAGCCAGGCGCAGATCGAGGCGGATTCCGACCGCGACCGCTGGTTCACCGCCCAGGAGGCCCTGGACTACGGCTTCATCGACAAGGTGATCATCGGGGCCGCTCAGGTTCCGGATGGCGCCGGGACCCTGAGCTGAGGAGCTGACGATGACCGACCTGAGCCTGCCGCCCCAGTTCGCGGCCGTGCACAACCGCTACGTCCTGCCGTCGTTCGTCGAGCGCACGTCGTACGGGGTGAAGGAGTCCAACCCCTACAACAAGCTCTTCGAGGACCGGATCATCTTCCTCGGCGTCCAGGTCGACGACGCGTCGGCCAACGACGTGATGGCGCAGCTGCTGACGCTCGAGGGCACCGACCCGGACCGCGACATCATCATGTACATCAACTCGCCCGGTGGTTCCTTCACCGCCATGACGGCGATCTACGACACCATGCAGTACGTCCGGCCGGACATCTCGACGGTCTGCCTCGGCCAGGCCGCGAGCGCCGCGGCCGTGCTGCTGGCCGCCGGCACCCCGGGCAAGCGGATGGCGCTGCCGAACTCGCGGATCATCATCCACCAGCCGGCCACCGAGGGCGGCTACGGGCAGGGCTCGGACATCGAGATCCAGGCCCGGGAGATCCTGCGGATGCGCACGCAGCTCGAGGAGATGCTCTCGCGGCACTGCAACCAGCCGATCGAGAAGGTCCGCAAGGACATCGACCGTGACAAGATCATGACGGCCGAGGAGTCCAAGGAGTACGGGCTGGTGGACACCATCCTCACCAGCCGCAAGAAGGGCCTGCTGGCGGCCAACGCCGCCAGCTGAACAGCTCGGGTCGCGGTCGGCCGGGAGTCCGCTCCCGGCCGACCGTCTGACACACCCGTTTTGGGGGTCGGAGAAACCTCCGCCAGCGGGTAACGTCGGGTCTGTGCCGCTCCACCGGTCCTCCGGCGGGGTGAACGAGCGGGGTGAACGAGGCGGACGCTTCCACGTCCGCAGGCGAGGGCCGGGTCTCCGGTCGACGAGTGCAGGGAGAACGTAGGTGGCACGGATCGGTGACGGCGGCGACCTACTGAAATGCTCGTTCTGCGGTAAGTCGCAGAAGCAGGTCAAGAAGCTCATCGCAGGCCCTGGGGTCTACATCTGCGACGAGTGCATCGATCTCTGCAACGAGATCATCGAAGAGGAGCTGGCCGAGTCCGGCGAGGTGAAGTGGGAAGAGCTTCCCAAGCCGATGGAGATCTGCCAGTTCCTCGACACCTACGTCGTCGGGCAGGACCAAGCCAAGAAGGCGCTCGCCGTCGCGGTCTACAACCACTACAAGCGGATCCAGGCCGAGGCGGCCGGGGCGCCGGGCTCCGGCAGTGACGCCGTCGAGCTGGCCAAGTCCAACATCCTGCTGCTCGGCCCGACGGGGTGCGGCAAGACCCACCTGGCGCAGACCCTGGCGCGGATGTTGAACGTGCCGTTCGCCATCGCCGACGCCACCGCGCTCACGGAGGCCGGCTACGTCGGCGAGGACGTGGAGAACATCCTCCTCAAGCTGATCCAGGCCGCCGACTACGACATCAAGCGCGCCGAGACCGGCATCATCTACATCGACGAGGTCGACAAGATCGCCCGTAAGTCGGAGAACCCGTCGATCACGCGGGACGTCTCCGGCGAGGGCGTCCAGCAGGCGCTGCTCAAGATGCTGGAAGGCACGGTGGCCAACGTGCCGCCGCAGGGCGGGCGCAAGCACCCCCACCAGGAGTTCATCCAGATCGACACCACCAACGTGCTGTTCATCTGCGGTGGCGCCTTCGCCGGGCTCGACCAGATCATCGAGGCCCGCACCGGGCACGGCGGCACCGGCTTCGGGGCCCGGCTGCGGTCGGTCTCCGACCGGTCGACCGACGACATCTTCAGCCAGGTCATGCCGGAGGACATGCTGAAGTTCGGGCTGATCCCCGAGTTCATCGGCCGGCTCCCGGTGATCACCAACGTGCGCAGCCTCGACCGCACCGCCCTGGTGCGCATCCTCACCGAGCCGCGCAACGCCCTGGTCCGGCAGTACCAGCGCCTCTTCGAGCTCGACGGCGTCGAGCTGGAGTTCGAGCCGCCGGCCCTGGAGGCGATCGCCGACCAGGCGATGCTGCGCGGCACCGGCGCCCGCGGCCTGCGGGCGATCATGGAAGAGGTCCTGCTCTCCGTGATGTACGAGGTGCCGAGCAACCCCGACGCCGCCCGGGTGCTGATCACCCGCGAGGTGGTGCTCGAGAACGTCAACCCGACGATCGTGCCGCGCGAGTTCACCGGCCGGCGTGCCCGGCGGGACCGCGAGGAGAAGTCGGCCTGATCCACCGTCGCCGCGCCCGTCCGCTCCGGTCGGGCGCGGCTTCGTGTCCGCGTCCGGCCCAGCCGGCGCCGTAGGGCTCGACCAGCCGTGACCCGAGGGCCCCGCCGACACCTTTCGACGCTGTCGCCGCGCGCCTTCCGGTCGTACGCTGATCCTCATGCGCGTCGCCGTCTGCCAGCTCAACTCCCGGGACGACCGTAAGGCGAACCTCGCGGCCGCGGAGGCCGTGCTGGAACGCGCGGCGGCGGCCGGCGCGGACCTCGCGCTCCTGCCGGAGTTCGTCGACTACCTCGGCCCCGCCGTTGGGCTCCCCGAACCGGAGCCGGTCGACGGCGAGGTGGGCCGGTTCTTCGCCGACCGCGCCCGGCGGCTGGGCATCTGGTTGATCGCCGGGTCGATCCACGAGCGCGGGCCGGATCCGGACCGCACCTGGAACACCTCCCTGGTCTTCGACCGCTCCGGCACGCTCGCCGCCAGCTACCGGAAGATCCACCTGTACGACGTGGAGATCCCCGGCCGGGTCTCCTACCTCGAGTCGGCCACCGTGGCGCCGGGCGACCAGCCGGTGGTCGTCGACGTCGAGGGCCTTCGCGTCGGCCTGTCGATCTGCTACGACCTCAGGTTCCCCGAGTTGTACCGGCAGCTCGTGATCGAGGGCGGCGCCCAGCTGCTCGTGGTGCCTGCGGCCTTCATGGTCCACACGGGGCGGGACCACTGGGAGGTGCTGCTGCGCGCGCGGGCGATCGAGAACCAGTGCTTCGTCGCCGCGGCGGGGCAGATCGGCGACCACGAGCCGAGCCGGACCTGTTACGGGCGCAGCATGGTGATCGACCCGTGGGGGACGGTGCTCACCCAGGTGCCCGACGGTCCGGGCCTCGCCGTCGCCGATCTCGACCTTGACCGGCTGCGGACCATCCGCGCCGAGTTGCCGAGCCTGGCCAACCGCCGCCTCTGACGCTCACCCCTGCAGGAGTACGCCCACCACGGCGAAGCCGGCGATCGCGGCGGCCGTGACCAGGAGTGCCGTCGTCATCCGGGACCGACCCCGGCGGGCCAGCCGAGCGACCGAGACCAGGACGACGAAGACCACGAAGGCGCCGATGACCAGCTGCCAGAACGGCAGCAGGAGTCCGAGCAGCGCGTCCTCGGCGAGCACGGTCACCCGGGTGCGCGGGAGGTCAGCCATGACAGACACTCTGGCACGCCGGGGGCGCCTCCGGACCCCGCGCGGTCATCACGAATGCGCGACCGCCGTCGCCCGCCGCCCCGGCACCGGGTCGTGAACGCCGGCGGCCGTCGCACTGCCGACAGTGACGGACGCCGATTTGCCTTCCGCGGGCGGGCGGCGTAACTTTCTCTCTGCACGCGGAAGGCCGGACAAACCGGCCGACAAGGGCACCAGGCTCGTGGCGGAGACGCCGAGCGAGGCTGAGGATCCGGGCGGTGCGAGGACACTCCAAGACGGGGTTGCGATCGCGAGACCGACCGGGTAGAGTGCGAAAGCCGGCAGGAGCCGGGCGGATGGCCACAGAGTGGCGATCGGCTGGTCTGCGGCTTCCCACGACAGCAACGACCGCCGTGATACGGCGTGCGTCATCGTGGACCCCGGAACGCATCCTTTATCACCTCGGACACGAGGTTGACGGCGGGAAGCGAACCAAGTAAGGTAGAGGAGTTGCCCCAAGCGGGTTCCCACGATGTGGGACGCTCGAGTGGTGTGTGGTTGTTCTTTGAGAACTCAACAGGGTGCTTGATAAGCCAGTGCCAAATTGATTTATACCCCTTGGCTGGCAGACCGTTTCGGTGGTTTGTTGGTCTTGGATTCCTTTGGCAACACTTTTTGTTGTCGGGACAGTTTTTCAACAAGTTTTTGTTGGAGAGTTTGATCCTGGCTCAGGA
>NZ_JBFABA010000061.1:0-32555 GCF_040640115.1 Micromonospora sp. NPDC023644 | reverse complement strand
CCAGGGCCAGGGCCCCGCCACCGCCCCACTGGAGCAGGCACTGGCCTGGGGACCCAAGGCCGGACACATCGTCACCGTCACCCCCGACATCATGCGACGCTGGGACCAGGCCGCCCGGGAACAACGGTTCAGCCGCTCCAGCTACTTCGTCGCCGCGTACGCCTCCGCACTGCGCGCCATCCACCAGCAGGACGACATCGGCCTGCTCATGATCGTGGCCCGGCGCGGCAGCCGCATCCTCGACTCCGCCTTCACCACCCGGATCAACTCGAACTGCGTCCGGGTCAGGTTCCGGCCAGAGACGGACCTGCTCCGGCACGTCCAGCAGACCGTCGACGAGCTGATGGCCGCCCAGGACATCCCCTTCTCGGAGACCGCCGCCGACCCGGCCGTCGGCCTGCCCGGCGAGGTGGTCGCCAGCATCCCCGGCTTCGCCTACCAGGACAACGTGGTCCTTCCGCTGGAACTGCCCGGCTGCCGGACCGAGGAGGTCGTCGAGCCGTACGCCCGGGAGGTGATGAGCGGTCTCACGGTCGAGGCGATCCCTCGGGACACCGACGCCCTGCTGCGCATCACCATCCGCACCGACCTGATCCCGTTCGCCCTCGCCGAGGAGCTGGGCGCCCACATGCTGCGCTTCCTCGAGACGGGCCCCGCCCCGGCCCGCGCCACCGACTGAGCCTGCATTCCGTCCTTCCCCCGCCGTGGGCGCGCCCACCCGTTGATGGATTTCGTGGACCCGGCCGTACCCCCGCGGGCGGCGCCGGTCCTGATCGGAGGTCGACCCATGTCCGTCGGGTTCGTCGGTGGTCGGGCGGGCGTCGCCGGGCCCGGCACCGGCTACGAGGTCCTCGACCTGATGGGCGACCTGCGACGGCCGCTGACGTGGCCGGCCCGGGCGGCGTCGGCGCTGCGGACGCTGGCGCCGCCCGACCTGGCTTGCCCGGAGCCGGCCGGTCTGGTGGTGCTGGCGGGCCTCGTCGGGGTGCTGGCCCGCTACACCGGCCAGGAGGAGGTCGCGCTCGGCCTCTCCGCGGGGGGATCGGTGGTGCGGGTCGGCGTGGCGGACGATCCGGGCTTCGGTGAGTTGGTGAGCCGGGTGGGTGTGGCGTGGAGCGCGCCGGTGGCGGGTGCGGGTGTGGTGGGTCCGGTGGCGGTGGACCTGGTCGACGGGCCGGTGGCCGACGTGGGCCCGGAGACCGTGGATGTCGACCTGGTGGTGACCGTGGCCTCGGACGGGTCCGGGCTGCGGGTGGACCACGCGGCGGAGGGCTTCTCCGCGGACTGGGTGCGGGGCCTGCTGGACCAGACCGTGACGCTGTCGTCTGCCGGCGTGCGGGAACCCGGGGTCCCGTTGTCCGGCCTGCCGTTGCTGGGCACCGCCGAGCGGGAACGGCTGCTCGCGTGGGGCCGGGGTCCGGTCCGCCCGGTGCCGGGTGAGCCGCTGCACGAACTGGTGCTCACGTGGGCGCGCCGGACGCCGGACGCGGTCGCGGGCGTCGCCGACGGCGAGGTCGTCACGTACGGGGAACTGGCACGCCGATCGGAGCTGCTGGCCCGCCACCTGCGCTCGGCCGGCGTCGGCGTCGGGGACGTGGTGTCGCTGGCGCTGGACCGCAGCATGTGGACCCTCGTCGCCACCCTGGCGGTGCTGCGGGCGGGGGCGGCGTACACGCCGATGGACGTGTCGTGGCCGGCGGAGCGGATGCGGATGCTGCTCGCGGACCACGGCGCCCGGGTCGTGCTCACCGTCGGCGAGGTCGCCCCGCGCGTCCCCCGCCCCGACGGCGTACGGGTGATCGCCCTGGACGACGACTGGCCCGCCGTGGAGGCGGCCGAAGCGGTCGAGCTACCGGTGGTGGACGCCTCCCGGCCAGCCTTCGTGATCTACACGTCGGGATCGACCGGGACGCCGAAGGGCGTCGTGCTGACCCACGACAAGCTGACGACCTTCGTCACCTGGATGCGCGACGAGTGCGCGGTCGGCCCGGACAGCCGGATGCTGCACTGCTGCGCCCCGGTCTTCGACGTGGCCCTGGGCGAGATCTACACCGCGCTGACCTCCGGCGCCCGCGTCGTGGTCTGCTCGCGGGACGATCTGCTCGACGCCCGCCGGTTGACGGAGCTGATCGCGAAGGAGCGGACCACCCACGCCTTCTGCCCGCCCACCAACCTCGCCGCCGTCGACCCGGCCGACTGCCCGAGCATGTCGTGCGTGACCCTCGCCGGGGAACCCGTCCCGCCGCGCATGGCCCACCGGTGGATGGCCGCCGGCACCCGCCTGATCAACGCCTACGGCCCCGCCGAGGCCTCCGTCGCCTGCACGTGGTTCGACGCGTCAGCGGGCTGGGACGGCGCGTACGTGCCGATCGGCTGGCCCATGCCCAACCGGCAGGTCCGCGTCGTCGACGCCAACCTCGGCCTCGTCCCCATGGGTGTCCCCGGGGAGATCCTCATCACCGGCGCCGGGGTCGCCGACAGCTACCTCAACCGCCCCGACCTGACCGCGCAACGGTTCGTCACCGACCCGTACGGCGGCGGGATCGCCTACCGCACCGGGGACCTGGGCCGGTGGAACGCCTCCGGGGCGCTGGAGATCCTCGCCCGGATGGACCACCAGGTCAAGGTCAACGGCATCCGCATCGAACTCGGCGAGATCGAAGCCGTCCTCGAACAGCATCCGGACGTCGGCACGGCCGTGGTCGTCCGCCGCGAGGACCGGGGCGTCGCCCGGCTGGTCGGCTACGTGACCGGCCGCGACGGCAGGAACCCGGCCGTGACCGAGCTGCGGGAGCACGCCGCGGCCGTGCTCCCCTCGTACATGGTCCCCGCCGTGATCATGGTCCTCGACCGGTTCCCCGTCGGCGGCACCGGGAAGATCGACAGGCGGGCCCTACCGGAGCCGGGCTCGCAGCGCCCGGACCTCGGCGTGGCCTACGTCGAGGCCGCGACCGACGAGGAACGACTGGTCACGGCCGTGTTCGCCGACGTGCTCGGCATCGACCCCGTCGGCACCGGGGACAGCTTCTTCGCCCTCGGCGGCACCTCCCTGCAATCCGCCGCCGTCGCCGCCGCCATCGACGAGGCCGCCGACGTCGTCGTACCCGTCTCGCAGATCCACCGCACGCCCACACCGCGCGGCCTGGCGCAGTGGCTCACCACCGCGCCGCGCCGTTCCACGGCCGAGCCGGAACCGCCCGTCACCGGCCGCCCCGGCCCGGCCGGGCCCGTCCCGCTGACCCTGTCGGTCGGCAAGTTCGTCTGGCTCCCCTTCGACCTGGTCTGCCCGACCACCTGGTGGATCGAGGGCGAGCTGGACCTCCGCGCGCTGATGGCGGCGCTCGGCGACGTGCACCGGCGGCACGAGGCGCTGTACGCCCGCTACCGGCGGGTGGACCCGCCCGTGGCCGTCGTCCCGCCGAACCCGGGCATGCCCGCACTCCGGTTGCTCACCGACGCCACCAGCGAACAGGAGGCCCTCGACCAGCTCGCCGAAGCGGTGCAGCAGCCGCTCGACTACACCCAGGGCCGCAACTGGCGGGCCGCCCTGATCCGCGAGCGATCGACCGGCCGGATCCTGTTCGGCATCGGCATCCACCACATCGCCTTCGACGGGTGGTCCCACGCGCTGCTCGTGCGGGACCTCGGCCACGCCTACACCGCCCGCCTGGCCGGCCGGGCGCCCGGGTGGGACCGCCCCGCACCCACGCTGCGCCAGTTTTATGACGAGCACACCCGCCTGCGGGCCGCCACCGACCTCGACGCGCAGCGCGACTACTGGCGCGCGCAGTTGCGCGGGCTCGCCCGCCAGGGCGAGGGCCGGCCCCAGTCGCTCCTGGAGCAGACCCCGACCTGGGGCCCCCGGACCGGGCACATCGTCGCCGTCTCCCCCGAGGTGCTGGACCGCTGGGACCGGGCCGGCCGGGAACACCGGTTCAGCCGCTCCACCTACTTCGCCGCCGCCTACGCCTGGGCGCTGCGCGCCATCCACCAGCAGGACGACATCGCCCTGCTGATGATCGTCGCCCAGCGCGGCAGCCGGATCCTCGACTCCACCTTCACCAGCAGGATCAGCTCCAACTGCCTGCGGGTCCGGTTCGACGGGCCGGAGAAGGACCTGATCCGAGCAGTCCAGCGCACCGCGGACGGCCTGATGGCCGCCCAGGACGTCTCCTTCGTGGAGATGACCACCGACCCGGTCCTCGGGATGTCCCGCGAGGTGGCGAACAGCCTGCCCTCCTTCGCCTACCAGGACAACCTCGTCCTTCCCCTGGACCTGCCCGGCTGCCGGACCGAGGAGGTCGTCGAGCCGTACGCCCGGGAGTGGTCGGGATCCTGTGTCGCCGAGGTGCTTCCCGGCGACGGGGGCGCCCTCCTGCGCGTCACCATCCGCACCGACCTGGTCCCGGCGCCCGTCGCCGAGATGCTGGCGACCACCATGCTGCGCTTCCTGGAGGCCGGGCCCGAGGCCGCCGACGAGGCGCGCTGAGAGGTTCCGCGGCCGCCGCGACCGGCCGGGCAGGCAACCGGCGGCAGAGGCCGGACCGGGCGTGGCGGACGGCCGGGACAGGGTTCCCCGGTCGACGGCGGCCCGTCACGGGTCAGCGCCGGAAGCGTTGCCTCAGGTACTCGTGGATCGGCGCCAGGTCCCCGGCGGTGAACACGGTGGTGGCGTGGTTCTCCCGCTCGCCGTAGCGGTCGACGCTGTAGCGCAGCGGCTCGTGGTGACGCCGGACGACGTACCGCACGTCCGTGCCGAACGCCGCCGACTCGGCGGTGCCGACGAACTGCCGCAGCGGATGGCCGCTACGTTCCGCCTGTTCGAGGAGTTCGGTGGTGACCAGGGACAGGTCGGGCCCCTCCGAGATGATCCGCAGCGGCGGGTCCGGGCGCTCGGTGCGATACGCCCGGACGATCTCCGCGAGGTCGAGGGCCCGCAGCGCGGCGAGCTGTTCCTCGTCGGCCCAGCCCACCCGGAACACCACGCACGGCCAGCCCAGCGGGCGCGGGGCGGAACGGTTGCCGACCTCGGTCAGCAGGACCCGGGTGACGTCGGCCAGGTCGTCGGCGGCGTGCACCGGGTCGCCGAGCTTGGCCACCCGGTGGTCGCGCAGGTGCAGCTCGAACCGGCCGGCGCGTTCGGCGATCCGGTACGACTGCTGGTCGCGGGTGGCGACGAAGGGGTTGCCGTACAACTCCGCCGGCGGCCACCAGCCGCACTCGCGCAGCCAGTCGCCCGCGACGGGATCGAGTTCGTCGGCCGTGACCGCCCGCACGCTGCCGGGCGGATCGAGCCGGCTGGCGATGGCCCACAGCTCCTCGCAGGCGGCCTGCTCGCTGTCGAAGACGACCGGCTCCGGGCCGTGCGTGTCCGGGGGGAAGCGGGCGGGGCGGTGCGGGTCGCGGACGGTGACGGTGTACCGGCCGTCCTCGACCAGCAGGTTCCACGCGCCGTAGCAGACCGACGTCGACCCGCTCGCTGCGCGAGCCTGGGGGCGCAGCGTGTCGTAGTGCCCCGCGTACACCTGGAACGGGTCGTGGCCGGCGGCGCGCAGGCGCTGCTGCAACTCCAGAAAGTTCACCCGGTCATGGTGCGCCTGTCGCGCGCGCCGGGCGCAGGCGGGCGGCGCGCGGCGATGTGGCCCGCGCCGCCCGGTCAGCCCGGGCGGCGGGGCCCGCACCGGGCTCGGCGCTCTCGGCGCAGGGCGGCCGGGAAGGGGCCGGTGCGGGTCAGTGGACGAGGGCGGCGGGGCAGTGCGCGAGCAGGTCCGTCGGGGCGTGCAGGACCAGGTCGGGACCGGCGGCCAGCAGCGCGGCGACGTCCCCGCCGTGCCAGGTCGTGGCGACGGCGGTCGCCCCGGCGTCCCGGCCGCTGAGCAGGTCGATGACCGCGTCGCCGACCATCATCGCCTGCGCCGGCGGCACGTCGAGGTGACCGAGCGCCTGGAGCACGATGTCCGGCGCGGGCTTCGGGCGGGCCACCTCGTCGGAGCCGATCACCTGGTCGAACAGGCCCAGCACGCCGAGCGTGTCCAGCAGGGAGCGGGCCCGGGGGCCGCTCTTGCCGGTGGCGATCGCCATCCGGATCCCCCGAGAGTGCAGCGTCTCCAGCGTCTCCCGGACGCCGGGGAAGAGCGGCACCAGGTGGGCCATCCGGTAGCTCTCCCGGACGAACGGCTCCTCCATCTCCAGCGGCAGCCCCATCAGCCGCATGATGTCCGGGAAGTACCGGCCCATGTGCCGGTTGTACTCCTCGAACGGCGCCGGCCCGTCGCCCACCACCTCGGCGTACGCGATGCTGAACGCCTCGCGCATGACGGCTGAGCTGTCGACGATGACGCCGTCGAGGTCGAACACGACCGCGCGGATCGGGCCGCGGACCGGCGACTGCGGGGTCACCTCGACGGTGGACGATGGATGGCTCATGGCTGCTCCCGGAAGCGAGTGGGGCCGACGGTGGGTCTCACCGGTCGCGATGGCCCGCCAGCGCGTGCTGCCGCTCCGGCGCCGTGGGCCGGGCGGACTGGTAGATCCGTTCGATGATGTCGATGGTCCGGCGGGCCTCGGCGACGGCCGCGCCCCGGCCGGTCGGGTCGGCGAGCAGCCCCGGCAGGGCGTCGAGCTGGCGGTCGTACTCGGCGCCGATCGGCTCCTCGGGCAGCGGCAGCCGGACGGTCTCGCCGTCCCGGGTGCGGGTCAGCACCGGCGTGGGCTCCCGGTTGGGGCTGAAGCCGAACGTGCAGCGCAGCGTCGCCGACCCGGCGACGCCGTGCACGGTGACGGTGGTGCGGTCCAGCGACTCGTGCGAGGCCCAGCAGGCGTGCAGGGCGACCGAGGCCCCCTCGGCGGTGAGCAGGAAGCCCCGGGCGGTGTCCTCGACGTCGCCGGGGGCGCGGTCACCGGCGCCGGCGTCGCTGCGCCAGGCGGCGTGGGCGGCGCCGTCGTTGACGAAGTCGGCGGAGACGCTGCCGACGGCGTGGGCGATCCGGGTCGGGCCGAGCATCGGCAGCACGGTGTCGAGCAGGTGCCAGCCGAGGTCGACCAGCGCGCCGCCGCCGGAGAGGTCCCGGCGGGTGAACCAGCCGCCCGCGTCGGGCACGCCACGGGCGCGGACCCAGGCCACGTCGACGTGCCGGATCGGGCCCAGCTCGCCGGCCACCCCGGTCAGCGCCCGGATGTCGGCGCGGTAGCGGGCAGCGCTGCCGGCGAGCAGCACCGCGCCGCCGTCGCGCTCCGCGTCGGCCAGCAGGGTCGCCTCGGCGGAGGTGAGGCAGACGGGCTTCTCCAGGAACACCGGTACGCCCCGGCGCAGCAGCCGGGCGGCGACGGTGGCGTGCAGGTGGTTCGGTACGGCGACCACCACCAGGTCGACCGAGTCGGCCGGCAGCTCGTCGACGTCGGCGTACGCGAACGGGACGTGGTGGGTGTCGCGGACCCGGTCGCGTACGCCGGCCGCCGGATCGACCACGGCGGTGACCGCGTAGCCGGGGTGCACGGCGAGCCGGGGCAGCCAGATCTCCCGCCCGGCCCAGCCGAGGCCGGCCACCGCGACCCGCACCGGGCGGTCGGCCGCGGCGGCCGGGGGCCGGCCGGTCATCCGGCGAGGACGTCGGCGAGCACGGCGGCGATGTCGTGCATCTGCTGCTCGGTGCCGAGCAGCGTGCGGTGGTGCAGCCAGATGCAGTCGGAGTGGATCTGCTCGGTGTTCGGGCACCGGGCCGCGACCGCCTCGACCGACTCGTCGGGCGCGCCGGCCTTCCAGAAGCCCTCGCAGCGGTAGATCGCGCGGAACGCCACGAACGCGGGCACGCCCCGGGCGATGAGCGCGTCCACGACCTCGCGGCGGCGCGCGATGTCCATGCCGGGGACGCGGAACATCGCCATGTAGTGCGGGTTGCGGTCGGTACGGGGGTCGGTGGCCTGCGGGACGACGCCGGGGATCTCGGCGAGCAGGCTCGACAGCAGCGGCCAGCGCTGCTCGCGCACCGCGATCTGCCCGTCGAGGCGGGCCAGCTGGGCGCGCAGCACGGCGGCGGTGAACTCGCCCATCCGGTAGTTCGAGCCGGTGGTGCCGTGCAGGTAGTCCCGGTCGGTGCGGGGCCGGCCGCAGCTGTGCACGAGGAACGCCCGCTCGCGCAGCTCCTCGTCGGGGAAGAGCACCGCCCCGCCCTCGCCGGCGGTCATCAGCTTGCCGTTCTGGAAGCTGAACGCGGCCACCGAGCCGAGCGCCCCGGCCCGCTTGCCCTGCCACTGCGCGCCGTGGGCGTGCGCGGCGTCCTGGAGCAGCGCCACCCCGGCGTCGGCGGCGAGCTTGTCCAGCGCGTCCATGTCGGCGAACTGGCCGGCCATGTGCACCGGCATGATGACCTTGGTGCGCGGCGTGATCGCGGCCTCGACGGCGGCCGGGTCGACGCAGTAGGTGTCCAGGTCGACGTCGACCGGCACGGCGACCGCGCCGAGCCGCTGGGCGGCCAGCGAGGACGAGATGAACGTGAAGGCCGGCACGATGACCTCGGTGCCCGGCCCGACGCCGAGCACCTCCAGCGCCACCTCCAGCGCGTGCGTGCCGTTGGTGACGGCGAGCGCGTGCGGCGTGCCGTGGTACGCCCCGAACTCCGCTTCGAAGGAGTCGACCTCGCTGCCGCCCATCCGCCACCACTGGCCCTGCTCGAGGGCGCGGATCAGGCCGGCGCGCTCCTCGTCGCCGAACTGCGGCCACTCGGGGAACTCGGACACCGTCGAGGGCTGACCACTCATGACTTCCCACTTCCCAACTCGGGCAGACCAGGGGCTTCGCCGGACCATCGGGCGGGACGACCCGGGACCGCCGGTACGCGGTCCGGGCACACCGGGCGCCGGATGGCCGGTTCGAGGTAGGTGACGCATCCGTTGGAGCCGGCGGCGTCGCTTCGGCAGGGAGGACGGTAACCGAAGCGGACACGCGGTCACCGCCCCTAACAGCCCCTAGCCACCCCTTAGTCCGCCCGTGCCGCGGCCACCGCCGGTTCGCCCGACGCCGCGGGCGTAGTAAGACTGCGGTGGACCAGTCATCGGGCCTTGTCGGGACAGGGCCACGCCCCGCGAGGTGAAGCGTGTCGGACGTGCTGCTGCTGAACGGCCCGAACCTGGGCATCCTCGGCCGACGGGAGCCGGAAATCTACGGCACCGACACCCTGGAGGACATCGAACGGGCGGTCGGCGAGGAGGTCGCCGCCCGGGGCTGGCGGGTGGTGGCCGAGCAGCACGACTGCGAGGGCGCCCTGATCCGGGCGATCCAGGACAACTATGACACCGTCGGCGCCATCGTCAACCCGGGCGCGCTGATGATCGCCGGCTGGAGCCTGCGGGACGCCCTGGCCAACTATCCCCGGCCCTTCGTCGAGGTGCACCTGTCCAACGTCTGGGCCCGGGAGAGCTTCCGGCACGACTCGGTGATCGCCCCGCTGGCCAGCGGCGTCATCGTCGGGCTCGGGTCGCTGGGCTACCGGCTGGCCGCCCGCGCCCTCGTCGCGACCGTCCGGTGACGACCCGGTGCCGCGGCGTCCGGCTCCATCGACGTCGATGCGGCAGCGGTACGGTCGTCCGCACGTTCCGACTCTCCCCGAAGGACATCACGTGCACATTCCCATCCTCGTCCTGACCCTCATCCTCGCCGCGGTGTTCCTGGGCACCGCCGTGCCGAAGCTCACCGGGCAGACGCAGATGCGCGAGCGGATGGACCACCTCGGCGTGTCGCCGGGCCTGACGCGCCTGCTCGGGGTGCTGGAACTCGCCGCGGTCGCCGGGCTGCTGCTCGGTCTGCTCTGGCCGCCGCTGGGCATCGCGGCGGCGATCGGCCTCGCCCTGCAGATGGTGGGCGCGGTGGTCTACCACGCCCGCGCGAAGGACCCGGCCGCGATGACCCTGACGCCGGTGATCTTCGCCCTGGCCGCCCTGGCGCTCGTGTTCCTGCACGTGCGGCAGGGCTGAGGCCGCGCGTGTCCGGTCCGCAGCGCGGCGACGGCGTGCTGGGCGTCGACGTCGGCGGCACCAAGGTGGCGCTGCGCGCGGAGGCGGCCGGGCGACCGGCGTACGAGCGGACCTTCCGCTGGCCGCGCGGCGCCGACCCGGCCGCGGACCTGGCCGCGCTGGCCGCCGAGGTGGACCGGCTGCGCGACGCGTGGGGCCCGGTGGGCGCGGTCGGGGTGGCGATGCCGGCGACCACGGACCCGGCGGGCACCGTCACGACCTGGCCCGGGCGGCCCGGTTGGGCGGGGCTGGACCTCGCCGGCGCGCTGCGCCGCCTCTTCCCTCAGGTGGCGACCGCCGTCGCCGACGACGGTGACCTCGCCGCGCTGGCCGAGGCCCGGCACGCCGGCCACGACGACGTGGTCTACCTGGGCGTCGGCACCGGGATCGGCGGCGGCGTGGTGCTGGCGGGGCGGTCGGTGCCCGGCCGGTCCTCCGCCGAGATCGGGCACATGGTCGTCGCCCTCGACGGCGAGCGCTGCGACTGCGGCCGGCGCGGCTGCCTCCAGTCGGTCGCGTCCGGCCCCGCCACCCTGCGCCGGGCGGCCGCCGGCCGCGGCGGCGAGGTGAGCTTCGACGACCTGCGGGCGGGGCTCGACGAGCGCCGGCCGTGGGCGGTGGCGGCGGTCGACGCGAGCTGCCGGGCGCTGGCCGCGGCGGTGGTCAGCCTCGGCGAGCTGCTGGACCCGGCGTTGGCGATCGTCGGCGGCGGGTTCGCCGCCGGCCTGCCGGGCCTGGTGCCGCTCGTCGCCGAACAGGCCCGGTCCGCCGGCCGGCCGGGGCGGCCGGCGCCACCCGTACGGGCCGCCGCCCTCGGCGCGTTGTCGTCCCTGCACGGCGCGGTGGAGCTGGCCCGTGACCTGGCCGGCACGCCGGCCCCCGTGCGTTCAGTACCCACCGCGTAGAGGAGATCAGCATGGTCAGGATCGGTGTCATCGTCGGCAGCACGCGGCCCGGCCGCAAGGCCGACGCCGTGGCCCGCTGGGTGCGGGAGGTCGCCGCCAAGCGGGGCGACGCCACGGTCGAGCTGGTCGACATCGCCGACTACGACCTGCCGCACTTCGACGAGATGCTGCCGCCGTCGATGGCGCCGTCGAGGCGCCCCGCCGTACGCCGCTGGGCGTCGACCGTCGCCGGGTTCGACGGCTTCGTCTTCGTCACCCCGGAGTACAACCACTCCATCCCGGGCGCGCTGAAGGACGCCGTCGACTTCCTGTTCCAGGAGTGGCAGCACGCGTCAGCCGGCCTCGTCAGCTACGGCGTGCACGGCGGCACCCGGGCGGCGGAGCACCTGCGGCTGGTGCTCGGGCAGGTCGGGGTGGCCGACGTCCGGTCCCAGGTGGCGCTCTCCCTGACGACCGACTTCGTCAACTTCCGCGACTTCCGGCCGGCGGCGCACCACGAGCAGGCCCTCGGCACCATGCTCGACGAGGTGGTCGCCTGGGCCGGCGCGCTGCGGACGCTTCGCCGGCGCTGACGCACCGGCGCCGGGGCGGCCGGGTCGCCCCCTGGTCGTCCGGGCTCGCGGGAGCCGGCAGCGGTCACGCGTCGCGGGGTCGCCGAAGGTGGCAGCCGGCCCTCTCGGCCCGGCGGGCCGAGGGGCGCGGGACGGGGGCCCGCCTCAGCCGGCCCGCTCGGCCCGGCGCAGCAGCGCGGCGGCGACGCAGCCGCCCGCGAAGACGGCCACGGCGCCGACCGTCTGGCCGGTCTCCAGGGCGGAGCGGAACGCGTCGGAGACGAGCGCGCGCTCCGACTCGCTCCGCGCGGCGGCCAGCGCGGCGGGGAACGACCCGGCGCCGGCCACGGCGGCGGGCAGCAGGGCGGCGAACCGGGCGTTGAGGATCGCGCCCAGCACGGCGATGCCGAGGCTGCTGCCGACCTCCGTCATGGTGCCGTCCACGCCCGCCCCGGCCCCGGCCTTCTCCGGCGGGATCGCGCTCATCACGGCCTCGACGATGGCCGGGTTGGCCACGGCGCAGCCGGCGCCCATCACCAGCAGGCCCGGCAGCAGCATCCCGTAGCCGTCCGTCGGGGCGTGGGTGATCAGGGCGAGACCGCCGGCGAGCAGCGTCATCCCGAGGGCGATCGACCACGCCAGCCCGATCCGGTGGATCACCCGCGCGGCGACCCCGCCCACGTTCAGCAGGACGATGGAGAGCGCGAACGGCATCATCCGCAACCCCGCCTCCCAGGCCGGGTAGCCGCGCACGAACTGGAGGTGCTGGGTCAGCAGGAACAGCGCGCCGGTCGCGCCGAAGGTGATCAGGACGACGCCGGAGACCGCGCCCACGAAGCGGGGGTTGCGGAAGAAGTGCATGTCCAGCATG
Organism: Micromonospora sp. NPDC023644; assembly: GCF_040640115.1. Taxonomy (NCBI): domain Bacteria; kingdom Bacillati; phylum Actinomycetota; class Actinomycetes; order Micromonosporales; family Micromonosporaceae; genus Micromonospora; species Micromonospora sp. NPDC023644. Next base: position 20,220 of record NZ_JBFABA010000061.1, on the reverse strand, counting down.
GGGTCGGCGACCCGCCGCTCCCAGGCCACGAAGGCGGCGAGCAGCAGCACCCCGGCGACCGCCGCGCCGAGCACCGGGGCGGACCCCCAGCCCTGCTCCGGCCCGGCGATGATCGCGTAGACGACCCCGGTCAGGCCGGCCGTGGAGAGCAGCACCCCGCCCAGGTCGAGGCGGCCGCCGGCCGGCTGGCGCGACTCCGGCACCAGCGCCCACGCCGCCGCCAGACAGAGCAGCACGATCGGGACGTTGACGAGGAAGATCGCCCCCCACGGGAGGTGGGCGAGGACGAGCCCGCCGAAGGGCGGCCCGGCCGCGAACCCCAGCGCGCTCGCCGCCGCCCAGAGGCCGATCGCCCGGGACCGCTCGGCGTCGTCGAAGACCTGCATCGCCACCGCGAGGGTGGCGGTGACCAGCAGCGCGCCGCCGACCCCCATGCCGGCGCGGGCCGCGATCAGCTGGCCGCTGGACTCGGCGAGCCCGGCGACCAGCGACCCGAGCCCGAACAGCACGAGCCCGGCCAGCAGCATCCGGCGGCGGCCGTACCGGTCGGCGGCGCTGCCCGCGGTCAGCAGCAGCCCGCACTGGACCAGCGCGTACGCGTTGATCATCCACTGCACGTCGGCGGTGCTGGCGGCCAGTTCGGTCGTGAGCACCGGGATCGCCACGGTCAGCACGGTGTTGTCGAGCACCACGGTGACCTGGGCGAGGCAGAGCACGGCGAGGATCAGCCACCGGCCGCGCACCCGACCGGCCGGGGCGCCGACCGGCACCCCGGCGTCCGGCGCGAGCGTCGTGGCCGTCATCGGGCCGCCGGGGCGAAGCGGGCGATGGGGTTGGTCAGGGTGCCGACCAGTTGCAGCGCGGCCGACGGGTCGGCCAGGTCGACCATCTGCTGGTTGTTGCGCAGCTGGAGCCGGTTCAAGCAGGACAGCGCGAACTCCGGGGCGAACAGGTCGTAGCGCCGCAGCCGCTCGGCGAGGTGCGGGACGCTGTCGGCGTAGTCGGCGGCGCACTCGGCGACCGTCCGCCAGAAGGTCTCCTCGTCCAGCACGCCCTCGGTGGCGAGGATCGCGCTGAGGTAGCGCAGGAAGCAGTCGAAGACGTCGGTGAAGATGGAGAGCAGCTTCATGTCCTCCGGCACCTCGGCCCTGACCCGTCGGACCTGCGGGGGCAGGTCGGCGTCCGGGTCCATCACCACGATCTCCTCGGCGATGTCCTTGAAGATCGCCCGCTCGACCGTCCCGCCGTCCAGGACGAGGATGACGTTCTCGCCGTGCGGCATGAAGGCCAGGTCGTGGGCGTAGAAGCTGTGCAGCAGCGGGGTGAGGTAGGCGTCGAGGTAGCGGCGCAGCCACACCTGCGGCGCCAGCCCCGACCGGGCGATCAGCGCGGCGGCGAACGAGCGGCCGTCGCGGTCGGTGTGCAGCAGGGACGCCATGGTGGCCAGTCGCCGGCCCGGCTCCAGGGCGGGCACCGGGCTCTCCCGCCACAGGGCGGCCAGCATCTTGCGGTACGGGGAGTACCGGTCGGTGGCCGCCTCGTACTCCAGGTGCCGGTACCCGACGGCGGCCCGCTCGCGGATGATCGTGAGCCCGGTGCGCTTGAGGACCTCGTCGCCGTCGATCAGGTCGGCCAGCCAGTCGTTGATGGCCGGGGTGGCCTCCATGTACGCGGCGGAGAGCCCCCGCATGAAGCCCATGTTCAGCACGGAGAGCGCCGTCTTGACGTAGTGCCGGGACGGGTCGGTGACGTTGAAGAAGGTGCGGATGGACTGCTGGGCGAGGTACTCGTCGGGGCCGGGGCCGAGGCAGACCAGCCGGTGCTGCGCCACCTCGGCGGCGAAGGTGACGGAGGTCCTGTTCCACCACTGCCACGGGTGCACCGGGATGAGCAGATAGTCGCCCGGGTCGAGGCCGAGCCCGGTCAGGGTGTCGGCGAACCCGGCGAGGGTGTCGTCGCCGAGTTCGGCGCGGATCAGCGTGTCGTAGTCGAGGTCGGCGGCGCAGGTGAAGGTCGTCCGGTCGCGGTGCGCGGCCACCCAGATCAGCCGCACCGGCTTGCCGGCCTCCGGGGCGTACGCCCGGTATTCGTCGATGCCGAAGCCGATGCGGCCGTTGTTCGCGACGAAGCCGGGGTGGCCCTCGGTCATCTGGGTCTCGATGGTCTGGAAGTCCGCGTCGGCGAGCTCGGCGGCGCTGACGGCCGGCTTGTCGAGCTTGTACGCGGTGCTGGCCAGGGTGGAGCTGATCTCCTCCAGGTAGACGGGGAGGATCTGGTCGCTCAGGCCGAGCGCGCCCCGCAGGTCGAGGCAGAACTCCAGGGCGTCCAGCGGCAGCTCGGTGTCGCCGCGGTGGCGGGTGATGCTGTCGGCGTCGATGCGCCAGTGGTCGAGGGCCAGCAGGCTCGCGGTGAACCGGTAGACGACCTCGCCGTCGTCGCCGCGCACCTGGTAGCGCCGCTCCCCCGCCGGACCGGCGGGGTCGGGCTCGCCGGCGGGGACGGGCTCGGGCGCGAGGAGCCGCTCGTGGGCGAACTCGGCCAGCGCCTTGCGGACCAGCAGCCGGTTGGCATGGGCCCAGTTCGCGGGCGTCAGGTGGGCCACGGATGCGAGCGGGTTCACGCGGGCACGTCTCCTCGGGTTGCGGCGTGGAACTGGTCACGGGTGCAGACGCTGAGCAGCGCGTCCTTCTCGGGCTTGCGGATCGGGCCGACGATGGTGAAGCCGACGGCCGCGTTGAGGGCGTGCACCGCCGTGTTGCGCACGTCGGGCTCCACGACGACGCGCCGGGTGGCCGGGTCGGCGAAGAGCCACGCCATCACGGTGGTGATCACCGCCCGGGTGAAGCCGTGCACCGGCGCGTCGGCGGGCGCGCAGAGGAAGTGCATGCCGACGTCGCCGTCGGCCGCCTCGTACAGGCCGACGAGTTCGACCCGGGCGGGGTCGTACCGCTCTGCGAGGAAGGCCGGCCGGCCCTCGTGCAGGCCGAGGAACGCGTCGTGGTGCGGGTGCGCGGCGATGCGCCGGTACTCCTCGGCGACCCGGGCCGGGTCGGCGTCCTGCATCAGCCAGAACGCCGCCTTCGGGTGGGTCACCCAGCCGTGCAGCAGCGGCGCGTCGGCGTCCGGGTCGAGGGTACGCAGGGCGAACTCGCCGAGCCGGTCGTCGACCCGGCGGTGGACCACCTCGGTCACGACGCGGCCCCGGCCGGCACGCCGAACTCCTGGAAGGCGATGCCCTTCTCGATCGGGTAGTGCTCGCGGCCCAGCAGCTCCCGGATGATCCACGAGTTGCGGTACGGCCCCATGCCCAGGTCGGGCGAGGTGATGCTGTGCGTGTGGGTGCCGGCGTTCTGGAGGAAGATGCCCCGGCCGGTGTGGTCGATGCTGTAGTTGCGGGCCACGTCGAAGCGACCGTGCGCGTCCCAGCGGATCCGGTCGCGCACCGGCTCCAGGAACTTCGGGACGCGGTAGTGGTAGCCGGTGGCCAGCACCAGCCCCTCGGTGTCCAGCGTGAAGTCGCGCTCCTGCTCCACGTTGCGCAGGCCCAGCGTGTACGTCCCGCTCGGCTCGTCGTAGGCGGCGGTGGTCAGCGCGGTGTTGGTCAGCAGCCGGGTGCGGACCGGGCCGGAGATGCTCCTGGCGTAGAGCAGGTCGTAGATCTCGTTGATGAGGTCGGCGTTGATGCCCTTGAACAGCCCCTTCTGCTCGGACTCCAGCCGGTAGCGGGTGGGCTCGGGCAGGGCGTGGAAGTAGTCCACGTAGTCCGGCGAGGTCATCTCGAGGGTGAGCTTGGTGTATTCGAGGGGGAAGAACCGGGGCGACCGGGTCACCCAGTTGAGCTGGTAGCCGCACGTGTCGATGTCGCCGAGCAGGTCGTGGTAGATCTCGGCCGCGCTCTGCCCGCTGCCGACCACCGTGATGCTCCGCTTCGCGCGCAGCGCCGCCCGGTGCTCCAGGTACCGCGAGTTGTGGATCATGTCGCCGCCGAGCCCCGCGCAGGCGTCCGGCACGTACGGCGGGGTGCCGGTGCCGAGCACCAGGTGCCGGGCCCGGTAGGTGGTCGACTCCCCCGTGGCCGTCATCGTGACCCGCACGGTGTAGTGCTCGTCGGCCGGGTCGAACTCGACGGCGGTGACCTGCTGTCCGAACCGGACGCTGCGCAGCTTGCCGGCGGCCCAGCGGCAGTAGTCGTCGTACTCGCTGCGCAGGGGGAAGAAGCTCTCCCGGATGTAGAACGGGTAGAGCCGCCCGGACTCCTTGAGGTAGCTCAGGAAGGAGTACGGCGAGGTCGGGTCGGCGAGCGTGACCAGGTCGGCGATGAAGGGCGTCTGGAGCCGGGTCGACTCCAGCAGCATCCCGGGATGCCAGCTGAAGGTGTCCCGCGCCTCCAGGAAGATGCCGTCGAGTTCGTCGATCGGCTCGGTCAGGCAGGCCAGGCCCAGGTTGTACGGGCCCAGCCCGACGGCGATGAAGTCGTGCGTCGACATGCGGTTCTCCAGAACGGGGTGGATCGTCAGCCGACGGGGCAGGACAGCTCGGCGGTGGCCCTGGTCTGCGCGTACCAGCCGGCGTGTTCGGCGATGAGGTCGAGGACGTGGGCGATGTCGTCCATCGTGGTCTCGGGGTTGAGCAGGGTGAACTTGAGGTAGTGCGCGCCGTCGACCTTGGTCCCGGCGACGAGGCCGGCGCCGGAGGCCGCCAGCGCCTCGCGGGCGTACAGGTTGGCGTCGTCGACGACCTCCCGGCCGGCGGCGGCCGGCACGTAGCGGAAGACGACCGTGCTCAGCTGCGACCGGGTCACCACCTCGAAGCGGGGGTCCTCGGTGAGCAGCTGCCACGCGGCGGCGGCACGGTCGACCACCTCGTCGAAGAGCGCGCCGATCGCGTCCGGCCCCATGATCCGCAGGGTCAGCCAGAGCTTGAGGGCGTCGAAGCGGCGGGTGGTCTGGATGCTCTTGTCGACCTGGTTGGGGATGCGCTGCTCGACCATCCGGGCGGGGTTGAGGTAGTCGGCGTGCCAGGTGGCGTGCCGCAGCACGCGCCGGTCGCGCACCAGCAGCGCGCTGGAGCTGACCGGCTGGAAGAACGACTTGTGGTAGTCGACGGTGACCGAGTCGGCCCGCTCGATGCCGTCGAGCAGGTGCCGCCGGGTCGGCGACACCAGCAGCCCGCAGCCGTACGCGGCGTCGACGTGCAGCCAGACGCCGGCGGCCGCGCAGATGTCGGCGATCTGCGGCAGCGGGTCGATGGTGCCGAAGTCGGTGGTGCCGGCGGTGGCCACGACGGCCATCACCACAAGGCCCTCCTCCCGGCACCGGGCGATCTCCCGGGCCAGGTCGGCGGTGCGCATCCGCCGGTCGGCGTCGGTGGGCACGGTGACCACCGCGTCGGCGCCGAGGCCGAGCAGCTTGGCCGCCTTCTGCACGCTGAAGTGCCCGGCCGCCGAGGTGATGATGCGCAGCCGGGACAGCAGCTCCGGGCGGGACTGCCGCTCGGTCGCCCGGCCGACGAGGTTCGCGCAGGTCTCCTCGCGGGCCAGCAGCATCGCCTGGAGGTTGGACTGGGTCCCGCCGCTGGTGAAGATGCCGTCGGCGGCCGGCCCCAGGCCGATCCGGTCGGCGGTCCAGTCGACGAGCCGGCGTTCGATCAGGGTGCCGCCGGCGCTCTGGTCCCAGGTGTCCAGCGAGGAGTTGACGGCGCTGAGCACCGCCTCCCCGAGCAGCGCGGGGATCACCACCGGGCAGTTGAGGTGCGCCAGGTAACGGGGGTGGTGGAAGTAGACGGCGTCGCGCAGGTAGACGTCGTGCAGCTCGTCGAGCGCCGCCCCGCTGTCGCCCAGCGGCCGGTCCAGGTCGATGCCGGCGATCCGCGGCGCCAGCTCGTCCGGTGTCACGCCCGTGAACGGCCGGTCCGCGTCGGCCACCCGGGCCGCCACCCGGCCGATCCCCTCGGCCAGCACCCGCCGGTACTCCTCGACCGTGCCGGCGGTGAACAGGTGGGCGCGGGCGCCGTCAGACCCGGGGGTCACCCCGGTCGTAGGCACCTGGACGGTGGATCCGGGCAGGCTCATGCGGGTCCTCAGCGGTCGGGAATGGACGGTGGGGCGAGATGGCGGGACGTCACCATCCGCCCGCAGTCGGTGATCGAGCGAGCTTAGGTTACCCTAACCTAAGGATGTGTCAACAACGTTGCCCACATTGAGCGATATCACTCAACCCGGCAGCTTCGTCAGCTCCCGCTCGCCTGGCGCCACAACGGATTGGCGCCGGAACCGCCGCTGGTGGGCGAGGCCCAGCGCGACGCCGAGCGCCACCAGGACGATGGAGCCCACCGCGACCGCGGGGTAGCCGAACACCTCGGCCGCCGCCAGCGCGACGGAGGCCGCCACGAACGAGCAGACCAACCCGAACGACGACAGCACCGTGAAGTCCGTGCCGCCCGTGCCGGGCCGGGAGTAGTCCATGTTGACCGTGTAGAGCACGACGTTGGCGATCGTGTAGGCAGCCATGAAGCAGCAGAGCGCGACGACCGTCCCGGCGAGCGGGGCCCGGCCGTTCATCAACGGCAGCAGCATCGCCGTGGACAGCGCGAGCGCCACTCCCCCGGCGACGAGCACCCGGCCGCGCCCGAACCGGCCGATCGCGGCCCCGGCGACCAGACCGGCCACGATGGCCGGCAGGCTGGTCACCACGCCGGTCACCACACCGATGCGGCCCAGCGACCAGTCGGCGTCGACCAGGGCCGGCGTCACGAGGGCGTACGTCGCGCCCGCGCCGATGTAGACCAGGGGCACCACGCCGAAGGTCCACCAGCGGCAGCCGGGCTGGCCGAGCACGGAGAGCAGCGCCCGGTAGGCCTGGCCGGCGCTGGCGACGCGGTCGGTGCGCTCCGGCTCCCGGAACCGCCACACCACCAGCAGGCCGACGGCGGTCAGCGCGGCGAGCAGCAGGATCGCGGGCGCCCAGCCGAACCGGTCGTAGACGACCACGCAGGCGCCGCCGCCGAGCAGGTTGCCGACGTAGCTCGCGGCGACCTGGATGCCGTTACCGGTGCCCCGCGAGCGCTCGGAGAGCAGCCGGACGGCGACGGCGTCGACGGCGATGTCCTGCGTCGCGGAGAGGAACACGTACGCGACGCAGATCGCGACGACCGGGCCGAGCTGCCCCGCCGGGCGGTCGAACGGCAACAGGGCCAGCAGGGCCAGCACCAGGCCGCCCTGGAGCACCAGCAGCCACGAGCGGTAGTGGCCGCGGTGGCGGGAGCCGTACCGGTCGAGCAGCGGTGCCCAGAGGAACTTGATCGGCCAGACCAGACCGACGAACTGGAGCAGCGCCAGCGTGTCGAGGGAGGTGCCGCCGTCGCGCAGGATGGCGGTCAGCCCGACGGTGATGAAGCCGATGCCGAGGTACTGCGTGACGTAGAGCGCGGTGAGCGTGCCGAGCCGACCTCTCACCTGGCGCTCCAGTAGGCCAGCGAGGTGAGCTGGTGCTTGCCGACGCCCAGGGTCCGCCGGACGTGCTTGGTGATGCCCCGCGTGCTGGCCGCCTCGCAGGCCACCCAGTAGTGGGCGTCCTCGGCGGCGGGCAGGGCCGCGCAGACGGTCTCGACTAGGTGCTGCCCGTCGTCGCGGCGCGGCACCCAGTTGACGTCGTGCGTGGCCGCGGCGCGCGGCGCCAGCTCCTTCTCGCCCTCGTGGGCGTACTCCAGCCAGACCGTCGCCGGGGTGTCGGGGGCCGCGGCGAGCAGGCTGTTCACCGCCGGCAGCGAGGCGGCGTCGCCGACCAGGTACAGGTGCCGCGGCGCGGGGTCCGGCAGGCTGAACGCGGTGCCCTGCACGGTGGCGTCGATGGTGTCGCCCACCTGGGCGGCGGCGGCCCAGCGGGCGGCGCACCCGTCGTGGATGGCGAACTCCAGGTCGAACCGGCCGGTCGCCGGATCCGGGTCGACGAGGGTGTACGCGCGCTGGTGCGGCTTGCCGTCGTTGTCGAACCACAGCCGGACCCACATGGTGGGGTGTACGCCGCACGCCTCCAGCAGCCCGCCGCCGTCCATGCGCAGCCGGCGGTAGTGCTCGCCGACGGACTCGGTGCCGAGCACGGTCAGCCGGAAGTCACGGCCGCCCATCGCCTTGAGCACCAGGGCTTCCCAGTTTCGCTTCACGCACCCCTCCAGGTAAGGTCTGCCTCAGTTAGGGGAGGGTAGCCTAAGTTGACGTTCCTGTGGCAGGCGGGACGACCGCCCATCCGCGCAGCGCACCGATGAGCGGCATCCATCGTGACCGGTGGGGAGTCCCGCACCTGCGCGCCGACTCCGTCGACGGCCTCGCCCGGTTGCAGGGGCGGGTCGCCGCCCTCGACCGGGCCTGGCAGATCGAGGTCGAGCGGTGGCGCTCGGAGGGCCGGCTCGCCGAACACGTCGGTCCCGCCGAGCTGGGCTGGGACACGTTCGCCCGCCGGGCCCGCCTCGACGACACCGCCCGGCGCTGCTTCGAGCGGCTCGCCCCCGACACCCGACGGTGGATCACCGAGTACGTCGACGGGGTCAACGAGGCGCTCGCCGAGGGCGCCGCCGCGGCACCCGAGTTCGCCGCGGTCGGCTGCGCCCCGGGGCGGTGGCGGCCGTGGTCGCCGCTGGGTGTCTTCCTCGTCCAGCATGTGCTCTTCTCCACCTTCCCCAACAAGCTGTGGCACGCCCACGTCGCCGCCACCCTCGGTCCGTCCGCGACCGACCTGTTCGCCGTCGAGGGCCCCGGCGGCTCGGGCAGCAACGCCTGGGCCGTGCCCGGCGACCCCAACGCCGGGCGGGCGCCGGTCATCGCCGGTGACCCGCACCGCATCCTCGAACTGCCCGGCATCTACCAGCAGGTGCGCCTCGCCTGCCCCGAGTTCGACGTGTTCGGCTTCGCGTTCCCCGGGGTCCCCGGCCTCCCCCACTTCGGACACGCCGGCGAGGTCGCCTGGGCGGTCACCAACGCCATGGCCGACTACCAGGACCTCTACCGCGAACAGCTGCGCCGCGACGGCGACCGGGTCCTCGTCCGCGAGGCGGACGGCTGGGTGCCGGCGCACCGGCACGTCGAGCGGATCGAGGTCCGCGGCGGCGGACCGGAGTCCGTCGAGGTGATCGAGACGCCGCGCGGGCCGGTCGTCGACCACGACCGCAGCACCGGCGAGGCGCTCAGCCTGCGCACCCCCAGCCGGGTCGAGCAGCGCCTCGGCTTCGACGCGCTGCTGCCGCTGCTGCGGGCCCGCAACGCCGACGACGTCGCCGACGCGCTGCGCGACTGGGTCGAGCCGGTGAACAGCGTCCTGGTCGCCGATCGGCGCGGAAACATCCGCCAGCTGGTCGCCGGCCTCGTTCCGCTGCGCGACGACCGGTGCCGCCGCGAGCCCGTGCCCGGCGGGGATCCGCGGTACCGGTGGCACGGCGGTTACGCCGAGCCGCGCCGGACCGCCGTCGACGGGCCCGCGGTCTGCGCCAACGACCGCCGCCCCGACGTGGCGGACCTCGGCACCGGCTTCGCCCCGCCGCACCGCGCCCGCCGCATCCGTGCGCTGCTGGCCGAGGGCGCCCGGCCGGAGGCCGTACACATGGACACCCGGCTGGAGGCCGGGGCGCTGCGGGGCGTGCTCGACCGGGTCGACCCCGGCGGGCTCAGCGAGCCGGCGCGGCGCCTGCGGGACCGGCTTACCGCGTGGGACGGGCACATGCGGGCCGACAGCGCCGACGCCGGCGCCTGGGCCGCCTGGCGCGCGGCCCTGGCCCGCCGGCTGTACGACCATCCGTGCCTGCGTCCGCTGCGCGACGCCCCGAGCGCGTTCGACGGCCTGTTCGCGCCGTGGACCGACCCGCTGTCCCGCATCGGTCACGCCCTGGACGGGGTGGCCACCGGGCTGCACCGCCTCGGCGGCGACATCGGCCCGGTGGCGGCCGGGGCGCTCGAGGACGTCGCGGCGGGCGACCCGCCGGGGCCGTGGGGCCGGCGGCACGTGCTGCACCCCGTCCACCTCGGCGTGGCGGCGGCGACCGACGAGGCGGTGCGGGCCATGCGCGAGCGCGTCGCGCTGGCCGGCGACGCCGACTGCGTGCTGGCCACGTCGAGCGTGCCCGGGGTGTCCGACGCGTGCTGGCGGGGCCCGGTGGCCCGCTACGTGTGGGACCTGACCGACCGCGCGGAGAGCCGCTGGATCGTCCCCTTCGGCGCGTCCGGGCGCCCGGGCGACCCACACTTCGACGACCAACTGCCACTGTGGGCCGGCGGCGAGCTGGTCCCGGTGGTCACCGACTGGCGAGAGCTCACCCGAGAACCAGGAGACGCGACACCGTGACATACCAGGAGAAGATCCCCGGCTTCGGCGAGCTGTCGCTCGTCGCGCTGGACCCGAGGGCCCACGCGGAGCTGGTGCACGGTTGGGTGACCGAGCCCAGGGCGGCGTTCTGGGGCATGGGCTCGCACTCGGTCGACGAGGTGCGGGAGATCTACGAGTTCGTCGACAGCCTCGCCACCCACCACGCGTACCTGATCATGCTCGACGACGCGCCGATCGGCCTGTTCCAGACCTACCAGCCGGAGGCGGACCCGGTCGGCGAGCGCTACACCGTGCGGCCCGGCGACGTCGGGATGCACCTGCTGCTCGCTCCCGGCAGGCGCCCGCCGAAGGGCCTCACCACCGCCATCGGCCCCGCCCTCGCCCGGTTCCTGTTCCAAGACCCCACCCGGCTGCGGATCGTCGTCGAGCCGGACGTCCGCAACGAGCGCGCGCTGGACCGGCTGCGGCGGGAGGGCTTCACCTTCGCCGACGAGATCGACATGCCCGACAAGCGGGCCCAGTTGGCGTTCCTGACCCGGGAACGGTTCGAGTCGGACCACGCCGTACCCGCCTGAGAAAGTGCGGTGCGACCGCGGTCGGTCGCGCGGCTGCTGGTCGGATGACGGGTGGTCCGCGCGCTGCGATGCGGCGGCGGTCGGCGAGCCGGTCCGCGGGCGAAGGGGTCGGCGAGGCACGGCCGCACGGCGAGGCCCCGCCGGATGCGACGGGGCCTCGCGGGGACGGGTCGGTCAGGCGGTGGGGAAGTTGTCCGGCGTACGGATGCGGTCCCGCATCAGGGCGCCCGACTCGGTGAGCACCCCCGGGCCGGTGTACGTGCTGCCGGCGCAGGTGCCCGGCCGCAGCGCGGCGCTGCCCTCGGCCTTGTCCGAGTAGGTCCAGTTCGCGTAGCTGATCTTCAGGCGGTCCAGCAGGTCGAGCCAGGCGTTGCTGCTGGCGACGTCGACCGCGCCGTCACCGGTGTAGGCCACCGTGCCGAACTCGGTGACGAACAGCGGCAGCCGGGCGGCGGCCCGCTCCACCTCGGCGCGGTAGTTGTCCCGGTGGGACGCGGCGTAGAAGTGGAAGGTGTACATGACGTTGGTCGCGTTCACCGGGTTGTCGATGACCTCGTTGGCGTTGGCGCCGTCGGAGACGCCCAGCGAGGACCAGCCGCGCGTGCCGACCACGACCACCGCGTCCGGGTCGTTGGCGCGGATCACCGGGATGACCTGCTCGGCGTAGCTCTTGATGGTCGCCCAGCTGACGCCGTTGGGCTCGTTGGCGATCTCGTAGATGACGTTCTTCTTGGCGGCGTTGCGGGCGGAGACGGCGGCGAAGAAGGTCTTGGCCCGGTCGAGGTTGTGCATCGGGTCGCCCGGCGTCAGGGTGTGGAAGTCGATCAGCGCGTACATGCCGCGCTGCTCGGCCTCGTCGACCAGGGCGTTGACCCGGTTGGTGAAGCCGGCCGGGTCGGTCTCGTAGCCGTCCTCCTGGACGTACATGGCGATCCGCAGCAGGTCGGCCCGCCAGTCGTCGGCCAGCGCGTCCAGGGAGGCGTCGTTGTAGCAGCGGGCGAACCACTGGATGCCGTGGGTGCTCATGCCCCGCAGCTGGATCGGCCGGCCGTACTGGTTGCACAGGTTGACCCCGCACACCCGCAGCTGGCCGTTGACCGCGACCGGGGTCTGCCCGCCCGGTGGTGGGGTCGTGGGCGGCGGGGTCGTGGGCGGCGGCGTGGTGGAGGCCGGCGGGGTGGTCGGCGTGGTGGCGCCGGTGCAGGCGGTGCCGTTGAGGGTGAACGTCGTCGGCGCGGGGTTGGCGGCGCTCCAGGTGCCGTTGAACCCGACGCTGGTCGACGCGCCGGTCGCCAGCGCGCCGTTCCAGCTCACGCTGCGCGCGGTGACGGCGGCGCCGGTCTGGCTCCAGGTGGCCGACCAGCCCTGGCCGACCCGCTGCCCGGCGTCGGGGAAGGTGAAGCCGAGCGTCCACCCGTCGACCGCGTCGCCCAGGTTCTTGATCGTGATGTTGGCGGTGAAGCCACCGGACCAGCTGCTGGTGGTGTAGGTGACGGCGCAGCCGGTGGCGGCTTGGGCGTCGGCGGCCGGGACGGCGGCCGACGCCGCGACGGTCAGCGCGCCGACCGCGCCGGCCATGACCAGGGTGCGCCGGGACGGGCGCGGTAGGAGCTTCATGCGGGTGCCTTCGCTTCCGATCGGTGGTGGGGGTGCCGGCGGCACGGGGCGGCGGGACGCCGCGTCCGCCCGGACGGGTACGCCGACGCGGCCCGGCGACGGGCCGTCACGGCGGGAGGCCCGCGGAGATCCCCTGCCCACGGGGTCCGGGAGCGCTCCCACCTACGGCAGCCTAGGCGCGCCCAGGCCTCCTAGCAACATGGACGCACATCGACCCCTGCCCACGACGCGCGCCGGCCCCGGGGCGGTGCCCCGGGGCCGGCGTGCCGACGGAGTCGGTCAGAAGGTGGGGGCCAGGTAGAGCAGGCGGTTCGGCGAGCCGGTGCCCGGGTTGGTGATCACGTTCGGCGTGGCCTGGCTGACCAGGTACGAGTGCACCTGGGCGGGCGTCCAGCTCGGGTTGACGCTGAGCACCCGGGCGGCCGCACCCGCGACGTGCGGCGAGGCCATCGAGGTGCCGCTGATGGAGGAGGTGGCGGTGTCGCTGGTGGACCAGGCCGACAGGACGCCCACGCCCGGCGCGAACATGTCGGTGCAGGTGCCCCAGTTGGAGAACGAGGCCCGCGCGTCGTTGCTCTGCGACGCGTTGACGGTCAGCGCCGTCGGCACGGAGGCCGGCGAGAAGTTGCAGGCGTTGGCGTTCGAGTTGCCGGAGGCCACGGCGTAGGTGACGCCGTCGGCGATCGAGTTCGCCACCGCGGAGTTGAGGGACGCGTTGTAGGAGCCGCCGAGGCTCATGTTCGCCACCGCGGGCTGGCCCGCCTGGTGGTTGGAGGTCACCCAGTTGATGCCGGCGATGACCTGCGCCCACGTGCCGCTGCCCTGGCAGTTCAGCACCCGGACGCCGATCAGCCGGACGTTCTTCGCGACGCCGTAGGTGTTGCCGCCGACGGTGCCCGCGACGTGCGTGCCGTGGCCGTTGCAGTCGGTGGCCGGCAGCGCGTTGTCGACCGCGTCGAAGCCGTCGATGGCCTGGCCGGCGAAGTCGACGTGGGTGGTCCGGATGCCGGTGTCGATGATGTACGCCGTCACGCCGGTGCCGCTGCTGTTGTAGGTGTAGGTGCCGCTGAGCGGGAGGGTCCGCTGGTCGATGCGGTCCAGGCCCCACGGCGGGTTGTTCTGGGTGGCCGTCGTCGACACGGTGTGGTTCTGCTCGACGTAGTCGACGGCGGGGTGCGCGGCGAGGCGCTTGGCGGCCCGCTCCGACAGCTTCACCTCGAAGCCGTTGAGCGCGTCACCGTAGACGTGACCCACGCTGCCGCCGAAGCGGGCGGCGAGCGAGCCCGCGGTGCTCTTCACCTCGCCCTGCCGGGTGCCGGCGCGGCCACCGACGCTGCTGTCCTTGAGTACCACGATGTAGCTGTCGGCTACGGCCGTCGCGCCACCGGCGCTGCGGATCTCGCCGGTGGCCGAGGCCGCCGCCGGAGCGCCGATCATGGTCGTGACCATGGCGGCGCTGGCGAACACGCTGGCCGCCGCGGCGAGGGTACGCCGATGAGTGCGAGGGAGTGTCATCTCCCGGTCCTCCTACTGTGGTGGCCCCCGGGTGGCTCGTGGCGCACCCGACAGGCGGTCTGGACGATGAGCAAACCTTAGCCGCCGCATTCATGATCGTAAATTTTGTTGATGTTCACGATGTGAGGACGATGTTGAGAAAAAGGGGCCGTGAATGCCTTGCGTGAAACGGGATTCCATTGAGATACGTCTACTTTTCTGGTTGACTGCCGGGGGAGCGCGGGCCGTCACACATCGCACCTCGACCCGTAACGGGAGTTCCTCCACCATGCTCCGAAGGCCCCTGATCCATGCCCTGTCCGCCGCGCTGGCGGCGATCCCCCTCGCTCTCGCCATCGGGCTCACCGCCCCCTCCCCCGCCCTGCCGGCGGCCGCCGCCGCACCGGTGCGGGTCATGCCGCTGGGCGACTCGATCACCGGCTCGCCCGGCTGCTGGCGCTCGGTGCTCTGGAACCAGCTCCAGTCCGCCGGCCACACCGACGTCGACTTCGTCGGCACGCTCGGCCCCCAGGGCTGCGGCCAGCCGCACGACGGCGACAACCAGGGACACGGCGGCTACCTGGTGACCGCCGTGGCGAACCAGAACCTGCTGCCGGGCTGGCTCGCCGCCACCCGGCCCGACATCGTCCTGATGCACTTCGGCACCAACGACGTGTGGAACGGCATCCCGCCCGCCACCATCCTCGCCGCGTACGGCAGGCTGGTGGAACAGATGCGGGCCAGCAACCCGGCGATGCAGGTCCTCGTCGCGAAGATCAGCCCCATGGCGCCACCCTCCTGTCCGGAGTGCGGCCAGCGGGTGGTGGCCCTCAACGGCGCGATCGACGGCTGGGCGGCGGCGACCAGCACCCCGGCCTCGCCGGTGGTGGTGGTCGACCAGTGGACCGGATTCAGCACGGCCACCGACACCTACGACGGCGTGCACCAGAACGCGTCCGGCGACCGGAAGATCGCCGACCGGTGGTACCCGGCGCTCGCCGCGGCGCTGGGCGGCGTCGCGCCGACACCCACCGGCAGCCCCACGCCGACGCCCACCGGTCCCTCCGTCGGCTGCACCGCGAGCTACCGGGTGGTGGGCCAGTGGCAGGGCGGCTTCCAGAGCGAGGTGACGGTACGCAACTCCGGCGCCGCGCCGGTCTCCGGTTGGACCGTCCGCTTCCCGCTCGCCGAGGGCCAGCGGATCAGCCAGCACTGGAACGCCCAGGTCTCGCAGAGCGGGGTCGAGGTCACCGCCCGCAACGTGGACTGGAACGGCGCCCTCGCCCCCGGGTCGGAGGCCACCTTCGGCCTCCTCGGCAGCACCTCCGGGGGCGCCGCCGCCGGCGCGGTGAGCTGCACGGCCGCCTGACCCGGGCCACCCGACGGCCGGGCCGACGCGGCCGGCCCGGCCGTCGGGGCGCACCGCAGCCCCGATGTAGCCCACATCTCGGCCCGAAGTCGAGTGACGTTCATCACATGCCCACACTCGACGCTCCCTCCGGCCCGCACCCGGGACCGCACAACGGAATTCCCTTCCGGCGGCCCAGATCCGCGCCGCCCCCACCCCCCGCGCCAACGGCGGCCTCGACACGTACCGAGCCGTAACTCGTACGGAGAGTGACCCGGCGCGCCGTCGGCACGGGGCAGCGGCTCCCTCGGGTTCCGCCGCCCACCGTCGCGGTTTGCGGCCCTCACTACCCTGATCGTTGATCCCGTGCCTGGGCACACGTCGACAGCGATAAGGGCTTCACATGAGCGACAGTTACCCTCCGTACGGAGGGCAGCAGCCGGACCCGAACGTCACCCCCTGGAGCGGGCCGCCGGCCCCGCAGCAGGGCGGGTACCCGGGATACGGGCAGCCAGCGCAGGCGCCGCAGTTCGGCGCCCCTTTCCCGCCGCCGAAGAAGTCGAACAAGGGCCTGATCATCGGGCTGGTCGCCGGCGCGGTGGTCCTCGTGCTCGCCATCTGCGGCGCCGGCATCGGCCTCGTGCTCGTCAACGGTGACGACGAGGAGCCCACCACGATCGCGACCGGCGGCCCCAGCCCCGACCCCGGTGCCACCGGCACGCCGGGCACGGACGCCTCCCCCACCCCGGGGCAGCAGGAGACGCAGGAGCCGAGCAACAACGCGGTGACCGCCCGCTACTCCAGCGACCTGTCCAACGTCTGCGAGGGTGGCCAGATCCTGAACGCCGCCCCCTACAGCGGCCCGTCCGGCGCCAAGGCGTACACGTTCTCGAACAACCCCGACCGGCCGACCTTCTGGTCGTCGAAGTCGGTCTCCTCGGACAAGCCGTACTACGCCAAGAGCGCCGACTTCGAGACGGTGTCGGTGGTCGGCTGCCTGAAGTTCGTGGAGGGCAGCGAGGGCGCGCCGAAGAAGTGCCAGTACAAGGACAGCGCGGGCAAGCAGGTCACCATCGACTACATCTCGTCGCGCTACACGCTGACCTTCTACGCCGCGAAGACCGGCGAGAAGATCGGCGACGGCGGCACCGTCACCGCCCCGGCGGCGCGCTGCCCGAGCTTCATCTCGTACAACAAGAGCACCATGAAGTCGTACGCGGCGCCGGACTCCGGCAGCATCGAGGCCGCCCTGGACAAGTTCCTGTCCTGAACGGCTCCGTCGACGGGTGGGGAGGGACGGGACACCGTCCCTCCCCACCGTCGTCTTCGCTCGTCGACGCGGCGGTCCCGGCCCTCGTCGCCCGTCGACGCGGCGGTCCCGGGACGACGACACGGGGTGCGCGGCCGGAAGGCTGACCACAGCGGGGCCGCCACCGTCCGAAGACGGTGGCGGCCCCGCTGGCGCAGGTCCGTCGTCAGCGGCGCGCCGGCGCCGCCCGCCCGGCGGCGTCCACGCTCACCTGGTCGAAGGCCGGAGCGCCGTCGACGGCGTCGGCGGCCACGGCCGTCGACCTGGCGGGGTCGGGCAGGTCCAGGCTGCTGCGCAGGCCGACCGGCTTCAGCAGGACCGCGGCGATGACGCCGACGACGGCGATCGCGGCGGAGATGAGGAAGATGTGGCCGGTGGCGTCCCCGTACGCCGCGCGGACGATCTGCTGCACCGCGCCGGGCATGGCGTCGAGGTTCAGGCTGCCGGCTCCCGCGCTACCGGAGGCGGGGATGCCGGCCGCGGAGAGATCGGCGGTGATCTGGTCGGTGACCTGCCGGGCGAGGACCGCGCCGAGGACCGAGACGCCGATGGTGCCGCCCAGCGACCGGAAGAACGCGACGGTGGAGCTGGCCGCGCCGATGTCCCTGAGCGAGACGGTGTTCTGCACGGCGAGGACGAGGTTCTGCATCGTCATGCCGACCCCGACACCGACGATGAACATGGCCGTGCCGACCAGCACCAGCGAGGTCTCGTGGTCGATGGTGCCGAGCAGGGCGAAGCCGATGACGAGCACGACCGCGCCGAACACGATGTACGGCTTGATCTTCCCGGTCCTGGTGATCAGCCGGCCGGCGACGATCGACGAGATGAGGACGCCGGCCATCATCGGGATGGTGAGCAGCCCGGCCTCCGTCGGGCTGTAGCCGCGTCCGATCTGGAAGTACTGGCCGAGGAAGACGGCGCCGCCGAACATCGCCATGCCGACCGCCAGGCTGCCCAGGATGGCCAGGGCGGTGGTCCGCTGACGGACGAGATCGAGCGGGACGACCGGCTCGTCCGCCCGGGACTCCACCCGGACGGCCAGGGCGAGCAGCGCGACCGAGCCGCCCACCATGGCGGCGGTCTGCCAGGAGGCCCAGGCGAACGCGTCGTCCACGAAGGAGATCCAGATGAGCAGCACGCTGACGCCGGCGGCGATCAGGGTCGCGCCCAGATAGTCGATCTTCACGTTCTCGCGACGGACCGTCGGCAGGCGCAGGGTGAAGTGCAGGAGGACGAGCGCGACGGCGGCGACGGGGACGCCGACGAAGAAGCACCAGCGCCAGCCGAGCCAGGACGTGTCGACGATGAGCCCGCCCAGCAGCGGGCCACCGACCGTCGCCACCGCCATGACGCCGCCGAGGTAGCCGTTGTACCGGCCGCGTTCCCGGGGCGGGATCATCGCCGCGATGGCGACCTGGACGAGGGCCTGGAGGCCGCCGACGCCGATGCCCTGGAACGCGCGGGCGGCGATGAGCTGCTCGGCGGTCTGGGCGAACCCCGCGATCACCGAGCCGACCAGGAAGACGGCGATGGCGACCTGGACCAGGAGCTTCTTGTTGAACAGGTCGGCGAGCTTGCCCCAGATGGGGGTGGTCGCGGTCGCGGTGAGCAGGGTGGCGGTGACCACCCAGGTGTACTGGGTCTGCGACCCGTTCAACGCGCCGATGATGTTCGGCAGCGCCGTCGAGACGACGGTGCCGCTGAGCATCGCGACGAACAGCACCAGCAGCAGGCCGCTGAGGGCCTCCAGCGTCTGCCGGTGTGTCATCGGCGCGTCGCCGGCCGTGGTGGTGGGTGCGCTCATCGCGCGGCCTCCAGGTTGTCGTGGTGTCCGAGGGCGGTCTCGATGTCGCGGGTGAACCGGCCGAGCGCGGCGGCGAGCGCCGCTACCTCCGCGGGGGTCCAGTCGGTGAGCGCGGTGTCGAGGATCCGGCCGTACCAGTCGTAGGTGTCGGTCAGGGCGGCCCGCCCGGCCGGGGTGACGGTCAGCAGGCTGGCCCGCTTGTCGGCGGGGTCGGCGCGCCGCTCGACCAGGCCGTGGCTGACGAGCGAGGCGACGGCGCGGCTGACGGTCGACGGGTCGAGCCCGCTGCGGGCAGCCAGCTCGCGGGCGTGGCAGTCGGCGGGCAGCTTCTCGATCTGCATGAGGAGGCCGGCGAGGCCGACCGGCACGGCCGGCCGGACGTCGACCCGGTGCCGTTTGATCAGCCGTACGCTCCTGATCAGCTCGGACAGCCTCGCACCGAGCTCGCGGCCGACAGTCTCCACGCCGCCCTCCCCTGTCGCAGATGGTTGCCGCACACAAGCATCTGCCGATCTTGCTCAATGTGCAAGTTTGCGCGATGAGAACTGAGTCACCGCCCCGTAGGCTGTCGCCCATGGAGGAGACCACCGGGCTGCGCGAGCGCAAGAAGGCGGCCACCCGCCTCGCCCTGCACGAGGCGGCCCTGCGCCTCGCCACCGAGCTCGGGCTCGACCGGGTGACCGTGGAGGCCATCGCCGACGCCGCGAACGTCTCCCGCCGGACGTTCTCCAACTACTTCTCCAGCAAGGAGGAGGCGGTCTTCCACGGCGACGCCGTACGGCTGCGCCGGCTGCTGGAGCTGGTCCGCCGGCAGCCGGCCGACGCGCCGCCGTGGGCCGCGCTGAGCGGGGCCGCCGAACGCCTCGCCGTCGAGGCGTACGGCAACGCGCCGCCCTCCTGGCTGGTGCGCCGCCGGCAGCTACGCGGTCACCCGGGCCTCGTCGCACACCAGATCGCGGCCTACACCACCATCGAGCGCGAACTCGCCGACGACATCGCCCAGCGGCTGACCGGCCCCGACCGGGCGCTGCGGTCCCGCGTCCTGACGGCGACCTTCCTGGCCTCCCTGCGCGTCGCCATCCAGCACTGGATCGACCACCCCGACGGGCCGCTGCTCGACATCCTCCGGACCGCGCTCGCCGAGGCCGGCTCCGCCCCGGCCGCCGCGCCCGCGCCACCCGCGGCCCGCTGACGCCCGACTGCGACACCGAGGAGGAGATCGACCGTGTGGACGGCGAACGGGATCGAGCTGGTGTCGCGCTTCCCCGTCGACGACCTGGAGCTCAGCGCCCTCCACGCCCGGGCCTTCGGTGGCGCTGTCGGGCAGGTGACGCGGTGGGCCGAGCGGCTGGAGCGGCACGCGCTGACGTGGGTCGGCGCCTTCGACGTCGGCCGCCTGGTGGGCTTCGTCCAGGTCTGCTGGGACGGCGGGGCGCACGCCTTCCTGCTCGACACGGCGGTGGACCCCGGGTGGCAGCACAGGGGGATCGGCGCGGACCTGGTCCGGGTTGCGGCCGACGACGCTGCGGCTGCGGGCTGCGAGTGGCTGCACGTCGACTTCGAGGCACACCTGGAGCCGTTCTACCTCGAGCGGTGCGGGTTCCGGCCCACCTCCGCAGGCCTGCTGCGACTGCCTGGACGTCAGCGCGCCGAGGGGGCGTAGCCAGCCGAGCGCGTGCGCGGTCACCCGCCGGGGGGGGGGGGGGGGGGGGGGGGGCGCGCCCCCCCCCCCCCCCCCCCGGGGACCGAAGCCAGACAGA
>NZ_JBFABA010000060.1:0-34103 GCF_040640115.1 Micromonospora sp. NPDC023644 | reverse complement strand
CGGGAGGGTGTGGGAGAGTAGGACACCGCCGGACAATCTTTCAGTTCAGGGCCACCCCGTTGGGGTGGCCCTGAACTGCGTCACGGCCCCGAATCGCGCCGGGAGACGGGCCGGCTCAGAACGCGTAGCGGACGCGGCAGTACGGCACCCTCGCGGCGATCAGGTCCGTCAGCGCGGCCACGTACGCGCCCTTCTGGCCGGTGCGGTACCGCACGTTCCAGCCGCCGGTCTGCGACCGCTTCGGCTGCTGGAGCTCGGGCCGCCAGAGCACCTCCTCGGCCTTCGGGTGCCAGCCGAGGTTCACCTGGTGCAGCCGGTCGTTGTGAGTCAGGAAGATGACCTCGGCGGCGAGCTGCGCCTTGGCGGCGGGCCCGAGCGCGTCGTCGAGCTGGTCGAGCAGCTCCGCCCAGTCGTCCAGCCACCCGTCGCGCACCACCACCGGGCTGAAGTTGACGTGCACCTCGTAGCCGGCCGCCACGAAGTCGTCGATGGCGGCCAGCCGCTCCGCGACCGGGGAGGTCCGGATGTCGAGCAGCTTCGCGTCGCGGGCCGGCATCAGCGAGAAGCGGACGCGGGTCCGGCCGCGGGGATCCCAGTCGAGCAGGTCGCGGTTGACGTGCTTCGTGGCGAACGTCGCCTTCGCGGTGGGCAGCTCCCGGAACAGCGTCACCAGGTCCCGGACGTTGTCGGAGATCCGGGCGTCCAGCGAGCAGTCGGAGTTCTCGCCGATGTCGTACACCCAGGCGGCCGGGTCGCACTGGTTCGGCTCGCCCTTGACTCCCTGCCGGCCCACGTGCCGTCGCAGGTAGCCGGTGATCCGGTCGATGTTGGCGAAGACCGTCACCGGGTTGCTGTAGCCCTTGCGGCGCGGCACGTAGCAGTAGGCGCAGGCCATCGCGCAGCCGTTCGCCGTGGACGGGGCGATGAAGTCGGCCGAGCGGCCGTTCGGGCGGGCGGTGAGGGACTTCTTGACCCCCAGCACCAGGGCCTCGGTCTTGATCCGAACCCACCGGGCGACGTTCGTCTCGTCCCCGTACAGCTCCGGGATGCGGGAGTGGCTCTCGACCTCGACGCGCTCCGCGTCGGGGAAGCGCTCCAGCACCGCCCGTCCACGGGGCAGGGCGGCGGCCTCCGGCTCCAGGTAGATCCGCCGGATGTCGAACAGCCGCGAATGCGGGACAACGTCGGTCACGAAAGGGGACAACTGCGGACCGATCGCCGTTGTTCCCCGCGCCCCGGGGCGCCCGTTTTCGCGCCCGGTCCCCGGGTACCCGCACGCATGCCCGAGGGCCACCTGATCCACCGGTACGCGCGCGACCAGCACTCCGCGCTCGCCGGGCGGGTCCTCGCCGCGTCCAGCCCGCAGGGGCGCCTGGACGTCGGCCCGTACGACGGGCGGCGGCTGCGCGCGGTGGAGGCGTACGGCAAGCACCTGCTCTACCACGTCGACGACGCGCCGACCCTGCACGTGCACCTCGGCATGCGCGGGCTCTTCCTGCGCCACGACGGCCCGGCCGTCCCGCCCCGCAAGGGCGTCCGGCTGCGCCTGGCCCGCGCCGGCGTCGCGTACGACCTGATCGCGCCCATCCGCTGCGAACCGCTCCCGGACGACGCGGAACGCGCGCTGCGGGCCTCGCTGGGCCCGGACCCGCTGCGCGCCGACGCCGACGGCGAGGACGCCGTGCGCCGGCTCGCCGCCACCCGGGGCGCGGTCGGCGCGGCGCTGCTCGACCAGGCGGTGTGGGCGGGCCTCGGCAACGCCTGGCGGGCGGAGCTGCTCTTCCTCGCCGGCCTCGACCCGGACGCCCGGGCGGTCGGGCCGGGGCCGGCCCGCCGCCTGTGGGAGCTCGCCGTCCGGCACCTGGCGCTGGGCCGCGACGCCGGCCAGGTGGTCAGCGACCCGGCGGCGCCCGACGAGCGGTGGGTCTACAAGCGGCCGACCTGCCGGCGCTGCGGCGCCGGCGTGCGGGCGTGGCCGCTGGGCGGTCGCACGGCGTACGCCTGCCCGGTCGACCAGCCCGCGGTCTGACCCGTCCCGCGAGACGCGCCCTTATGCGCCCGCGCCTCGCGCGCATGGTCGTGGCCGCCCGGCGGCCGTTGGATGGAGGCATGACACACATCGACGACACCGACCCCACCATCCTCGTCCTCGGCGGCACCGGCAGGACCGGCCGCCGCGTCGCCGACCGGCTCGCCGGCCGGGGCCTGACCGTCCGCGTCGGCTCCCGGTCCGCCGAGATCCCCTTCGACTGGGCGGACCGGTCCACCTGGCCGGAGGCCGTCGCCGGGGTCGGCGCGGTCTACCTGTGCTACCAGCCCGACCTGGCCGTGCCGGGCGCGGTCGAGGTCGTGGAGTCGTTCACCCGACTGGCGGTGGCGAGCGGGGTCCGCCGCGTGGTGCTGCTCTCCGGGCGGGGCGAGCCGGAGGCGGAACAGGCCGAGCAGGCGGTCCGTCAGGTGGTGCAGAGCGCGGGCGGGGACTGGACCGTGGTGCGGGCGAGCTGGTTCCAGCAGAACTTCAGTGAGGGCCCGTTCGTCGACGGGCTGCGGGAGGGGACGCTGTTCCTGCCGGTCGACGCCGTACGGGAGCCGTTCGTCGACGCCGACGACATCGCCGACGTAGCCGTGGCGGCGCTGCTCGAGGACGGGCACGCCGGGGAGGTGTACGAGGTGACCGGCCCTCGCCTGCTGACCTTCGCCGAGGCCGTGGCGGAGATCGCCGCCGCGACCGGCCGCACCGTGGCGTTCGTCCCGGTCACCATCGACGAGTACGTCGGCACGCTGCGCGACGCGGGCGTCCCCGCGGACATGGTGTCGCTGCTGGCGTACCTGTTCACGGAGGTGCTCGACGGACGCAACGAGAGCCTGGCCGACGGCGTGCGGCGGGCGCTCGGCCGGGCGCCCCGGGACCTCGCCGAGTACGCCCGGGCGGCGGCCGCGACGGGCGCCTGGGCCGCCTGAGTCGCCGCGCCGGCCGCTCCCGGGGGACCCCGCCGCCGACGGCCGGCGGACGCTCGGTCGGCGATCACCGGGCGGGGCGGTCGGCGGCGTTGGGACGATCGGTGGCGGGACCGGGGGGCGGTCGGCGGCGTTGGGGCGATCGGTGGCGGGGCCGGCGGGCGGTCGGTGGGGTTGGGGGCGGTCAGCGGCGGGGCCGGCGGGCGCCGGCGAGCCGCAGGGCGTTGCAGACGTCTCCGACGCCCCCGACGTCCCAGGCGATCTCGCCGGCCACCCGCCGGGCTTCCGGGCCGGCCACGACGCCCGCGAGGATGACGACGCGGTTCTGCACGGTGACCACGATCTGCTGACGGCGAGTGCTCCAGTCGCTGCTCAACCGCTGGGCGACCAGCGCCGCCAGCCGGGCGTCCTCGTCGTCGGGCGAGGGCCCCGGCGGCTCGGGACGGTACCCGCCCTCGTCCGGGTACGGCCAGGGGATGAGCATGGTGTGGCTTCCTCTCGGGTGGCTGCGGCCCCGGACACGCCCCGGGCCCGGCGTCGGGTCAGCGGGACATCGCGTCGGGTCAGCGGGACATCGCGTCGGTCACCGCCGCCGGCGGGAGGCCGCGCGGAGCCGGCCCGGCGACGACGGCCGCCAGCCCGGCGGCGTCGCCGGCCCCGCCCGGGGACAGGCGCCGGAGCGCCTCCTGCGGGCTCGCGAAGACCGGGAACAGCCCGTCGAGCCGCATGGTGTGCAGCACGGTACGGATGAAGCGGGACGGAGCGGCCAGGCAGAGCACCGCGCCGCGCTCCCGGGCGTCGCGGTGGGCCCGGACGAGCAGCCCGAGCCCGCCGGCGTCGATGAGGTGGACCCGGGTCAGGTCGACCACCACGTGTCCGCAGACGTCCACGGCCTGCCGCAGGGCGGCCCGTAGCTCGTCGGCGGTGTCGACGTCGATGTCCCCGACGGCCGTGACCACCGCGACGTCGTCGAGGTGGTCGACGCCCAGCACCCCGCCGCCCGGCTGCCCGCCCTGCGCGGTGGTGCCGCCCCCGACGCCGAGACCCGACAGGCTGCACCGGGGACAGCGGTGCGGGCCCGTGGCGAACGGGGAGCCGCTCCAGCCGTGTTCGGCCACCAGGGTCCAGACGACCTCGGCGTCGGGCAGGACGCACGCGGTGCCCGTGGTCGTGTCCCCGCAGCTGTCGCAGATCAACGTCATCAGGTGCTCGTCCGGTACGACGGTCATGGTGTCTTCCTCCACGGGAGGTCGGGCCGGGCCACGCGCCGGCCCGCGACCGGCGGCGTCTGGGCGGGGGCGAGGTCCGGCCGCGTCCCGCGCGGCGGGCCGGCGGCGCGCCGGGGACCGGCCGTGGCCGCCACGAGGGCGACGCCGAGGACGGCCGAGCCGGCCGGCACGCCGATGCTCCACGCCCCGGAGCGGTCGGTGTCGAGGCCGACGATGCGGGCCAGGATGACGCCGAGCAGCGCGGTGACGATCCCCGCCACCAGGGCCAGCCAGACCGGCACCTCCCGGCGGCGCGGGGTCACCCGCCAGCCCACCACGGCGACGAGGAGACCGACGGCGAGCGCGGTGCAGAGACCGGCGACGGTCATTCTGATCTCCCCTCCGGGACCGGCCGGCCGACGGCAGCCGGCCCTCGGGTCCGCCCCACCACCCTCGGTGCCGCCCGTGGCGCGGGCCACGCGGTTCTATGACAGTTGCGTGACAAAACCGTCGAACGCCGGACACGGTTGGGCGGCCGTCGTCGCCTTGGGGATGATGCCGGTATGACGGACGTGCTGGTGATCGAGGACGACGACCGGATCCGTCTGGCGTTGCTGCTCGCGCTCGAGGACGAGGGCTACCGCGTCCGGGGCGTGGCCACCGCCGAGGAGGGGCTGTCGACGCAGCGCCGGGAGCCGGCCGACACCGTGCTGGTCGACCTGATGCTGCCGGGCCTGGACGGCTTCGAGTGCATCCGGCGGCTGCGCCGCGACGACGACGTGCCGATCGTGGTGGTCAGCGCCCGCGACGACACCCACGACATCGTCGCGGCGCTGGAGGCCGGGGCCGACGACTACGTGGTCAAGCCCGTGGCGATCAAGGAACTGTCGGCGCGGCTGCGCGCCCTGCGGCGCCGGGCCCGGGCGGCGCCCGACCCGCTGCCGGTGCTCACCTTCGGGCAGCTGGAGATCAGCCCGGACGCCGGGGAGGTACGCCTGACCGGCCGGCCGGTGCCGGTCACCCGCACCGAGTTCCGGCTGCTCTGCGAGCTGGCCGAGCACGCCGGTCGGGTGCTGTCGCGCCAGCAGCTGCTGCAACGGGTCTGGGGCTACGACACCGGCGACGAGCGGCTCGTCGACGTGCACGTGGGTCGGCTGCGGCAGAAGATCGAGGAGGATCCGGGCAACCCCCGGCACCTGGTCACCCTGCGCGGCCTCGGCTACAAGCTGACCCGGTGATACGCCTCGGACTGCGGGCCCGGGTGTCCGCCGGTTTCGCGGTCGGGGCGTTGCTGCTCTCCGCCTCGATGGCGCTGGTCTCCTACGAGCTGACCAGGCGCTCCCTGCTGGACGAGCGGGAGCGCACCGCCGTGCGGGCGGCGTACTTCGACGCGGCGGTGGTGCGTACCGGCCTGGACACGGAGGACCCCGACGTGGTGGAGGTGCTGCGCTCCCTCGACACCGGCGGCGTCCGCCGGCCGCTGCTGCACCGCGGGGACGACTGGTACGCCCGCACGGCCGACGCCGGCCTCACCGCCGCCATCCCGGTCGACCTGCAACAGCTCGTCCACGCCGGGGAGCCGGCCGTGCAGCGGGTCCGGGTCAACGGCCAGCCCACCCTGCTCGTCGGCCTGCCGCTGGCCCCGTCCACCAGCTACTACGAGCTGACGTCGCTGCGCGAGCTGGACCAGACCCTGCGGGTCCTGGCGCTCGCGCTGACCGCCGTGGCCATCGTCGTCGCCGGGTCCGGCGCCGCCCTGGGCTGGTACGCCACCCGGCACAGCCTGCGGCCGCTGACGGCGGTGGCCGACGCCGCGCAGGAGATCGCGGCGGGCAACTTCTCCGCCCGGCTCGCGGCGACCACCGACCCTGATCTCACCCGGCTCTCCACGTCCTTCAACCACATGGTCGACCAGCTCTCCCGGCGTATCGAGCGGGACCGCCGCTTCGCCGCTGACGTGAGCCACGAGCTGCGCTCGCCGTTGCAGACCCTGTCGGCCGCGGCCAGCGTCCTGGCCCGGCGCCGGGCGCACCTCGACGACCGCACCGCCACCGCCGCCGCGCTGGTGGCCGACGAGATCACCCGGTTCCAGCAACTGGTCAACGACCTCATCCAGCTCGCCCGCAGCGACCAGCCGGTCGACCGGGCGCCGGTCGACGTGGCGGCGCTGGCCCGCCGCGCCTGCCAGGCACGCGGGCTGCCGGACACGCTCGTGCGCGCCGGCCGGGGCGTCGCCGCCACCTGGCTGGTCGACGAGCGCCGGGTCGAGCAGATCCTGGCCAACCTGGTGGACAACGCGCTGCGCCACGGCGGCGGGCCGGTGGCCGTGCGGCTGTCGCAGCGGGACGGGACGGGAGTCGTCGAGGTCGACGACGAGGGCCCGGGCGTGCCCGCCGGGGACCGGGAGGCCATCTTCGACCGCTTCGTCCGTGGCCGGGCCGCGCACTCGCGTGGCGACGGCGACGGCACCGGGCTCGGGCTGGCCATCGTCGCGGAGCACGCCGCCGCGCACCGGGGGCGGGCGAGTGTGGGCGACCGCCCCGGCGGGGGCGCCAGCTTCCGCGTCGAGCTGCCCGGGGCACTGCCGTGACCCGCCGCGCGCCCGCGCCGCCCGCCGTGACCCGCACGCCCGTGCCCATGCCCGCGCCGCCCGCCGGGAGCGGTCGTGCGCCCGCGAGCCCGCCGCGCGCGTCCCGCCGGTGGGCGCGGCGGTCGGGTTGGTGGCGAGCCGTCGGCGGCGCGCTCGTCGTCCTCGGGCTGCTCGGCGGGTGCGGCGTCCCGACCGAGGACGCCCCGCGCGCCGTGGCGCCCCCACCCGGGCCGTTCCCCTCGCCGGGGGCGGTCGTCGCGACGCCGACCCCCACCCTGACGGCGGGGCGGACGACGGAGACCCTCTGCTTCGTACGGGACGACCGGCTGGTCCGCGTCGAGCGTCGGGTCGACGGCACGCCCACCGTCGACGCCCAGCTCCAGCACCTGCTGGCCGGCCCCACCACCGCCGAACGCGAGAGCGGCCTCACGACGGCCCTGCCCGGGGCCGTGCCGGCCGCCGCCGCCCGGCCGCGGGGCAACGAGGTCGACGTGGACCTCGGCGGGGCCGGCGACGAGACGGGCCGCAGCGACGAGGTCCTCGCCTTCGGGCAGATCGTCTGCACCCTGACCGCCCGTTCCGACGTCGACACCGTGGCCTTCTTCCGGGGCGGGGCCCCGCTGGGGGTGCCGCGCGCCGACGGGCAGCTGTCCCGGCGACCCCTCACCGCCGACGACTACGCCGGCCTCGTGGCACCCCGCTGACCGGGCACCCCGCCGTACGGCGCCCCGCCGGCGGCCCGCCCGGCGCGGGCCCGCCAGCCCGGCGACATCGTGCCGGCCGGCTACGCGCAGCCCGAGCCCTGCGGCGCGGGCTGGGCGGGCAGCACCCCGAGCGCCCGGTCCACCCGGTCCAGCACGGCGACGTCGTCGTGGCCGACCCCGCGCAGCAGGTCGATGGCGGTCGCCCGGATCTGACCGACGATCATCGTGACGGGCAGCGCCGGGTCGGACGCGAGCAGCCGGCCGGCGACCCGTACCGCCGTCATGGCCGCCTCGTCGGCCCGCGCCGCGTGGCGGTCGGCGTCCTCGCCGGTCAGGTCGGTCGCCACCGCCTCGCCCGCGGCGCGTACGGCGGCGGCCAGGGCGGGGACCGCGTCGCCCAGCTCCGGCGGCGTCCCGGTGTGCAGCCGGGTCAGCGTCACCCCGGCGCGGGCCAGCACCCGGACGTTGCGGACGGCGTAGTCCAGCTGCCGGGTGGTCGCCTCCACGTCCCGTACCTGCCCGACGTGCCGCCGCCGGCGGACCCGGAACCGCAGCGTCTCCCCGGTGGCCCGGACCGCCGTGCGCAGCCGGTCCACGCAGTCGTCCAGCTGCCGGGCCCGCTCCAGCGCCGCCCGCGCGGCGGTCTCGTCGCACCGGGCGAGCGCGCCGTCGAGCTCGTCGAGCACCTCGGCCAGGTCGGCGAAGCTCTGCCGGGCTTCCCTGATCAGCGGGGCGAGCGGATCGCGGGCCGCCAGGAGCTGGCTCGCGGCCAACGCCACCGCGCCGCCGATCAGCGCGTCGACGAACCGGAACGGCATCAGCGTGCCGCTGGGCGCGGCGACCGCCACCAGGTACATGGCGGAGACCGCCGCCTGCACCACGAGGGTGGTGCGCGCCCCGATCGCCACCATCAGGCCGGTGGTCAGCAGCAGGACCAGGAAGACGGTGCCGGTGCCCGGGCCGAGCGCGTACACCAGCAGCTCGGCGACGAGCACGCCGGCCGCGACCCCGAGCAGGATCTCCAACGTCTGCCGGACCCGTCGCCCCCGCCCCTCGCCGAGGACGACCAGCGCGGCCGTGGGGGCGAAGAACGGATCCGGGTGACCGATCACCCGGGCGGCGAGGATCCAGGCCACGGTCGCGGCGAGGGTCAACTCCACCACCGTCATGCCGTCGCGCCGGATCCGTCCGCCCACGCCCCGCCACCACTGCCGCACCGTCCGCACCCCTTTCCGGTGGGGCGCCCTCCACAGCGGACCCGTTCGTCGGGCCGGCGTCGAGGACGGCCCCGGCGAGTCCCCCGTCCCGGTGGGACCGGTTCGAGCGTCGCCTCTACCCGCGTCGAGCCCTCGGTAACCGTGCTGGTCACCGCCGGGCGGCGGGCGTCGCGGGGCGGCGGTGCACGCGCGGGCGGCGACGGGGCTGTGCATACTTGCGCGGTCCATGTTGTGCCGGCGGGCGAGCCCCCGGCTGTTCCGCGAGGTGGTTGTGGTGGTCGAGAAGACGGCGTCGCGGCGCAGGCCGGCGGCCGGTGGCACCGCGGCGATGGCCGACCCGGGGCTCCGGCAGCTGCTGGCCGGCCTCACGGCGGTGCGGGACGGCGACTTCGGCACCCGGTTGCCGGAGGACGCCGACGGCCTGCTCGGGGAGATCGCCACCGTCTTCAACGGCATGGTGGACCAGCTGTCGCTGTTCACCTCCGAGGTGACCCGGGTGGCCCGGGAGGTGGGCACGGAGGGACAGCTCGGCGGGCAGGCCGAGGTGCCCGGCGTGTCGGGCACCTGGAAGGACCTCACCGACTCGGTCAACGCCATGGCGGGCAACCTGACCGACCAGGTCCGCGACATCGCCGAGGTGGCCACGGCGGTGGCCCGGGGCGACCTGTCGCAGAAGATCACCGTCGACGTGCGCGGCGAGATCCTGGAGCTGAAGATCACCATCAACACGATGGTGGATCAGCTGTCGTCGTTCGCCGACGAGGTGACGCGGGTGGCCCGGGAGGTCGGCAGCGAGGGCCGCCTCGGCGGGCAGGCCGAGGTGCCCGGCGTGGCCGGCACCTGGCGCGACCTCACCGACTCGGTGAACTTCATGGCCGGCAACCTGACCAGCCAGGTCCGCAACATCGCCCAGGTCACCACCGCCGTGGCCCGCGGCGACCTGTCGCAGAAGATCACCGTCGACGCGCGGGGCGAGATCCTGGAGCTCAAGAGCACCATCAACACCATGGTGGACCAGCTGTCGTCGTTCGCCGACGAGGTGACCCGGGTGGCCCGCGAGGTCGGCACCGACGGGCGGCTCGGCGGTCAGGCCCAGGTCAGCGGCGTCGCGGGCACCTGGCGCGACCTCACCGACTCGGTGAACTCGATGGCGGTCAACCTCACCGACCAGGTGCGCAGCATCGCGCAGGTGGCCACGGCGGTGGCCCGGGGCGACCTGTCGCAGAAGATCACCGTCACCGCGCACGGCGAGATCCTGGAGCTGAAGAACACCATCAACACGATGGTGGACCAGCTGTCGTCGTTCGCCGACGAGGTGACCCGGGTGGCCCGGGAGGTGGGCACCGAGGGCCGCCTCGGCGGCCAGGCGGACGTCAAGGGCGTCTCCGGCACCTGGAAGGACCTCACCGAGTCGGTCAACGTCATGGCGGACAACCTCACCGCCCAGGTGCGCAGCATCGCCGAGGTGACCACCGCCGTGGCGAAGGGCGACCTGACCCAGAAGATCCGGGTCGACGCGCGCGGCGAGATCCTGGCGCTGAAGGAGACCATCAACACGATGGTCGACCAGCTCTCCGCGTTCGCCGACGAGGTGACGCGGGTGGCACGGGAGGTGGGCACCGAGGGGCGCCTGGGCGGCCAGGCCCGGGTGTCCAACGTCGGCGGGACCTGGAAGGACCTCACCGACAACGTCAACGAGATGGCCAACAACCTGACCAACCAGGTGCGCTCGATCGCGCTGGTCGCCACCGCCGTCGCCCAGGGCGACCTGAGCCGGCAGATCACCGTGGAGGCCAAGGGCGAGGTGGCCGTGCTCGCCCAGACCATCAACACGATGGTCGGCACCCTCGGCGCGTTCGCCGACGAGGTGACGCGGGTGGCCCGGGAGGTGGGCACCGAGGGCCGCCTCGGCGGGCAGGCGCGGGTGCCCAACGTGGCCGGCACCTGGAAGGACCTCACCGACAACGTCAACTCGATGGCGAACAACCTCACCGGCCAGGTCCGCAACATCGCGCAGGTCACCACCGCGGTGGCCCAGGGCGACCTGACCAAGAAGATCGACGTCGACGCGCGCGGCGAGATCCTGGAGCTGAAGACCACCATCAACACGATGGTGGACCAGCTGTCGTCGTTCGCGGCCGAGGTGACCCGGGTGGCCCGGGAGGTCGGCAGCGAGGGCCGCCTCGGCGGCCAGGCCGAGGTCGAGGGCGTCTCCGGCACCTGGAAGCGGCTCACCGAGAACGTCAACGAGCTGGCCGGGAACCTCACCCGCCAGGTGCGCGCCATCGCCGAGGTGACCAGCGCCGTGGCCACCGGCGACCTGACCCGCTCCATCACCGTGGACGCCCCCGGCGAGGTCGGCGAGCTGAAGGACAACATCAACTCCATGGTGGAGTCGCTGCGCGAGACCACCCGGACCAACCAGGAACAGGACTGGCTCAAGACCAACCTGGCCCGCATCGCCGGGTTGATGCAGGGCCACCGCGACCTGGACGTGGTCGCCGGCCTGGTGATGAACGAGCTGGCCCCGCTGGTCTCGGCGCAGCTCGGCACGTTCCTGCTGGTGGACGACGGCCCCGGCGGGACGGGCCTGCGGGTGGTCGGCGGGTACGGCCACGACACCTCCGGCCGCCGCTACGCCCTCGGCGAGTCGCTCGTCGGGCAGGCCGCGGTGAGCAAGCGGGCCATCGTGGTGGACGCCGTGCCGGCCGACTACGTCACCGTCTCCTCCAGCCTCGGCGCCGCCGCCCCGCTGCACCTGGTGGTGCTGCCGATCCTCTTCGAGGACCAGGTGCTCGGCGTCATCGAGCTGGCCAGCATGAGCCACTTCACCGAGGTGCAGCGCGACTTCCTCGACCAGCTCACCGAGACCATCGGCGTCAACGTCAACACCATCGTCGCCAACGCCCGTACCGACGTGCTGCTCACCGAGTCGCAGCGCCTCGCCGCGGAGTTGCAGGCCCGCTCGGAGGAGTTGCAGGCCCGCTCCGAGGAACTCCAGCGCTCCAACGCCGAGCTGGAGGACAAGGCGGCCCTGCTGGCCCGGCAGAACCACGACATCGAGACGAAGAACTCCGAGATCGAGCAGGCCCGGCAGGAGCTGGAGGCCCGCGCCCAGCAGCTCGCGCTGGCCTCCAAGTACAAGTCGGAGTTCCTCGCCAACATGAGCCACGAGCTGCGTACGCCGTTGAACTCGCTGCTCATCCTCGCCCAACTGCTCGCGCAGAACCCGAACCGCAACCTGACCGCCAAGCAGGTGGAGTACGCGACGGTCATCCACTCGGCCGGCACCGACCTGCTCCAGCTCATCAACGACATCCTCGACCTGTCCAAGGTGGAGGCCGGGAAGATGGACATCAACCCGGAGACCTTCGAGCTGGCCGCACTGCGCGACTACGTCGACGCCACCTTCCGGCCGCTGACCACCCCCCGGGGCCTGGAGCTGGAGATCAGCACCGGTCCGGGCGTGCCGACCGAGCTGCACACCGACGAGCAGCGGCTGCGGCAGGTGCTGCGCAACCTCGTCTCCAACGCGGTCAAGTTCACCGAGAAGGGGCGGGTGCGGCTGCGGATCGAGCGGGCCGCGCCGGACGAGCTGCCCGAGGGGTTCGCCCAGCCGGACACCGTCCTCGCGTTCCGGGTGATCGACACCGGCATCGGCATCGCCGAGCAGCACCTGACCGCCATCTTCGACGCCTTCCAGCAGGCCGACGGCACGACCAGCCGGCGGTACGGGGGCACGGGCCTGGGGCTGTCCATCAGCCGGGAGATCGCCCACCTGCTCGGCGGCCGGATCCGGGCGCACAGCGTGCTCGGCCAGGGCAGCACGTTCACCCTCTACCTGCCTGTCGGGCCCGTGCCCGCCGGGACCGGCGACGCGGCGGCCACGGACGACCGCCCGACCGGCCCGTTCCCGGCATCCGGTCGGGCCGGCGCGCTGCCCTGGACGCCGCCGGCCACGCTGCCGCCGGCCGTGACCCTCCAGCCCGGCGAGGTCCGGCGGATGCTGGTGCTGGAGCGCCACGACAAGGGGCTGCTGACGCTGCTCGCCCAGGGCGTCGCGGCGGACCTGGGCGACGCGCACCCGCCGGTGGAGATCTCCACCGCGGTCGACGTGGCCTCGGCGCTGGAGGCGCTCGCCGGGGGACGGCACCACGTCCTGGTGCTCCAGCTCGACCTGCCCGGCGAGGGCGGCACGACCCTGTTGAAGGCGCTGCACGACGACCCGGCGCTGCGCGGGGTGCCCGTGCTGGCGTACCACGGTCACCCGCTGCCGTCCGGCGCGCAGGCCCTGTTGCAGGCGCTGGCCCACGAGCGGCCGCTGGAGGTCCTGCGCAGCCTGGACGACCTGCGCGAGCGGATCGCCCTGCACCTCACGGCGGTGACCCCGGAGCGGGTGCTGCCGTTCGCGCCGGTGGTGCCCGACGTCCGGCCCGCCGTCGACGCCCTGCCGGACGACCTGGCCGGCCGAAAGGTGCTG
This sequence comes from Micromonospora sp. NPDC023644, assembly GCF_040640115.1. Taxonomy (NCBI): domain Bacteria; kingdom Bacillati; phylum Actinomycetota; class Actinomycetes; order Micromonosporales; family Micromonosporaceae; genus Micromonospora; species Micromonospora sp. NPDC023644. The sequence goes on along the minus strand of NZ_JBFABA010000060.1, from coordinate 20,946 downwards.
GTGGTGGACGACGACGCGCGCAACGTCTTCGCGCTGACGAACATCCTGGAGCTGCACGGGCTCGACGTGGTCTACGCGGAGAACGGCCGGCAGGGCATCGAGACGCTGATGCGCCACGACGACATCGACCTCGTGCTGATGGACGTGATGATGCCGGAGATGGACGGCTACGCCGCGACGGCGGCGATCCGCGCCATGCCCCGCTACGCCGACCTGCCGATCATCGCGGTGACCGCGAAGGCGATGCACGGCGACCGGGAGAAGAGCATCTCCTCCGGCGCCAGCGACTACGTCACGAAGCCGGTCGACGCCGCCGACCTGTTGCAGTGCATCCACCGCTGGCTGCAGGGCTGAGGCGCCCGCGGGCGGCGGGGCTCCCTGCGCTCCCCGGGCGGTCGCCCGCGCGGGGAGCGCAGGTCACCACACCAGCCACCTGCGGTGCCGCGCGAGACCCGTGGGCCGTCCCGGTCAGGGGCGGCCGGCCTCGAACGTCTCGCGGTCGAGGAAGAGCAGCCGGGCCCGCTTGCCGTTCACGTCGATCAGCGGGCCGGCGACGAAGCCGGTGCGCAGCAGCCGGTTGACCGCCTTGTCGTTGCGCGCGTCCGGCTCCATCACGACGCGCCGGTGCCGCGGATCGGCGAAGACGAAGTCGAGGAACACGCGCAACAGGGTGCCCGTGAAGCCCCGCTCGACCGTGTCGGGCGGGCCGATCAGCAGGTGGGCCCCGTGATCGCCGGGCTGGACCGGGTAGCACTCGCCGACCGGGTCGGCGGCCGGCTCGTAGGTCTGGAACAGCGCCACCGGCGTGCCGTCGCGGTGGGTCAGCCAGGCGTGATGGGTGGGCAGCGAGTCCAGGTAGCGGTAGATTTCCCCGACCCGGTCCCGGCCGGCGTCGCGCATGCCCCAGAACTGGGCGCGTTCCTGGCTGACCCAGGCGTGGATCAGGTCGATGTCGGTGTCGGGGTCGACGGGGCGGATCGTCACCCGGCCGAAGCCGTCGACGTCCTGGCGGTAGGTGCTGGCGAGATCACGCATCGTGTGCCACCGTACGATGATTCCGGTCGATGCGCGAGTAGGTCGACCCCCGGCGCGGCGCGGGCGGTCCGGCGGCCCCGGCCGGCGGCGCGAACGCCCCTCACCCGCCCACGCCCGTCACCCGGCCACGCCCGTCACCCGCCCACAGCTCTCACCCGCCGGCGGCGGCGACCGTCGGGGTGCTCGTGGCGGCCCCGGCCCGGCGGCGGGCGGCGGGGACCACCAGGGGGGTGCCGCTCTCCGGGTCGTCGATCACGCGGCACGGCAGCCGGAAGACCTCCTCGACCAGCTCGGCGGTGACCACCTCCCGGGGCGGGCCGGCCGCGACCACCTCCCCCTCGCGCATCGCGATCAGGTGCGTCGCGTAGCGGGCGGCGTGGTTGAGGTCGTGCAGCACCGCCACCAGCGTGCGGCCCTGCTCCTCGTGCAGCCGGGCGCAGAGGTCGAGGATCTCGATCTGGTGGGCGATGTCCAGGTAGGTGGTCGGCTCGTCGAGCAGCAGCAGGGGGGTCTGCTGGGCCAGCGCCATCGCGATCCACACCCGCTGCCGCTGCCCGCCGGAGAGCTCGTCGACGGTGCGGCCGGCGAGGTCGGCGACCCCGGTGGCGGCCATCGACTCGGTGACCACCCGCTCGTCCTCGCGCGACCACTGCCGCAGCAGCCCCTGGTGCGGGTACCGGCCGCGCGCGACGAGTTCGGCGACGCCGATGCCGTCCGGCGCGACGGACGTCTGCGGCAGCAGGCCGAGGGTGCGCGCCACGTTGCGCGCCGGCAGCCGGTGGATGTCCTCGCCGTCGAGCAGCACCGCCCCGGCGGCCGGCTTCAGCAGCCGGGAAAGGGCCCGCAGCAGGGTGGACTTGCCGCAGGCGTTGGGGCCGATGATGACCGTGAAGGACCGGTCGGGCACGGCGACGCTCAGGTCCCGCGCGACGGTCCGCCGCTCGTAGGCGAGGGTCATCGCGGTGCCGCTCAGCCGGGACTGCATGCTCGGTGCTCCGTTCTCGTCGTGGGCGGCCCGCCGGCCTCGCCCGGTCACAGCCGGCCGGCCCGGCGCTCGGTGGCCAGCAGCCAGATCAGGTAGGCGCCGCCGAGCACGCCGGTCACCACGCCGACCGGCAGCTGGTGCCCGGGGAAGACCCGCAGCGCGAGCTGGTCGGCCGCGACCAGGAGGACCGCGCCGACCGCCGCCGAGGGCAGCAGGTTCGGCCCCGGCGCCCGGGTCAGCCGCCGCGCGAGGTGCGGCGCGGTGAGGGCCACGAAGTTCACCGGCCCGGCGGCGGCCGCCGCGAGGGAGACCAGCAGGACCGCCGCCGCCAGCACGACCAGGCGCAGCCGCTCCACGCGTACGCCGAGCGCGGCGGCGGTGTCGTCGCCCATCTCGACCAGCCGCATCGCCGGCCCGTACCCGGCCAGCATGAGGGGCACCAGCACCGCCAGCGCGACCAGCAGCGGCAGCGCGTTCGACCAGCCGCGCCCGTCGAGGCTGCCGGTGAGCCAGAGCACGGCGCGGGCGGCGTCCATCAGCGGGGCCCGGGTGAGCAGCCAGCCGTTGACCCCGGTGAGGATCGCCATGGTGCCGATGCCGACCAGGATCAGCCGGTACCCGTGCACGCCGCGCCGCCAGGACAGCGCGTAGACCAGCGCGCCGGTGACCAGCCCGCCGACCACCGCCGACGAGGCCAGCGCCACGCTGCTGCCGCCGACCACCACCACGACGAGCGCCCCGGTCGCCGCGCCCTGGGTGAAGCCGAGCATGTCGGGACTGCCCAGCGGGTTGCGGACCAGCGACTGGAAGACGGCGCCGGCCAACGCCAGCGCGGCGCCGACGCAGAGCGCGGTGACCACCCGGGGCAGCCGCAGCTCGGTGACGATGAACTCCTCGGCCGGGGTGCCCCGGCCGGTGAGGGCGCGCAGCACGTCGGCGGGGCTCATCGGGTAGTCGCCGCTGCCGATGGCGAGCACGCTGAGCCCCAGGGCCAGCAGCACGCAGGTGACGCCGACGGCGATGGCGCGGGGGCGCAGCCGCAGGGACAGGTTGCCGGGGGTGCGGAGGGTGATCACGGGTGGGCCACCCGCCCGCGCCGTACCAGCCAGAGGAAGAGCGGCCCGCCCGCCACGGCGGTCACGAGCCCGACCTGGAGCTCGCCGGGGCGGCTCAGCACCCGCCCCAGCACGTCGGCGCCGAGCAGCAGCACCGGGGCCAGCACCGCGCAGTACGGCAGCAGCCAGCGCAGGTCCGGCCCGGTGAGCGCGCGGACCAGGTGCGGCACGAGCAGCCCGACGAAGACGATCGGCCCGCAGGCGGCGGTGGCGGCCCCGCAGAGCAGGGTGACCGCCGCGATGACCGCGCCCCGGACCAGGGCCGGGCGGGCGCCGAGGGCGCGCGCCGCGTCGTCGCCGAGCGCCAGCGCGTTGAGCGGACGCGCGACGAGCAGGGCGACCAGCAGGCCCGCCGCCATGAACGGCGCGACCGTGCGGACGGCCGACGGTTCGGCGGCGGCCAGCGAGCCGACCGTCCAGAACCGCAGCCGTTCCAGCGACGCGGAGTCCACCAGCATCACCGCGCTGACGTACGAGTAGAGGGTGGCGTTGAGCGCCGCGCCGGCCAGCGCCAGCCGGGCGGGGGTGGCCCCGCGCCCGCCGCCGACGGCGTACACGGCGGCGGTCACGACCGCCGCGCCGAGCAGCGCGAACCACACCTGGCCGCCGACGCCGCCGATGCCGAACAACAGCGCCCCGCTGGCCACCGCCGCCGAGGCGCCGGCGTTGATGCCGAGCAGGCCGGGGTCGGCGAGCGGGTTGCGGGTCAGCGCCTGCATCACCGCGCCGGCGACGCCGAGCGCCGCCCCGGCGAGCAGGCCGAGCAGCGTGCGCGGCAGCCGCATCCGGTGCACGACGGCGTACTCGGCGGCATCGCGGTCCAGCAGGCCCTGCCACACGTCGGTGAGGGGGAGCTGTTTGGCGCCCACGGCGATGCTGAGCACCGCGACGACCGCGAGCAGCAGCACCGACACCGCGAGGCCGGCGGCCCGCCGCGCGGTCCGGCCGGGCCGGCGTACGGCGGGCGGCGCCGGCGCGGTGCCGAGGCGTGGGGAGAGGGTGGCGGACAGTGTGGGCTCCGAAGTGGTGCGGAATTCCGAACGGGACTTGACAGCGGTTTAGGTTAGGTTAACCTAACCCAGCTGTCCATGGTCATTCGCCCGACCCCGATCGAAAGACACTGCCATGCCGCATCCCGTGTCCGCCCGCCGCCTCTCCCGCCGGGGCCTGCTCGCCGCCGGTGGCGCCGCCACCCTGGCGGCCCTGCTCGCCGGCTGCGGCGGGGACGAGGACTCCGCCGCCCCCGCCGCCAACAGCTCCGGCGGGCCGTGGTCGTTCACCGACGACCGCAACGAGAAGGTGAGCGCCGACGCCCGCCCGACCCGGGTGGTCGCCTTCACGGGGGTCGCCGCCGCGCTGGTGGACTTCGGGCTCGACAAGCAGATCGTCGGGGTGTTCGGCGAGACGAAGCGCGCCGACGGCAGCAAGGACCCGCAGGCCGGCGACCTCGACGTGGAGTCCGTGGAGATTCTCGGCAACGTCTGGGGCGAGTTCAACCTGGAGAAGTACGCCGCCCTGCGGCCCGAACTGCTCGTCACCCACATGTACGACCCGGGCGCCTTCTGGTACGTGCCGGACGAGAGCAAGGCCAAGATCCTCCCGCTCGCCCCCGCCGTCACCGTGACCACGGCCCGGGTGCCGATGACCAAGCCGATCGAGCGGTACGCGCAGCTCGCGGAGTCCCTCGGCGCCGACCTGTCCGCGAAGAAGGTCACCGACGCCAAGGCCCGCTTCGAGGCCGCCGCCGAGTCGGTCCGCCAGGCGGTCAAGGCGAACCCGGGCATCAAGGTGCTCGCCTGCTCCGGCAGCCCCGACCTGTTCTACGCCTCCAACCCCAAGGTCAGCACCGACCTGATGTACTTCGCCGAGCTGGGCGTCGACATCGTCGTCCCCACCAAGCTGGAGGCCGGCGACTACTTCGAGGCGCTGAGCTGGGAGAACGCGGGCAAGTTCCCGGCCGACCTGCTCCTGCTCGACAACCGCAACACCGCCCTGCAGCCCAAGGACCTGGCCGCCAAGCCCACCTGGCAGCAGCTGCCGGCCGTCAAGGCCAACCAGATCGCCGCGTGGGACGCGGTGCCCCGCTTCTCGTACGCCGGCGCCGCGCCGCTGCTGGAGAACCTGGCCACCGCCATCAAGGGCGCGAAGAAGGTGACCTCGTGACCACCGCCGTCGCCGTCCAGTACCGCCTCTTCGCCGCGCAGGTCGTCGGCGCGCGCCGCGTCGGCGCCTCCCTGGTCCGGGTCACCTTCGGCGGGCCGGAGCTGGTCGACTTCGCCGGCGGCGGCCGGGACCAGAGCGTCTCGCTGTTCCTGCCGCACCCCGGCCAGCCCGAGCCGGTGCTCCCCGCCGGGGCGGAGGAGGACTGGTTCGGCGCCTACCGGGCCATGGACCCCGACGTGCGCGCGGTGATGCGGTCGTACACCATCCGGGAGCAGCGCCCCGAGCAGGCCGAGGTGGACATCGACTTCGTCAGCCACGGCGACACCGGTCCCGCCTCCCGCTGGGCCCGGCACGCCCTGCCGGGCGACCGGGTGGTGCTGCTCGGCCCGGCCGTGCACGACAACCGCAGCGTCTGCTTCCGCCCCCCGGTCGGCACGGACTCCGTCCTGCTGGTGGCCGACGAGACCGGGCTGCCCGCCGCCGCCGGCATCCTGGCCTGGCTGCCGGCCGACACCCCGGTGCGGGCCTGGATCGAGGTCCCCGACGCGGGGGACATCCAGGAGCTGCCCACCGAGGCGCGGGCCGAGGTGCGCTGGCTCGTGCGCGGCGGCACCGCCCCCGGCAGCACCCTGCTGGCCGACGCGGTGCGCGCCGCCCGGCTGCCGGGCGGCAGCCCGTACGCCTGGATCGCCGGCGAGTCCTCGATGGTGCGCTCGGTGCGCCGGCACCTCGTCGGCGAGCGCGGCCTGGACCGCCGCCACGTCACCTTCTCCGGCTACTGGCGCCGGGGCGCCTCGGAGGAGGACCTGCGCGCCGAGGCCGCCGTCAAGGCAGCCGTCTGACCGACGCCCGCCGCGCGCCGGGTCCCACCCGCCGGGGGTGGGACCCGGCGCGTCGCCCTGGAGCCGGACCACGTCATCCGTGCTGCGCGCACGACCGCGCGCCGCCGCCCCTGGCCGGCGGCTGCGACCCGTGACGCGCCGTCGGGCGGCAGGAGAGTGCGTTCCCGTCTAGGGTGCCGCCATGGTCGCCCGCATTCCGATCTCAGTCGCCGCACTTGTGCGCGACGGCCTCGTGCTCCTGGTGCACCGCCATCCGTCGCGGCGGTGGTATCCCGACTGCTGGGATCTCGTCGGCGGACATGTCGAGCCGGACGAGTTACCGCACCAGGCCGTTGCTCGGGAGTGCCTCGAAGAACTCGGTGTCCACGTCCACGACCCCCGACCCATTCCGATGACGATCAGTGACCCCACCCTCCACATGCACGCGTTCCTCGTCACGCGCTGGGAAGGGGAACCCGTCAACGTCGCACCCGAGGAGCACGACGATCTTCGCTGGTTTCGGCCCAGCGATCTCGCAGACCTGAAGCTGGCCCACCCGGCAAGCCTGTCGAGCATCCTGAGCGCCGTCCAGGTCGGCGATGTCCGACCCGCACCCGAGCGGCATGAGGGGACGGCTGTCGTTGGGTAGCGTTCGCGGACATGGAGTCGCGGGTGGTTCACGTGGGAGCGACGGCGTTGCACGTGGGTGTGACGGGCCACGGCCCTGACGTCGTCGTCCTGACCGGTGGTCCCGGGTGCGTGCAGTATCTGGAGCGGGACGAGATTGCGCCGCGTGACCACCGCGCCTGGTACCCCGAACCGCGCGGCGTCGGTCGCTCGGGCGGCGGCCCCCACACCATGGAAGAAGCGATCACCGACCTCGAGTGCATCCGCGCAGCGGTCGGTGTCACCACCTGGATCGTGGTGGGCCATTCGTGGGGCTGTGATCTCGCCGTGCGCTACGCGGTGGAACATCCGGAGGCCGTGGCCGCGGTGGTCGGAATCGCTGGGAGGGGCCCCCAGCGTGACCGCACGTGGTCCGAGGCGTACCAGGCCGGTAAGGCCGCGGAGCCCGTCGTCGACATCGACTGGGTGCCCGAAGTGCACGCGGCTCTCAGCGACTCGTTCACCGACTGGATCCATCGACCCCAGCTGTGGAGCGGACTGGCTGCCTGCGGCGTACCGATGCATCTCATCGCCGCCGGCGACGACATCCGCCCGTCATGGCCCCTGGCGCAGATCGCCGCGCTCGTGCCACGGGGAAGGTTCTCCACCGTGCCTGACGTACCGCATGACTTCTGGTTCACCCACCCCGAGGTGTGGACCCGGACCATCACGGACGCCTGCGCCGCTTCGTGACGTCCGCTTTCCGGACCGGCGGACGCTGGCGGCGTCCAGGACCAGGTCGATTTTCGGCGATGGTGTCGTATCAGGGCGCGGCCGTTCGTGGAACCAGTGTGCGGCGGTCGGCTGGGCCGTCGGACACGAGGGAGTCGGGCAAGGCCCCCGTCCGGGGACTGAGAGGAGACGACATGACGGAATACCTGATCACCTTCAACGACGAGTGGGTGCCCCCACACACGGCGGAGGAGATTCGCGAGAAGGGCGTGGCCGGCCGGGCCGTGATCGCGGACATGCAGGCCGAGGGCGTCCTGATCTTCAGCAACGGCGGGCTCGACCGGTCCACCGCGGTGTGCAGCGTCGAAGCGGTCGACGGCAAGCCCGTCTTCACCGACGGCCCGTACGTCGAGACCAAGGAGCACCTCGGCGGCTTCGCCGTCGTGGACGTGCCCGACGACGAGGCGGCGCGATACTGGGCCGGCAGGCTCGCGACCGCGCTCGACTGGCCGCAGGAGGTGCACCGGTTCCGTGGTCCGGGGGAGGCCCGGCGTAACGGCTCCGGGGATAGGTGAGCGCGGTGCCCAGATACCTGCTGTCCGTCCACGGACCGGCCGAGCACACCGAGTTCGGCGCCTATCCCTCCCGCGAGGCCATGCTGCGGGCGTTCGCCGACACCGGCGCCTTCAACGAGAGGCTCCAGCGGGACGGTCACCTCGTCTTCGCCGACGGCCTGGAGCCCGCGACGACCGCCACCACCGTCGACGGGCAGGGCGAGAGGCCGGTCTTCACCGACGGGCCCTACCTGGAGACGAAGGAGCACCTCGGGGGCTTCTGGGTCATCGAGGCGGCCGACCTCGACGTGGCCCTGGCGCTTGCGGCCGAGGGGTCGAGAGCGTGCCGCGGCACGGTCGAGGTGCGTCCCTTCCGAACCGAGGAATCGGTCCGGACGCTGCTGGCGCCGTGACCGGTCCCACCGTCGAGCAGGCGATCACCCGTGTCCACCGCGAAGAGTGGGCGCGGGTGGTCGCCGGCCTCGCGCGCCGTTTCGGCGATCTCGACGTCGCCGAGGAGGCGACGGCCGAAGCGTTCGTGGCGGCCGCGGAGCGGTGGCCGCGCGAGGGCGTACCGTCCAGTCCCGGCGGTTGGCTCGCCACCACCGCGACCCGCAAGGCGATCGACCGGCTCCGTCGCGAGTCACAGCGCGACGCCAGACACCAGGCGGCCCTGATGGTGTACGACGACACCCCTGCCGAGCCGACCGGCCCGGTCGAGGACGACCGGCTCAGGCTGATCTTCACCTGCTGCCACCCCGCGCTCGCGCCGGAGGCCCGGGTGGCGCTCACCCTGCGCCTGCTCGGCGGCCTCACCGTCCCCGAGATCGCCCGCGCCTTCCTGGTGCGGGAGACCACCATGGCGCAGCGGATCACCCGCGCCAAGGCAAAGATCAAGGCGGCACACATTCCCTACCGGGTGCCCTCGGCCGACGACATCCGCGAGCGGCTCGCCGGCGTGCTCGCGGTCGTCTACCTCGTCTTCAACGAGGGCTACCTCGCCAGTGAGGGGGGCGACCCGGTGCGCGTCGACCTCACCGACGAGGCGATCCGCCTCGGCCGCCTGCTCCGCACCCTCCTCCCGGACGACGGCGAGGTGGCCGGCCTGCTCGCCCTGATGCTCCTCACCGACGCCCGGCGGCCGGCGCGCGTGTCCCGCAGCGGGGAGTTGGTGACCCTCGACGAGCAGGACCGCGGCGCGTGGGACCGCACCCTGATCGCCGAGGGCAACGCCCTGGTCCGCGAGCGGATCGAGGCGGTGGCGGCCGGCGGTGACCCACCCGGGCGCTACCAGTTGCAGGCCGCGATCAACGTGGTCCACACGGATGCGCCGTCCGCCCGGGACACCGACTGGTCCGCCATCGTCGCCCTCTACGGCCGCCTGGTGCTGCTCGACCCCTCACCGATCGTGCGGCTCAACCGGGCGGTCGCGGTGGCCGAGGCCGACGGCCCCGGGGTCGGGCTCGCCGAGATCGACCGGCTCGCCGAGGTCCTCGACGGCTACCACGCCTTCCACGCCGCGCGCGCCGACCTGCTGCGGCGGCTCGGGCGCGGCGGCGAGTCGCGGGCGGCGTACGACCGGGCCATCGGTCTCGCCGGCAACACCGCGGAGCGGGCCTACCTCACCCGCCGCCGCGACCAGCTCGCCGGCTGAGCGTGGGGCCAGCCCTTGCGGCACCCGTTCGCGGCGGAACCGGACGGGGGTGTCGAGGATGCCGGCGACATGGGTCCGGGTCCGGCACGATGGGCTGGTGAGCGAGCTACGCCGGTAGGAGGAGGCAGTGCAGGCCATCCAGAAGGTCCGCCATCGACAGGCCGACGCCAACGGCCTGGGGGTGTTCTTCCGCGAGGCCGGGCGCCCGGGGCAGCCGACGGTGCTGCTGCTGCATGGATTCCCCAGCTCGTCGCACACATTTCGCGAGGTCATGCCCACGCTCGCCGACGTCGCGCACGTGATCGCGCCCGATCTGCCCGGCTTCGGCATGTCGTCGTCGCCGGCCGTCGACAGCTACGACTACACGTTCGAGAACCTCTCCCGGACGGTCGAGAACCTGCTCGACCAGCTCGGAATCGAGCGCTTCTTCGTCTACCTGCACGACTTCGGCGCGCCGGTGGGATACCACCTGGCCACCCGCGCCCCGACTCGCATCCGCGGCCTGATCGTCCAGAGCGGCAACGCGCACGAGGACGGCCTCGGCGAGCAGTGGGACGGCGCCAGGGCCTACTGGGCCGACCCGACCGAGGACAGGCGCGCCGAACTGCCGGACTGGCTGAACTTCGCCGGCACCCGGGACCAGTACCTGGCCGGACTGCCCGAACACCTGCGCACCCTGCACGCTCCCGAGTCGTGGCACCTCGACTGGGCGCGCATGAGCCGACCCGGCAACATCGACGCGCAGTTCGCGCTCTTCACCGACTACGCCAACCACGTCGCCCGCTTCGACGAACTCGCCGAGTACCACCGTGCCCACCAGCCGCCAGCGCTCGTGCTGTGGGGGCGGCACGACCCGTACTTCGACGTCGACGAGGTCCTCGCCTACCACCGCGCCCTCGATCGCATGGACGCGCACATCTACGACGGCGGGCACCTCCTGTTGGAGACGCACGCGGCTGAGTGCGCCGAGCTCATGCGGGTGTTCGTGCGCGACAACGCGTGAACCGATCCACCACGTCACGGCTGCGCACCAGATCTCGAGGACCGCGTCCCGCGAGGGATCGTCGACGAGGCCTGGCCGGCCGCCGACCGGGCGGTGTCCGGCGGCTCAGCCGAGGCGTACCTGGGCCGGGCGTTCGGGCCGGGCGGCGCCGTCGAGCGTCGTGCCGACCGGGACGGCGGGCCGGGCCGGCACGACGGGCGCGTCCCGGCCGGTGCCCCGGTGGCCGTCCCCGTCGTGGCTCGACTCCTCGTGGTAGTCCTGTTCCACGTTGACCGACCACACGTCGTGCCGGGTGCCGCAGGCGATGTTCTCGGCGGTGAGCATCGCCGTCAGCATCGAGTGGTCCTGGTTGTTGTAGCGGTGCATGCCGTTGCGGCCCACCGGGTGCACGTTGGGCACCTCCCGCGCCAGCCAGTCCCGGATCACGTCCACGTTGCGCTGGTAGCGCTCGTCGTAGACCGGGTACGCCTTCGGCATGCGCACCACGTGGCCGGCCTCGACCACCCCCGGCCGGACCAGGCCGAGCCGCTCCAACTCGGCGGTCGCGGCGGCGATCAGCTCGGCGTCCGGCGTACGCCAGGTCTCGTCGTCCTCGAACACGAAGTACTCCAGGCCGAGGCAGGTGCGGCCGTCCTTGACCAGGTGCGGTGACCAGGAGCCGAAGTTCTGGATCCGGCCGACCTTCACCGCCGGGTCGTGCACGTAGATCCAGTTGTCCGGGAACGAGAACTCCTCCGGCACCACCAGCGCGACGGTCAGGAAGTCCCGGTACCGCAGGTCGGCCGCGGCGGCCAGCACCTCCGGCGGGGGCGCCGGGCGCAGCGCGGCGACCAGCTCGGAGATCGGCATCGACGACACGACGTGCGCGGCCGGCTCGGTGCGCTGCCCGCCGGCCCCGTCGACGGTCACGGCGACGGCCCGGCGGCGCTCCGGGTCCCGGTGCACGGCGGTCACCCAGGTGCCGGTGTCCACCCGGCCCCCGCGCCGGCGGACCTCCTCGGCGCAGCGTTCCCACATCATGCCCGGGCCGAGCTTCGGGTACTGGAACTCCTCGATCAGGCTGGTCACGTCCTTGCGGTTGCGCCGGGGCAGCACCGCGTTGCGCACCGCCTTGGCCAGCGACAGGTTCTTGATCCGCTGCGCGGCCCAGTCGGCCTGCAACCGGTCGGCCGGCATGCCCCAGACCTTCTCCGTGTACGTCTTGAAGAACATCGAGTACAGCCGCCAGCCGAAGCGGGCCGAGACCCAGCCCTCGAAGTGCGACTGGTTTTTCGGCGGGCGCAGCCGGGCCCGCGCGTACGAGCCCATGCAGAGCACGGCCTCCCGTACGCCGAGGTTGCGCAGGGCGTTCGTCGCGCTCAGCGGGTAGTCGAACAGGGCGCCCCGGTAGTAGATCCGGCTCATCCGGGGCCGCAGCAGGAAGTCCTCGTCGGGCAGGATCTCGTGCCAGAACTCCTCGACCCGGGCCACCTTCGTGAAGAACCGGTGCCCGCCGATGTCGAAGCGCCACCCGTCCCGCTCGACGGTGCGGCTGATCCCGCCCACCACCTCGTCGGCCTCGAACACCCGGACCGGGCTGTCCCGCCGGAGCAGCTCGTACGCCGCGGTGAGGCCTGCCGGCCCAGCGCCGATGACCACCGTGCCGCGTTCTTCGCCCATGCCCGTCGCCCCCTGCTTCCGCCTCCCGGAGGCGCCCGCTTACCCGGCACCGGCCCGAACTCACCCCGGATCCCCGTCCGCCCCGCGACGCCCCTGCCGGGCGGACCGCGCGGGGTGCGCCGCGGCGCACCCGGCACCCGGTCCGCCCCGGGCGCGCCGACGTGTCAACGGGGCGAGAACGGGGATGTGGCACCGTTCGGGCGGCCGGATCGGGAGACGCGTGATGGACAGAGTGCGGGCCGTCTCGGACCGGCGCTGGCGCGCGGTGTCCGGCCGGTTGGCCGGGCGCGGGCACGACCTGCGGCGGGCGGCGTCGCGGGCCGCCGGCCGGGTGCCGTCGCCGTGGCTGTTCGTCCTCGCCGTCTTCTTCGGTACGAAGATCGTGCTCAGCGCCCTCGGGGTGCTCGCGCTGAGCGCCTTCGACGACGTGCCCTGGGCGCCGCCGCCGGACGAGACGATGATGCGCGAGCAGCAGCGGGCGGTCTCCGGGCACCGCGCGCTCGCGCTCTGGTTCGCCTGGGACTCGTTCCTCTACGACCACCTGGCGCAGCAGCCGCTCGACGAGCCGTGGCGCGACTTCGGCTTTCCCCTGCTCTATCCGTTCCTGGCCCGTCCGCTGGCCCCGCTGCTGGGTGGGGACACCGCGCTGGCGTTGCTGCTCGTCGCCAACGTCGCGTTCCTGCTGATGCTCTTCTACGCCCACCGGCTGGGCGAGCGGCTGCTCGGCGACGACGCCTCCGCCCGCCGGTTCGTCCGATACCTGGTGCTGCTGCCGGCCGGATTCCTGTTCCAGGCGGCGCTGACCGAGTCGCTGTTCCTCTGCCTCGCGCTCGCCGCCTTCCACCTGGCCGAGCGGCGGCGCTGGCTGCTCGTGGGCGTCGTCGGCTTCTTCCTGGCGATGAGCCGCTCGGTCGGGTTCCTCGTCGTGCTCCCGCTCGCCCTGGTGCTGCTGCGGCAGCACCGCTACCGGCTGGGCCCGCGCGCGTGGTGGACGTACGTCCGCCTCGGCTGGCCGCTGGCGCTGGTACCCGCCGGCTGGCTGGCCTTCATGGCGTTCTGCCGGTGGCAGAGCGGCGACTGGTTCGCCTACAAGCACGCCCAGGAGACCGGCTGGGGCATCCGCGTGCAGAACCCGCTGGCGGTGCTCTGGCACGGCCTGACCGAGACCCCGGCCCGCGACGCCCTGCGGGTGTGGATCGCCGTGCTGGTGCTGGCGGTCCTGGTCGCGGGCGCCCGCCGGCTCGGGCTGCCCTATCTCGTGTACGGGCTGACCATGGTCCTGGTGCCGCTGTCGATGGGTCCGCCGGTGTACAAGAGCCTGCTGCGCTACCTGATCGCCGTCTTCCCGGTCGCCCTCGTGCTGGCCCGCTGGGCCCGCCACGCGGGCGCCGACGCCTGGCTGACCGCCGCCCTGGCCCTGCTCCAGGGCGCGCTGTTCGTCACCTGGCTCGCCTACTGGACCCACTTCATCATCTGACCGGCGCGTGCGGGGCGCCGGTGCCGGCGCTCGGCGGTCGCGTCGTCGCGATGGTCGTCGTCACGTCCGCGCCCGGACCCGCCGTGGACCCGGTGCGGAAGCTCAGCCTCCGCCACGCGGCGACGGCCGCGTCGGCCCGCCCCCACCGGCGGCCGCGGGCGGCCGGGAGTCGACCGGCGCGGCGGATCCGACCCCCCGGGGGCGGACCGGGGTGATCTCGGGGGCCGGCCCGGTGCTGTCGCGGCGCACCACCTCGGCGGGCAGCACCTCGACGCGGGGCGCCGCCGCCCCCGGGTCGAGCGCCAGCGACATGGCGCGGGCCCCCATGTCGACCAGGGGCAGCCGGACGGTGGTCAGCGCCGGGGTGACGTCCCGGGCGATCGGCATGTCGTCGAAGCCGATGACCGACATCTGCCGGGGCACCGCCACCGACCGGGAGCGCAGCAGCGCCAGCGCGCCGATCGCCATCGAGTCGTTGAGCGCGACGATGGCGGTCAGCTCGGGGTCGGCGTCGAGCAGGGCGGCGGTGGCGGCGACGCCGCCGTCGCGGTCGAACTCGGCGTGCCGGACACGGTGCTCGGGCAGGCTCAGCCCGTGCGCGGCGAGGGACTCCCGCAGGCCGGTGAGCCGGTCGGTGGTGGTGGTGAGCACCGCCGGCCCGGCCACCACCCCGATCGCCCGGTGACCGAGCTCGTAGAGCTCCGCGCCGATCAACCGGCCGCCGGCGCGGTTGTCCGGCATCACCGCGTCGCCGGAGTGCTCGTGCCGGCCGATGACCGCGACCCGTCCGCCGGTCGCCTCGTAGGCGGCGAGCTTCTCGTTGAGCAGGCGGGTGAAGGTGGCGTCGTGGTAGCCCGAGCCGGCCAGGATGATCGCGGCGACCTGCTGGCCGCGCAGCAGCTCGACGTACTCCAGCTCGCGGTCCGGGTCGCGGTAGCTGTTGCAGATCATCAGCAGCCGGCCCTGGTCGGTGGCGACCCGTTGCAGGCCCCGGGTGATCTCGGCGAAGTACGGGTCGGAGACGTCGTGCACGATGACGCCGACCGCCACGCGGTGCGAGCGGGCGAGCAGCTGGGCGTGCGCGTTGGGGACGTACTGCAGCTCGGCGACGGCGCGGAGCACGCGCTCGCGCAGCTCCTCGGTGACGGGCTTGCTGCTGCCGTTGATCACCCGGGAGGCGGTCGCGGGCGAGACCCCGGCCCGCCGGGCCACGTCGGACAGGGTCGCCACTGCCGCCCCCTCGGTCGTTTCTCGACGGCCGTGCCCCGGTGCCGGCCACCCGTCACCGTACCGCAGCGAAAGCCCTTCCCCGGCCCCGCGCGCGCCCGGCCGGCCCGGCGGCCGACGCCCGCCGCACAACGGGGCCGGACAGCCCCTTGCCTGAGGAGGGAAGGGTTCCCTACGCTGCCCAGGAAAGCGCTTGCCTGACAATCCGCCGCCGGGGACCTCCGGGCGGCGGCGCAGGCGTGGAACAGGTCGCCGCCCGCCGCCGTCCCGGTCGGAGGCGCCCGCGGAGGGAAGGATCACCATGACCCGCAGGTCGATAGGCATCATCGTCAACGGCGTCACCGGCCGGATGGGCTACCGGCAGCACCTGGTGCGCTCCCTGCTCGCCATCCGCGAGCAGGGCGGCGTGCCCCTGGCCGACGGCACCTCGATCTGGCCCGAGCCCGTCCTGGTCGGGCGCAGCGAGACCAAGCTCCGCGAGATCGCCGAGCGGCACGGGCTGGCCGACTGGACCACCGACCTGAGCGCGGCGCTGGCCCGCGACGACGTCGAGATCTACTTCGACGCCCAGGTCACCCAGCAGCGGGAGAAGGCGATCCGCCGGGCGCTGGAGGCCGGCAAGCACATCTACACCGAGAAGCCGCTGGCCGAGGACACCGAGGGCGCCCTCGACCTGGCCCGCGCGGCGCGCGCCGCCGGCGTGCGCACCGGGGTGGTGCAGGACAAGCTCTTCCTGCCCGGGCTGCGCAAGCTCAAGCGGCTCATCGACGGCGGCTTCTTCGGGCGGATCCTGTCGGTGCGCGGGGAGTTCGGCTACTGGGTCTTCGAGGGCGACTGGCAGCCGGCCCAGCGCCCCTCCTGGAACTACCGGAGCGAGGACGGCGGCGGCATCGTCGTGGACATGTTCCCGCACTGGCAGTACGTGCTGGAGGAGCTCTTCGGGCGGGTACGCACGGTCTCCTGCCTCACCGCCACGCACGTGCCGCAGCGCGTCGACGAGGCGGGCCGCACCTACCCGGCGACGGCCGACGACGCCGCGTACGGCATCTTCGAGCTCGACGGCGGCGTGGTCGCGCAGCTCAACTCCTCGTGGTGCGTCCGGGTGTACCGCGACGAGCTGGTCGAGTTCCAGGTCGACGGCACCGAGGGCAGCGCCGTGGCCGGGCTGCGCAGCTGCCGGGTGCAGCACCGCGCGGTCACCCCGAAGCCGGTGTGGAACCCCGACCTGCCGGTCACCGAGCCCTTCCGGTCGCAGTGGACGGAGGTGCCGGACAACGAGGAGTTCGACAACGGCTTCAAGGTGCAGTGGGAGGCGTTCCTGCGGCACGTCGTCGCCAACGAGCCGTTCCCGTGGGACTTCCTGGCCGGCGCGCGCGGCGTGCAGCTCGCCGAGCTGGGCCTGCGGTCGGCGCGGGAGGGCGCCCGCCTGGACATCCCGGAGCTAGAGCTGTGAGCGCGACCAATGAGGTGGTGCTGCCCGGCGGGCGGCGGTACCGGCTGACCGGGGGCGCCGGCTTCCCGCGTCCGGCCGGTCCGCCGACCAGCCGGATCGCGTACGCCGCCGCGCACGTGGTGGCCGACCCGACGGCGGAGAACATCCCCGGCGCCCCGGCCGTGCTCGACTGGGACCGCACCCTGGCCTTCCGGCACCACCTGTGGTCGTACGGCTTCGGGGTGGCCGAGGCGATGGACACCGCGCAGCGCGGCATGGGCCTGGACTACCCGGCCACCCGCGAGCTGATCCGGCGCAGCGCCGCCGAGGCCCGTGCCGTGGGCGGGCGGATCGTCGCCGGGGTCGGCACGGACCAGCTCCCGCCCGGCCCGGCCACCCTGGCCGAGGTCGCCCGCGCCTACCGCGAGCAGCTCGACGACGTGCGGGCCGCCGGGGCCCGCCCGGTGCTGATGTGCAGCCGTCATCTGGCCGCCGCCGCCCGGAGCCGGGAGGACTACCTGCGGGTGTACGACGAACTGCTGAGCGCCGCCGACGAGCCGGTGGTGCTGCACTGGCTCGGCCCGATGTTCGATCCGGCGCTCGCGGGCTACTGGGGCTCGACCGACCTCGACGAGGCCGCCGACGCCGTGGTCGAGCTGATCAAGGCCCACGACACCCGGGTGGACGGGATCAAGGTCTCCCTGCTGGACGCCGACCGGGAGGTGGCGTTGCGCCGCCGGCTGCCGGCCGGGGTGCGCCTCTACACCGGCGACGACTTCCACTACCCGGAGCTGATCCGGGGCGACGCGAGCGGTCACTCCGACGCGCTGCTCGGGGTGTTCGCCGCGATCGCGCCGGCCGCCGCCGCCGCGCTCGCCGCGCTGGACCGGGGGGAGCGGGAGGCGTACGACGCGATCTTCGCGCCGACCGTGCCCCTGGCCCGGCACATCTTCGCGGCCCCCACCTGGCACTACAAGACGGGCATCGTCTTCCTGGCCTGGCTGGCCGGGCACCAGGACCACGTCACGATGGTCGGCGGGGCGCAGTCCGGCCGCTCGCCGGCGCACCTGGCGACCCTGCTCACCCTCGCCGACGCCGCCGGGCTGCTGCCCGACGCCGACCTGGCCGCCGCCCGAGCCCGGGCGCTGTTCACCGTCGCGGGGGTGGACCAGTGAGCGCCGGTCCTGCGAGTCCCGCGGTCGGGGCTCGCCCGGTGGGGGGAGATGGCGGGGACGCGCTGCGGCGGTTCTCGTTCAACCAGGCCACGTCGCAGCACTGGCCGCTGCCCGAGGTGGTCGCCGGCTGCGTCGCCGCCGGCGTGCCGGGGATCGGGCTGTGGCGGGAGCCGGTCGCCGAGTACGGGCTGGCCCGCGCCGCGAAGCTGGTCCGCGACGCCGGCCTCGAGGTCACGTCCCTGTGCCGGGGCGGCTTCTTCACCGCCGACGGCTGGCGGGAGGAGAACCTGCGGGCCATCGAGGAGGCCGCCACCCTCGGCACCTCGGTCCTGGTGCTGGTCTCCGGCGGTCTGCCGGTGGGCAGCCGGGACGTCGACGGCGCCCGCCACCGGGTCGCCGACGCCATCGCCGAGCTGGCCCCGCACGCCGCCGCGGCGGGGGTGACCCTGGCGATCGAGCCGCTGCACCCGATGTTCTGCGCCGACCGCTGCGTGGTGTCCACCCTCGGCCAGGCGCTCGACATCGCCGAGCGGTTCGACCCGGGCGTGGTCGGGGTCGTCGTCGACGCCTACCACGTGTGGTGGGACGACACGGTGTACGCGCAGATCGCCCGGGCGGGGGAGCGGATCGCCGCGTTCCAGGTGTGCGACTGGGTCACCCCGCTGCCCGAGGGGGTGCTGCTCGGCCGGGCGCTGCCCGGTGACGGCTGCATCGAGCTGCGCCGGCTGCGGGAGGCCGTCGACGCGGCCGGCTACACCGGGCCGGTCGAGGTGGAGGTCTTCTCGGCCGAGGTGTGGGCCCGGCCCGGCCGGGAGGTCCTGGACGCGTCGGTGGCGGGCTACCTGCGCCACGTCGTCTGACGACGGTCCCGGCCGGTCGGCGGCCGGCCGGGATCCGGGCGAGGATGAGGGGGTGACCGACCGACGGGTGCACCTCGACGACCTCGGCGCGTGGCTGATCAAGGGCAACGCGGACCGGGTCGACCTGGCCGGCCGCTTCGCCCGCGATCCGCGGGTGACGGGCTGGTGCGTACGCCCCGGCTACCGGGTCCGGCTGATGCGCGCCGGTCAGCCGGCGGTCTTCTGGGCCAGCGGCAGCCGCGGCCGGCTCGCGTACGGCGTCTGGGGCGTGGGGCTGGTGGCCGCCGCCGCGGTGCCCGGGGAGCCGGGCGCGGCCTGGACGGTGCCGTTGGACCTGGCGGTCCTCGACGAGGCGCACCGGGTGCCCCGTGAGCTCTTCCGGGCCGATGCCCGGTTGGCCGGCGCGGAGGTGCTCCGGCAGCCGCAGGGGGCCAACCCGTCCTTTCTCACCTGTGCCGAGTTCGCCGCGCTGCGGGAGCACCTGCCGCCGGGCCGACCGCCGGGCCCCGCCGTCTTCACCTGACCCGTCCGGCTCTCTATGATCGGTGAAAACTGTCGCCGGGAAGCCGGTCGACGGCCGGCAAAAACCTACGGGCGCGACCGGCGCGCCGGGAAAGGGTGGGCATGGCGCTGTCCGCGACCGTCCTCGCCGAGCTGCGCGGCATCGTCGGCCCGTCGCACGTGCACGACGCGGCCGGCGACCTCGTGGCGTACGCCCGGGACGCCACGCCCCTCTTCTCGCACCGCCCGGACGCGGTGGTCTTCCCGGCGGACACCGCCGAGGTCGCCGCGGTGCTGGCGCTCGCCACCCGGCACGGGGTGCCCGTGGTGCCCCGCGGCGCGGGCTCCAACCTGTGCGCCGCGACCGTGCCGCTGCGCGGCGGGATCGTGCTGGTGCTGACCCGGCTCGCGGCCATCCTGGAGATCAGCGCGGACGAGCTGCTCGCCCGGGTGCAACCGGGCGTGACCAGCGCGGCCCTCGCCGACGCGGCCGCCGCGCGGGGCCTGCTCTGGGCGCCCGACCCGGGCAGCCGGACCGTCGCCACGGTCGGCGGCACGATCGCCACCTGCGCGGGCGGGCTGCGCGGCCTGAAGTACGGCGTGACCCGCAACTACGTGCTGGGCCTGGAGGCGGTGCTGCCCACCGGCGAGGTCATCCGCACCGGCGGGCGCCTGTGGAAGGACGTCGCCGGCTACGACCTGACCCGGCTGCTCACCGGGTCCGAGGGCACCCTCGCCGTGATCACCGAGGCGACCGTGGCGCTGCTGCCCGCCCCGGCGTCGACGAACACCGGGGTCGCCTACTTCCCGACGCTGGCCGACGCGGGGGAGGCGGTCGCCCGGGTGATCCGGGCCGGGGTGGTGCCGGCGACGCTGGAGTTCCTCGACCGGGCCTGCATCGAGGCCGTGGAGGACTTCGCCCACCTGGGGCTGCGCGCCGACGCGGGCGCCCTGCTGCTCTTCGGCGACGACGGCCCGCCGGACCTGGTCGCCACCCACCTGGAGCGGATCGGCACGGCCTGCGTCGAGGCCGGCGCGGTGGAGGTCACCACGGCCCGCGAGGTCGCCCAGGCCGAGGCGCTGCTGGCCGCCCGGCGGTGCGCGCTGCCGGCGCTGTCCCGCCGGGGCGGGGTGACCATCCTGGAGGACGCGACCGTGCCCCGGCCGCGGATCGCCGAGATGGTCGACCGGATCGGCGCCATCGCCGCCCGGCACGACGTCGCCGTCGCCACCTTCGGCCACGCCGGTGACGGCAACCTGCACCCCACCTGCGTGCTCGACTCGGCCGAGGACCACGAGGCGGTACGCCGGGCCGAGGCGGCCTTCGCCGACGTCTTCGCCGCCGCCATCGACCTCGGCGGCACGATCACCGGCGAGCACGGGGTGGGGGCGGCGAAACTGCCGTTCCTCGCCGCCCGGCTCGGCGACGACCAGCTCGCCCTGTTGCGCCGCATCAAGACCGCCTTCGACCCGGCGGGCATCCTCAACCCCGGAAAGCTCGGATCGTGACCGGCGACGTGTTCGACCCGGAGCAGCTGTCCCGCTGCATCTCCTGCGGGTTCTGCCTGCCGGCCTGCCCCACGTACGCGATGACCGGCGACGAGGCGTCCTCGCCGCGCGGGCGGATCACGCTGATGCGGGCGTTGCAGGACGGCACCCTGCCCCCCGACGACGCCACCCTCGCCGAGCAGTCCTCGTTCTGCCTGGGCTGCCGCGCCTGCGAGCCGGTCTGTCCGGCCGGGGTGGAGTACGGCAGCCTGCTGGAGCAGTGGCGGGTGCACCAGTGGCGGGGCTGGCGGCGGCCGCTGGTGGCCCGGGCGCTGATGCTGCTGGTCGAGCAGCGGTGGCTGCTGCGGCTGTCCGGTCTCCTCCGCCGCGCCGCCCGCCGAAGGTGTGCTGGGCCACCCGCTGCCCGGCGCCGAAGCAGTCGAAGACGGTGCAGCCGGG
>NZ_JBFABA010000059.1:0-34751 GCF_040640115.1 Micromonospora sp. NPDC023644 | reverse complement strand
CGGAAGCTAAGCCCTCCAGCGCCGATGGTACTGCACTCGGGAGGGTGTGGGAGAGTAGGACACCGCCGGACAATCTTTCAGTTCAGGGCCACCCCGTTGGGGTGGCCCTGAACTGCGTCACGGCCCCGAATCCCGCCAGGACGCGAACGGGGCCGAACGGCACGACGAAGCCGGAGCAAAGAAGCATCGGGCTCGAGAAGCGCCGGGCGCAAGAGTGCTGGGTCGAGGAAGCGTCCGGCGGCGGAGATTCAGGCGGCCGGGCCGCCGGGGCGTCAGCCGCGGGTCTGAATCTCCTCGCGTATCGTGCGGAACAGCCCGCCGGCGTCGTCGATCGAGCGGCCCGGGAACATCCCCATCACCACGCTGCCGTGGTCGGCCCAGCCGCAGACCGCGAAGTCGCCGCCGTCGCCGCTGGTGGTGCCGCACTTCATGACGCCGCCGAGGCGCCCGGCGGGCACCTCGCGCAGCCCCGTCACCTTGCCGGTCTCGTCGGTCAGCAGGCCGAAGAGGCTGTCCAGGTCCCGCTCCGGCTGCCAGAGCAGCGTCGTGCCGCCGAAGAGGAGCACCGAGCGGAGCACCGAGCGCTTGTCGTCCGCGGGATCGCGGTAGACGGTGCCGAAGCTGCTGTCCAGGTCGATGTCGGCGGCGAATCCGCTGCGCAGGTAGTCGGAGGTGCTGCGGGCCCGATCGCTGTCGTCGCGTACCAGGCCCGCCACCCGGTCCGGAGTGGCCAGGTCGGCGTCCTTCTGCTGGGCCACCCGCCAGCCGGCCGCGCCGAGCACCGTGGCCCCCGCGAGCCCGACCACCGCCGCCACGGCCCACGCCACCCGCCGTCGCCTCGACCGCGTCTCCCGCCGCTCCGAGGCCTGCTCCGGGTCCCGGTTGCTGAGCTGGATGGGCTCGTCGGTCAGGTCGATCGGCTCGGGGCCGTCTGCGACGGGGCGGTCGGTGAGATGTGCGTCGGACATAGCCGACACCGTACGCGAACGGCAGGTGGCGCACGTCGGGTCCCGGGAAGCGCTCCGTAGACTTTCAGGGTGACCGAGAGACTGGATGCCCGACGCCCCGACGCCCCGACCCTTGCCGGCCAGTACCAGCCCGGCGAGGTAGAGCAGCGACGGTACGAGCAGTGGGTAGCCGCCGGCCACTTCCGGGCGTCGGCGGACAGCGACAAGCCCCCCTTCACCATCGTCATCCCGCCGCCCAACGTCACCGGCTCCCTGCACATGGGCCACGCGTTCGAGCACACCCTGATGGACGCGCTGACCCGCCGCAAGCGGATGCAGGGCCACGAGGCGCTGTGGCTGCCCGGCATGGACCACGCCGGCATCGCCACCCAGAACCTGGTCGAACGGCAGCTCGCCGGCCAGGGCCTGTCCCGCCACGACCTGGGCCGGGAGAAGTTCGTCGAGCGGGTGTGGCAGTGGAAGGCCGAGTCCGGCGGCGCGATCCTCGGCCAGATGCGCCGCCTCGGCGACTCCGTCGACTGGGACCGTGAGCGCTTCACCATGGACGAGGGCCTGTCCCGGGCCGTCCAGACCATGTTCAAGAAGCTCTTCGACGACGGGCTGATCTACCGGGCCAACCGGATCATCAACTGGTGTCCGCGCTGCCTGACCGCGCTGTCGGACATCGAGGTGGAGCACACCGACGACGACGGCGAGCTGATCTCGATCCGCTACAGCGACGACGTCGTGGTCGCCACCACCCGGGCCGAGACGATGCTCGGCGACACCGCGGTCGCCGTCCACCCGGACGACGAGCGCTACCGGCACCTGATCGGCACCGAGGTGCCCGTCCCGCTGACCGATCGGCGGATCCCCATCGTGGCCGACGAGCACGTCGACCCGAGCTTCGGCACCGGCATGGTCAAGGTGACCCCGGCGCACGACCCGAACGACTTCGAGATCGGCCAGCGGCACGATCTGCCGACGCTGACGATCATGGACGAGCGGGGCGTGATCACCGCGCACGGCCCGTTCCAGGGCCTGGACCGGTACGAGGCCCGCCCCGCGATCGTCGCCGCGCTGCGCGAGCAGGGCCGGATCGTCGCCGAGAAGCGGCCGTACGTGCACGCGGTGGGGCACTGCTCCCGGTGCAAGACGACCGTCGAGCCGCGCCTGTCGCTCCAGTGGTTCGTCAACACCGCCCCGCTGGCCAAGGCGGCGGGCGACGCGGTGCGCGACGGTCGGGTGAAGATCGAGCCGGCGGAGCTGGCCAAGCGGTACTTCGCCTGGGTCGACAACATGCACGACTGGTGCATCTCCCGGCAGCTCTGGTGGGGCCACCGCATTCCCGTCTGGTACGGCCCGGACGGCGAGATCGTCTGCGTCGGCCCGGACGAGGAGCCGCCGACCGGCGAGGGCTGGCACCAGGACGAGGACGTGCTGGACACCTGGTTCTCCAGCGGCCTGTGGCCGTTCTCCACGCTCGGTTGGCCGGAGCAGACCCCCGACCTGGCGAAGTTCTACCCGACCAGCGTCCTGGTCACCGGCTACGACATCCTCTTCTTCTGGGTCGCCCGGATGATGATGTTCGGCCTGTACGCGATGGACGGCCGGCAGCCCTTCGACACGGTGGCGCTGCACGGCATGGTCCGCGACCAGTACGGCAAGAAGATGTCGAAGTCGTTCGGCAACGTGGTCGACCCGCTGGACTGGATCGACCGGTACGGCGCCGACGCCACCCGGTTCACCCTGGCCCGGGGCGCCAACCCGGGCGGCGACGTGCCGGTCAGCGAGGACTGGTGCCAGGGCTCGCGCAACTTCTGCAACAAGCTGTGGAACGCCACCCGCTTCGCGCTGCTCAACGGCGCGCACACCGAGGGGCCGCTGCCGGCGGCCGAGACGCTGTCGACGATCGACCGGTGGATCCTGTCCCGGCTGGCGCACGTCACCGCCGAGGTGGACGAGCAGTTCGAGGCGTACGAGTTCGCGAAGGTCTGCGACCTGCTCTACCACTTCGCCTGGGACGACGTCTGCGACTGGTACGTGGAGCTGACCAAGCCGGTGCTCGCCGAGGGCGGCCCGGCCGCCGAGGCCAGCCGCCGGGTGCTCGGGCACGTGCTGGACCAGCTGCTGCGGCTGCTGCACCCGGTCATCCCGTTCGTCACCGAGGAGCTGTGGACCGCCCTCACCGGCGGCGAGACGGTGATGACGGCCGCCTGGCCGGTGGCCGACCGTACCGGAGTCGACGACGCCGCGGAGGTCGAGGTCGGCACCCTCCAGCGGGTGGTGACCGAGATCCGGCGGTTCCGCTCGGACCAGGGGCTGCGCCCGACGCAGCGGGTCGCGGCGCGGCTCGACGGCCTGGCCGCCGCCGGCATCGCCGCCCACGAGCCGCTGATCCGGTCGCTGGTGCGGCTGGACCCGGCCGGCGACGGGTTCCAGGCCAGCGCGACGCTCGCCATGCCCGGCGAGGTGAGCGTGGCCCTGGACACCCGGGGGACGATCGACGTGGCCGCCGAGCGGGCCCGGCTGACGAAGGACCGGACCGCCGCCGAGAAGGAGGCCGCGCAGGCCCGGGCGAAGCTCGGCAACCCGGCGTTCGTCGACAAGGCGCCGGAGCCGGTCGTCGCCAAGATCCGCGACCGGCTCGCCGTCGCCGAGGCCGACCTCGTCCGCATCGACGCTGCTCTGGAGGCGCTGCCCTCGTGACCGACCGCACCGATTTCGCCGCCGTCGAGGCCGAGCTGGCGGGCCGCGGGTTCACCCGCATGGCCTTCGAGCTGGACAAGATCGAGTCGCTGCTCGACCTGCTCGGCAGCCCGCAGCGGGCGTACCCGTCGATCCACCTGACCGGCACCAACGGCAAGACCTCGACGGCCCGGATGATCGACTCCCTGCTGCGGGCGTTCGGGCTGCACACCGGCCGCTACACCAGCCCGCACCTGGAGAGCGTCCGGGAGCGGATCAGCCTGGACGGCGAGCCGGTGGACGAGGGGCGGTTCGTTTCGACCTATCGGGAGATCGCGCCGCTGGCCCGGCTGGTCGACGAGCGCTCGGCGGAACCGTTGACGTACTTCGACATGACCACCGCGCTGGCCTTCGCCACCTTCGCCGACGCCCCCGTGGACGTGGCGGTGGTCGAGGTGGGCCTGGGCGGCGCCGAGGACGCGACCAACGTGATCCAGGCCGGGGTGTGCGTGCTCACCCCGGTCGGGCTGGACCACACCGAGTGGCTCGGCGACACCATCCAGGACATCGCGCTGGCCAAGGCGGGGATCATCCACAAGGGCGCGACGGTGATCTCCGCGGCGCAGGAGGAGGAGGCCGCCGGGCCGATCCTGGAGCGCTGCGCCGAGGTCGGCGCGACCATCGCGCGGGAGGGCGCCGAGTTCGGGGTGCTCCGGCGGGCGGTCGCCGTCGGCGGGCAGGTGCTCACCCTCCAGGGCCTCGGCGGCGTCTACGAGGAGGTCTTCATCCCGCTGCACGGCGCCCACCAGGCGCAGAACGCGGCGGTGGCGCTGGCGGCGGTCGAGGCGTTCCTCGGCGCCGGGGCGAAGCGGCAGCTCGACGTGGAGGCGGTCCGGGAGGGCTTCGCCGTGGCCAGCTCGCCCGGCCGGCTGGAGCGCGTACGCAGCGCGCCGACCATCCTGCTCGACGGCGCGCACAACCCGCACGGGATGGCCGCCACGGTGACCGCGTTGCAGGAGGAGTTCGCCTTCAGCAAGCTGGTCGCCGTGGTCGGCGTCCTCGCGGACAAGGACGCGGCCAGCCTGCTGGAGCTGCTCGAGCCGGTGGTCGACCAGGTCGTGGTGACCCGGAACAGCTCGCCCCGGGCGCTGCCGGCCCGGGAACTGGCCGCGCTGGCGGCCGAGGTCTTCGGGCCCGAGCGGGTGGAGGTGGCCGAGGAGATGCCGGACGCCATCGAGACGGCGGTGGCGATGGCCGAGGAGGACGTACCGGGGGAGCTGAGCGGGGTCGGGGTGCTGGTCACCGGGTCGGTGGTGACCGTGGCCGACGCCCGCCGGCTGCTGAAGCGATGACCGGCCCGGAGCGCGTCACCCCGGGCGACGACCGCCCGGCCGGGACGGTCGACGGCACCCCCGAGGGGCGGCTGCCGCGCCGCTCCGGGCTGCGCAACCCGGAGCGGGCGGTCCGTGGCCTCGGCGCCGGCACGCTCAGCCTGGAGGCGCTGGTGCTGGTGCTGGCCATCCAGCCGATCCGGGTGGTCGGCGGCGACCTGGGCGGCGCGGCGATCGGGGCGGTCGTGGCGCTGGCCGTGGCGGCGGTGCTGCTGGCCGGCATGATGCGCCGGCCGTGGGCCTGGCACGCCGGCACTGCCCTGCAGGGGCTGCTGATGCTGGCCGGCCTGCTGCACTGGTCGCTGCTGGTGCTGGGCGTCGTCTTCGCCCTGGTGTGGGGCTACGCCCTGCACGTGCGCCGGGTGATCCTGGGCTGACGGGTCATGCCTCGGCGCGTTCCCGCCACTGGGTGAGGGCGATGCCGTGGCCGTCCGGGTCGCGGAACGCCGCCGCCCACACCTCCAGCTTCGTGCCCCGGTTGACCACCCGGGGGGCGTACGTGAACCGGACGCCCGTCCCGCGCAGCCGCTCGTACGCGGAGTCGATGTCGTCGACCTCGAGGTTGACGTGCACCAGCCGGCGGCTGATCGGCGCCGCCTCGGTCACCTCCCGCAGCACCAGGCGGGTCGTCCCGGAGGCGAGGACCGCGTTGCCGGATCCCCGGTCGACCTCGGTGAAGCCCAGGTCACGGTAGAAGCTCAGCGAGCGGGGCAGGTCGGTGACCAGCAGGGTCAGCCCCACCCCGGCGATCGGCGCCCCGAACTCGTCGCCGGCCGTCGCGGTCTCCCCGGCCCCCTCGTCGCCGCCGGCGGCCGGCCCCGGACCGAAGATCGCCTCGTCCAGTTCCTCCGGGCTGATCCGTTCCTCCCGGACCCGGTCACGCGGCGGGGCGGGGTCGTCCAGGGGCAGGTCGAGCGGGTCCGCCGGCGCGGGCGGGTCGAGGCGCTCGCCGGGCACGTCGAACCGCTCCTCGGCGGGCGGGCGGGGCGTCGGGGTGGCCCGGCGCGGCAGCGTGCCGGTGGTGGGCTGCTCGACGAGCGTGCCCTCCAGCACGACCGGCCCACCCGGGCGCTGGTGCATCACGACGGGCTCGCGCTCCTCGGGCCGCCCGACGCGGTCCCCACCGAGCGGATCGCCCAGCGGATCCCCGACGGGGTCGCCCAGTGGGTCGCCCACCGGGGCCCGGAAGTCGTCGCGGTAGTCGTCGCGGTAGTCGTCGTCCGGCGCCCGGTCTGCCCACGGCGGGGCCTCCTGCTGGATCAGCACGTCGTCCAGCGGCTCGGTGCCCGCGTACTCGGGCGGCAGGTCGGCCGCGACGGCCGCGGCGGTCTCCGCGTGGGTGGGCACGTCGTCCCAGAGCACGCGGACGTGCCGCTGGTCGTCCAGGGCCACCCGGATCGGCAGCGTCTGGCCCAGCGACGGCCACTTCGCCACCGGCACCCGCGGCTCGATGATCTTCTTGGACCGGGGCGGCAGCCCCGGGGCGTCGATCACCAGCTGGAGTTCGCAGCGGCCGAAGGCGTACTGGGTGGGCGGCTCGGAGGCGCTGTGCACGTGCCCTTCGCCGACCACCCAGGTGCGACCGCCCCCGCGCACCGTGGCCAGCGCGATGGCCAGCACCAGCAGGGCGACCCCGAGCGCAACGATCGCCCAGCTGGTCATGCCGAGGCCGAAGAGGACGACGAAGGTGGCCACGGTGCCCAGCACCGCGGCGATCAGCTTGCGTACCGGCGCGATGGGTCGGTTCCCGCCATTCGCCACTGTGGACCTCCCGAGGGTCAAGGGCCAGGCTAGGCCGGATCGGCCGCCGGAGGAAGGACCGGCCGCCGCGCCGGCGCCGGGACCGGGTCGCTAGGCTGACCGTACCCAGCCCGACCGCCTTCCGCGCACAGGAGGAACCCAGCGTGTCCAGCAGCAGCCCCGATGAGCGCACCCTCGTACTGGTCAAGCCCGACGCGGTCCGCCGTGGGCTGGTCGGCGAGGTGATCTCCCGCTTCGAGCGCAAGGGGCTGCGGATCGACGCGATGGTGGTCCGGACGATGGACGCCGCGCTGGCCGACGAGCACTACGCCGAGCACGTCGACAAGCCGTTCTACCCGCCGCTGAAGGACTTCATGACCGGCGGCCCGCTGGTGGCGCTGGTGCTCTCCGGCGACCAGGTCATCGACGTGGTGCGCGGGCTCGTGGGGGCGACCGACGGGCGCCGGGCGGCGGCCGGCACGATCCGCGGCGACCTCTCCCTGTCCAACCGGGAGAACCTGGTGCACGCGTCCGACTCCCCGGAGAGCGCGAAGCGCGAGATCGCTCTCTGGTTCCCCGAGCTGGGCTGACCCACCCACCGTCGTCGCGGGCCGGTCCACGACCGGCCCGCTCAGTTCGCCCACCGCAGCTTGTCCGGGTTGCCGACCACGTGGAACGCGGTGATCCGGCCGCCGGCCGCGGCGAGCGTCAGCGCGTACATGCCGGCGCCGGGGCGGACGATCAGCGCGCCCGGCTGGCCGTTGAGTTCCACCCGCCGCACGGTGAGGCGTCGGCCCGGCCCGTAGATGCCGGCGAAGAAGCGGACCACCCGGTCGGCGCCGGTGACCGGGTTGCGTGCCGCCTTCACCCGGCCGCCACCATCGGTCCAGGCGGTGGCGTCCGTTGCGACCAGCCCGGTCAGCGCGGCCAGGTCGCCGTCGCGGGCGGCGGCGAGGAACGCCTCCAGCAGCCGCTCCTGCTCGGCCCGGCCGGCGGTGAACCGGCGCCGGTCCTGGCCGATCCGGGCCGCCGCCCGGTGGTGCAGCTGCCGGCAGTCCGCCACCGACCGGTCCAGGATCCCGGCGATCTCGGCGTACGGCAGCTCGAAGGCGGTGTGCAGCACGTAGACCGCGCGCTCGGGCGGGGAGAGCCGCTCCAGCAGGTGCAGCAGGGCGGTGGAGAGCGAGTCGCGCAGCTCGACGGCGTCCAGCGGCCCGAACGGTGACGGCGTGGTCCGCACCGGCTCGGGCAGCCAGGGCCCGACGTACGTCTCCCGGGCGGCCCGCCGGGCGCGCAGCCGGTCCAGCGCCAACCGGGTGACCACCCGGGACAGGTAGCGCCGCGGCTCGGCGACCGCCCCCCGGTCGACCCCCAGCCAGCGCACGTACGCCTCCTGGAGCACGTCCTCGGCGTCGTGCCGGCTGCCGAGCAGGCGGTACGCCAGCCCGAGCAGCATCGGCCGGTGCGCGTCGAGCGCACCGGCCGCCTGCGTCGCGTCGGGAAGCGTCACACGTCCGCGGGGAGGTCGTTGCGGCAGGTCACGGCGATGCGGTTCCACACGTTGATGGTGGCGACCGCCATCAACAGGTCGGCGAGTTCCTTCTCGGACCACACCTTCGCCGCCGCGTCCCAGACGTCGTCGGGCACGCCGTGCTCGCCGAGCCGGGTCACCGCGTCGGTGAGCGCCAGCGCGGTCCGCTCCCGCTCGTCGAAGAAGGGCGCCTCCCGCCAGGTGGCGACGGCGAAGAGCCGCCGGTCCGACTCGCCCGCCGCGAGCGCGTCGCGGCTGTGCATGTCGACGCAGAAGGCGCAGCCGTTCAGCATCGACGCCCGCAGCTTCACCAGCGCCAGCACGGTGTGCCCGACGTTCGCCCGGACGTACTTCTCCAACCCCAGCACGGCCTGGTACGCCTGCGGTGCCACCTCGGCCACGTTCATCCGTTGCATGACGGCCTCCTCGGTCGGTCGTTGTCGACACCCACACGACGGTGCGGAGGGGACGCGGCGTGACACCGCGGGACGTGAGCCCGGTCACGCCGCCGGGAGGTGCCGGCCGCTCCGTCGGCTCCGCCGACGGGGCGGACGGAGCACCGAGAGGCCGGCGAGGGCGAGCGGTTGACGGTGGCCGTCCACAGGGTATGAGTCAGTGGGTGGGAATGGCCCGGCGGTGCGTCGCCGGGCCGTCCCACCGGCCCCGACACGCCCGCTCACCAGGCGGTCGACCCGCCACCCCGACGACGCCCCGTGGACCCGTCGGTTACCGTGACACCGCCTGTTCGCACACACTCCGCCGGAGGACCAGTGCCCCTGCTCTACACCATCGGCAAGCTCACCGTGGCGCCCGCGCTCCGGCTGGCCTTCCGTCCGACCGTGGAGGGGCTGGAGCACATTCCGGACACGGGGGGTGCGATCTTCGCGGGCAACCACCTCTCGGTCGCCGACGAGCTGTTCCTCGGCACGGTGGTTCCCCGGCACCTGGCGTTCTGGGCCAAGTCGGAGTACTTCAAGGGCACCGGCCCGAAGGGCGCCCTGTCGAAGCACGTGCTCACCGGCCTGGGCGCCATCCCGGTCGAGCGGGCCGGCGGCCGTGCGGCGCTGTCGGCGTTCGACGCCGCCATCCCGGTGCTGAAGGCCGGCGACCTGGTCGCGGTCTATCCGGAGGGCACCCGGTCGCCGGACGGCCGGCTCTACCGGGGCCGCACCGGCGCGGCCCGGCTGGCGGTGGCGGCCGGCGTGCCGATCATCCCGGTCGGCATGACCGGCACCGACAAGGCGCAGCCCATCGGGACCCGGGTGCCCCGCCCCGGCCGCGCCAGGATCACGATTCGGTTCGGCAAGCCGCTCGACTTCACCGGCCGGCCGGACGACCGCACGTCGCTGCGCGAGATGACCGACGAGGTCATGGCCGAGATCCAGAAGCTCACCGGCCAGGAGTACGTGCCCCGCTACGCCCCGCCGCGCGCCCACTCCGCCACCCCGGGCGACGCCCCGGCCTGAGCCCAATTCCGGGCAGGCCGAGGCCGCGCCGCCCCTCGTCGCGGAGCCGGCCGAGCCGTCGGACCCTACTTCTGGTCGGTCGTGACCAACTGCTCCCGCAGGGTGCCGAGCAGGGTGGCGCTGTCGTCGAGGGAGAGCCGGGTGAAGACCGCGGTGGCGATGCTGCCGTGGTCGACCGAGGTGCACACCACCACGTCCTGGCCGTCGGCGCGGCCCACGGCGCAGCGCTGGTGCCGGCCGCGTACGCCGGTGTCGACCACCTGGGCCTCGCCGAGGGAGTACTGCCCGGTGAGCCGGGTGATCTCGTCCTCCGCGTCCGACTCCGGGGTGAACCGGAAACCGGTGCCGCCGAAGACCGTCACCCGCTTGCCGGCGGGCGTGCTGTAGACGCCGGCGAAGGTGTCGTCGGCCAGCAGGTGCGCCTTGCGCACCTCCGCCTCCAACTGCTTGGCGGCCGCCTTGCTGGTGTCGTCGTCGCGCAGCCGTAGGTCGGCCACCTCCGCCGGCAGGCTGGCGTTCGCCGGGTACTGCGACGCCATCGGCACCCCGTAGTAGGCCGGGCAGCCGCAGCAGCAGGCCAGCATGAGCAGCATGATCCACGGCCAGCGGCGACGCTTGCGGGCGGGCGGCGGGGCGTACCCCTTGGGGGCCTGGGGCCCGGGCGGCGGTCCGGCCGGCGGCGCCGTCGCCCGACGCTGCCTCGGCGGCGCGGGTGGCGGAGGCAGGGGCGGCGCCGGGCGGCTCGGGGCGGGCGCCCGGGAGACCGGCGGCGGGGAGACGGGGTACGCCACGGGCGGCGGCGAGACGGGCGGGTACGCGACCCGGGGCGGCGTGGGGCGCGGCGGTGCCGGCGGCGCGGGGGAGTGCACGGGTGGCGCCGGTGGCCCCGAGTACGGCCGGGTGGACGGCGCCGCGGGGTAGAGCAGCGTCGGCGGCGGTGACGGCGGCGGCGGGGGCGGCAGGTCCCACCCGCCGGTGTCCGCGCCCGCCCACGGGTCGACCGGGGTGAGGTGCTCGGGCTGCTCGGGCGGGGGCGCCGGGGCCGGCACCGGGGGGATCTCGGCCGACTCGCCCCAGGCCCGTTTGCGGGGCTTCGGCGGGGGAACCGCCGCCGAACCGCTCCAGCGGGGCGCGGGCGGCTCGGCTGGTTGCTCGTCGGCGCGGAACATCCGGGTGCCCTGCGGTCCCACGGCCGGCGGGCCGTCGTCGGGCAGCAGGCGGGTGCCCTCCGGGCCGGTGCCGGCCACCCGCCCGGACCCGTCGTCCCGCGTGCCCTCCGCCCCGGCGTCGCCGGTGTCCGGTGGCGTGGTGGCGTCGCCCGTGTCGTGCCGTGCGGTGGCGCTGCCCGTGTCGTGCCGTGCGGTGGCGCTGCCCGTGTCGTGCCGTGCGGTGGCGCTGCCCGTGTCGTGCGGTGCGGTGGCGTCGCCGGCGTCCCGCGGCCCACCGTCGCCCGCGTCCTGCCGGACGTCGGCCGCCGTGGTCGGCCCGGGGTCGTCGGTGGGCAGCTCACGGGTGCCCTCCGGGCCCGTGCCGCCGGCGGGGGCGGGTGCTGCGGGGGAGGTCGGGGGCTCCTCGGTGACCGCCGGATCGTGACCCTGGTCCTGACCCGGGGGGCTCCCGTCGGCCGGCCGGTCCGTGCCCGGCTGCGGCTGCGGCATCGCGGCAATCTCCTCTCGCGCCGGTCCGAGGTTAGTACCGACGCGCCAGCGGGGCGATTCCGGCCACCGCCGTCGCCGGCACCGCACGGGGCCGGGCGGCGTGTGGCGGGCCCTCGCGACGTGCCGGGGACGCGGTGACCGGCGACCCGGGGACGCGGTGACCGGCGTGCGCGCGGTGGCCGCCACCGGGCCGCGTACCCTTGGGCATCATGAGCGTCCCGTCCACCACGCCGCGCCCCGCCGCGGCCAATTCGGTCTGGCCCCGGCTGGAGCCGCTGCTGCCCCAGGTGACCAAGCCCATCCAGTACGTCGGTGGCGAGCTGGGCGCGGTGGTCAAGGACTGGGACGCGGCGGCCGTGCGCTGGGCGCTGATGTACCCCGACGCCTACGAGGTCGGCCTGCCCAACCAGGGCGTGCAGATCCTCTACGAGGTGCTCAACGAGCTGCCCGACGTGCTCGCCGAGCGGACCTACGCGGTCTGGCCGGACCTGGAGAAGCTGATGCGCGCCCACGGCGTGCCGCAGTTCACCGTCGACGCGCACCGCTCGGTGCGCGACTTCGACGTCTTCGGCGTCTCCTTCTCCACCGAGCTGGGCTACACGAACCTGCTCACCGCGATCGACCTGGCCGGCATCCCGCTGCTGGCCGCCGACCGCACCGATGCCGACCCGGTGATCGTGGCCGGCGGCCACGCCGCGTTCAACCCGGAGCCGATCGCCGACTTCGTCGACGCCGCCGTGCTCGGCGACGGCGAGGAGGCGGTCCTGGAGATCACCGGGATCGTGCGCGAGTGGAAGGCCGAGGGCTCCCCGGGCGGTCGCGACGAACTGCTGCTGCGCCTGGCCCGCACCGAGAGCGTCTACGTGCCGCGCTTCTACGACGTGGACTACCTCCCCGACGGCCGGATCCAGCGGGTGGTGCCGAACCGGGCGGACGTGCCGTTCCGGGTGCACAAGCGCACGACCATGGACCTGGACGCCTGGCCGTACCCGAAGAAGCCCCTGGTGCCGCTCGCGGAGACCGTGCACGAGCGGTACGCGGTCGAGATCTTCCGCGGCTGCACCCGGGGCTGCCGGTTCTGCCAGGCCGGCATGATCACCCGGCCGGTGCGCGAGCGCTCCATCACCACCGTCGGGCAGATGGTGCGTGAGGGGCTGGAGTTCTCCGGCTTCCACGAGGTGGGCCTGCTGTCGCTGTCGTCGGCCGACCACTCCGAGATCGGCGACATGTGCTCGGGCCTGGCCCAGCAGTACGAGGGCACCAACGTCTCGCTCTCGCTGCCGTCGACCCGGGTCGACGCGTTCAACATCGACCTCGCGCAGGAGCTGTCCCGCAACGGCCGGCGCACCGGCCTGACCTTCGCCCCCGAGGGCGGGTCGGAGCGGATCCGCAAGGTCATCAACAAGATGGTGTCGAAGGAAGACCTGATCCGCACCGTCGTCACCGCGTACACGAACGGCTGGCGGCAGGTGAAGCTCTACTTCATGTGCGGCCTGCCCACCGAGACCGACGAGGACGTCCTCGAGATCGCGGACATGGCCCACGAGGTCATCCGGGCCGGCCGGGCCGCGACCGGCTCGAAGGACATCCGCTGCACGGTCTCCATCGGCGGGTTCGTGCCGAAGCCGCACACCCCGTTCCAGTGGGCGCCGATGGAGCGGCCGGAGGTCATCGACGGCCGGCTCAGGATGCTCAAGCAGGCGATCAACGCGGACCGCTCGCTCGGCCGGGCGATCGGCTTCCGCTACCACGACGGCGAGCCGTCGCTGATCGAGGGCCTGCTCAGCCGGGGCGACCGCCGCGTCGGCGCGGTGATCCGCCGGGTCTGGGAGAACGGCGGCCGGTTCGACGGCTGGAGCGAGCACTTCTCCTACCAGCGCTGGGTGCAGGCGGCGGCCGAGGTGCTGCCCGCCTTCGGGGTCGACCTCGACTGGTACACCACCCGGCAGCGCGACGAGCTGGAGGTCCTGCCCTGGGACCACCTGGACTCGGGCCTGGACAAGGACTGGCTCTGGCAGGACTGGCAGGACGCGCTCAGCGAGTACGAGCAGGACGACTGCCGGTGGACCCCGTGCTTCGACTGCGGCGTCTGCCCGTCGATGGACACCGAGATCCAGATCGGCCCGACCGGGAAGAAGCTCCTCCCGCTCACCCCGATCAACGGTCTGAAGCTCCCCACCGGCGCCCAGCAGTAGCCCCGCCGCCGGCGGGTGGCGCCCGGTGCGCCGCCCGCCGTGCGTCGGGTTGATCATGTGGCTATCGTCAGCGGCACGCGAGTCGCGAGCAGTGCCGTCACGATCAACCGGTTCCGACACGAGGAGCACGACGATCAGTAGGAAACCACAGCCAGAGGGCGGCCAGGCACCCGTCGTGCAGCGGGTCCGGATCCGGTACGCCAAGCGCGGCCCGCTGCGCTTCACCTCGCACCGGGACTTCGCCCGGGCGTTCGAGCGGGCGCTGCGCCGGGCGGGCGTGCCGATCGCCTTCTCCCAGGGCTTCACCCCGCACCCGAAGATCTCGTACGCCAGCGCGGCCCCGACGGGCGTGGCGAGCGAGGCCGAGTACCTGGAGATCGGCCTCCGCGAGCAGGTCGACCCGGCGGAGCTGCGCGCCGCCCTGGACGCCGCCCTCTCGCCGGGGCTCGACGTGCTCGACGCCGTGGTGGCCACCGGCGGAAGTCTTGCCGACCGGATCGAGGCGTCGCACTGGCGCATCGAGCTGCCCGAGGTCGACCCGGCCGTCCTGCAACGGGCGGTTTCCGCCTTCACGGCCGCCGAAGAGGTGCTGGTCGAGCGGATGACCAAGCAGGGCCGGCGCACCTTCGACGCCCGGGCGGCGGTGATCCGCATCGATGTGATCGCGTCGCCGGAGACGCCTTCCGGGGCCCCGGCCGTACCGTGTGCGATACTCGAACTGGTCGTGCGGCAGGTCACCCCCTCCGTGCGACCCGATGACGTCCTTTCCGGCCTCCGCGTGGTGGCCGACCTGGAGCCGCCGGTCTCGCCGAGGGTGATCCGGCTGGCACAGGGCACGCTGACCGCGCAGGATGCGATCGCGGATCCGTTGGACGCGGACCGCGACGGGGCAACCATCGGTGAACGCTGACCGTCGGTCAGCGTTCAGGTAGGCAGACTTCGGCGGTCGCGCACCGTGCGCGCCCGGCGGAAACACTTTTGCGGCGACCCTGCGTGGCAGCGCTCACCCGCGCCCGGGGCAGCCAGAACTGGAGAACGTCCATGCTCGAGAACGAGCCCGAGGGCGGCGAACGGACCGGTTCACAGCCGGCCGACGAGACCGCCGACACCAGCACCGTCGAGAACTCCGCCGGGGCGGGGAACGCCGCCGGGGCGGAGAACGCCGCCGAGACCGGCACCGACGCCGGGACCGCCGGCACCGACGCCGGGACCGCCGGCACCGGCGCCGGGACCGCCGGCGCCGGTACCAACGACGCCGGCACCGGCGGGGCCGAGCAGGCCCCGGCCGCACCGGCCCGGCGGCGTACCACCCGGCGGCGCGCCACGCCGCTGAACCAGCCGGAGCAGACCGAGGTGCCGGTCGAGGCGTCGACGGCGGCCGTGCCGGGCAGTGGCGAGGCGCCCCAGGCCGAGGTGTTCGCCCCCGTCTCCGGCGACCTCGACGCCGCCCCGAAGGCGACGCGCCGCCGCCGCAAGGCCACCACCGCGAAGGCCGCCGAGGACGCCACCGGGCAGCCCACCGAGGCCACCGGGCAGCCCACCGAGGGTGCCGCGCCGGCCGCCGGAGAGGCGCCGGTCGCGGCGGACCAGGCACCCGCCGAGCCGGCCGCGCCGCCGGCCAAGGCGACGCGTACCCGCCGGAAGAAGGCCGCCCCCGCCGCGGCCGAGCCGGCCGCGGAGACCCCGACCGACGTCGCCGCGCCCGCCGAGGTCGCGCAGCCGCCGGCCGCCGCCGGCATCGAGCCGGAGGCCGGCACCGGCTTCGGCGCCGCCGCCCCGCCCGCCGCCGTCAGCGGCGCGGAGAGCCGTTCCGGCGAGGTGCCGCCGGGCGTGGCGGTCACCCCGCCCGCCGAGGAGGAGCCGACCGAGGAGGAGCCGACCGAGGAGGAGCCGACCGAGGAGGAGCCGACCGAGGCGGCCGAGCCGGTCGTCGAGCCCGAGCCCGTCGTCGAGCCCGAGCCGCGCACCCGCCGCCGGCGGGCCGCGCTCTCCGCGCCCACCGTCCTGTTCATGGCCCCGCAGCCGGAGGACGTCCCGGTCGCCCGGGTCGTGGCGCCGGCCCCGGAGCCCGAGCCGGAGGAGCCCGCCGCCGAGGAGCCTGCCGAGCCGGCGCGCCGTCGCCGGCGTGGCCGCCGCGACGTCGATGCGGTCGAGGTCGTCGAGCCCGAGGAAGCGGTCGAGGAGGCCGAGGAGGCCGCCGAGGACGAAGACGAGGACGAGGACGAGAGCGCCGCGGCCCGCCGCCGGCGCCGGCGTGGCCGCCGCGGCCGTGGCCGGGGCAAGGGCGGCGCGGAGGACGCCGAGGACGACGAGTCCGAGGAGGCCGCGCAGGCCGAGTCGGAGGCGGAGGAGCCCGAGGGCGACGAGGACGAGGAGGCCGAGGGCGGCGACGCGCTGACCCGCCGCCGTCGCCGTCGTCGCCGCCGGGGCGCCGGCGACGTCGAGTCGGGCGCCGACGACGGCGTGCCGACCGTCGTCAAGATCCGCGAGCCGCGCAAGACCGTCGACGAGGTGCAGGGCGTCTCCGGCTCCACCCGGCTGGAGGCCAAGCGCCAGCGCCGCCGCGACGGCCGCGAGCAGCGTCGTACCCGGCCGCCGATCCTCAGCGAGTCGGAGTTCCTGGCCCGCCGGGAGGCCGTCGACCGGGTGATGGCGGTACGCCAGCGCGGCGACCGGACCCAGATCGCCGTCCTGGAGGACGGGGTGCTCGTCGAGCACTACGTCACCCGCAACTCCTCCGGCACGATGGCCGGCAACGTCTACCTCGGCAAGGTGCAGAACGTCCTGCCCAGCATGGAGGCGGCCTTCGTCGACGTCGGGCGCGGCCGCAACGCCGTCCTGTACGCCGGCGAGGTGAACTGGGACACCAGCGGCCTGGAGGGGCGCGCCCGCTCGATCGAGCAGGCGCTGCGCTCCGGCGACTCGGTGCTGGTGCAGGTCACGAAGGACCCGATCGGTCACAAGGGCGCCCGGCTGACCAGCCACATCGCGCTCTCCGGCCGGCACCTCGTCTACGTGCCCCACGGCAACGCCTCCGGCATCAGCCGCAAGCTGCCCGACACCGAGCGCAAGCGGCTGCGGGACGTGCTGAAGAAGCTGGTGCCGGACGGCGCGGGCGTGATCGTCCGGACGGCCGCCGAGGGCGCCAGCGAGGACGAGCTGGCGCGCGACGTCAAGCGGCTCCAGGCGCAGTGGGAGGACATCCAGGCCAAGGCGGCCGAGGGCGGCGCCCCGGTGCTGCTCTACGAGGAGCCCGACCTGGTGATCCGGGTCGTCCGGGACCTCTTCAACGAGGACTTCCGCGAGCTGGTGATCGAGGGCGAGCAGTCGTACGACATGGTCGAGTCGTACCTGTCGCACGTCTCGCCCGACCTGGTCGCCCGGCTGCGCCGGCACGTCGGCACCGCCGACGTCTTCGCCGAGTACCGGATCGACGAGCAGATCATCAAGGGGCTGGACCGCAAGGTCTTCCTCCCCTCGGGCGGTTCGCTGGTGATCGACCGGACCGAGGCGATGACGGTCATCGACGTCAACACCGGCAAGTACACCGGCTCCGGGGGCAACCTGGAGGAGACGGTCACCCGCAACAACCTGGAGGCGGCCGAGGAGATCGTCCGCCAGCTCCGGCTGCGCGACCTCGGCGGCATCGTGGTGATCGACTTCATCGACATGGTGCTGGAGTCCAACCGCGAGCTGGTGCTGCGCCGGCTGACGGAGTGCCTGGGCCGGGACCGCACCAAGCACCAGGTCACCGAGATCACCTCGCTCGGGCTGGTGCAGATGACCCGCAAGCGGATCGGCGCGGGCCTGCTGGAGGCGTTCAGCGAGACCTGCGAGTGCTGCAAGGGCCGGGGCCTGATCATGCACACCGAGCCGGTGCCGGAGAAGCCGCGTTCCGGCAACGGCGCGGGGGAGAAGGTCAAGGCGGTCGCCTCGGCCGTGGCCGCCCCGGCGGCGGCGGAGCAGGGCGCCGGCTCCTCCCGGCGGCGGGCGCGCAAGAGCGCGCCGGCCGAGCGCACCGTGGCCGAGGTCGTCGAGACCGACGCCCACGTCGACGCCGGCCCGGAGACCGAGTACCACGACACCATGGGCTACGACCTGTCCCGCTACGAGGCGGACACGGCCGCCGCCGGTGAGGTCGCCGACAGCCAGACGGGCGAGTCGGCCCGGCTGGCCGCCCCGGACGACCCGGACGCGCTCTCGGACGCCGACGGCGACGAGTCGGAGGGCGGTGCCGGCCGGCGCCGGTCCCGCCGCAGCGGCGCGCGGCGGCGCACCCGGCCGTGACCGGCTGACCGGCCCGACGTGTGGCAGGGCCCCTTCCCCGGCGATGTCCGGCGGGAGGGGCCCTGTCGTATGGTCGATCCCCGGCCACGATCGGCCGCCTGCGGTCAGGAGAAGAACGATGCGCCCTCTGCTCGCCGTCACCGCGCTCACCGCTGTCCTGTTCGCCGGCGCCGGGTGCGCGGCCGAGCGGCCGGAGCGAGCCGGCCCGCCCGGCGGCGCCCCGATCGGCGGCGTCGCGTCGGGCGGGCCCGGTGGCGGGGCGACGGGCGCCGGGCCGGGGGCCGGCAGCGGGGCGGCCGGGGGCAACGCGCCCGAGGTGTGTGCCGCGGCACAGCGCGCCGGCGAGACCGCCGTGCGGACGTACGTCGAGGAACTCGGCAAGATGGTCGCGGCGGTCGGGGCGAACGACGCCACGGCGGCCCGGACCGCCCGCGACCGCATCTCCACCGCGCTGACCGACTGGCGCAGCACGCTGCGGCACGAGTCGACCCGGGCCGAGGACGCGCAGCTCAAGACGCTCCTCGCGGACATGGCGGCGGAGGTCGGCACGCTGGGCACCGACGTCGACTCGATCGACGAGACCGAGCTCGACCGGCTCCGCCAGCGCCTCGACCAGCTCTGCGCCCGCTGACCGGCGGGGCCCGGTTTGGGCGTCGGCCCTCCGATGGCGTACGCTGGCCTGCGGTGCACTTTGGTGTACCGAGTTCTCGCGTGCCCGCGCCGCCGTGCCTCTGCTACCCGGCGAGCCGCCGCGGGAACACCCGCCAGCAGCCTCAACGACAGGGAGTCCGCCTCCGATGTACGCGATCGTCAAGACCGGCGGCAAGCAGTACAAGGTCGCCGAGGGCGACGTGATCGAGGTCGAGAAGCTCGTCGGTGCCCCCGGCGACGCGGTGAAGCTCACCGCGGTGCTCCTCGTCGACGGTGACGACCTGGTGACCGACGCGGCGAAGCTTGCCAAGGTCGCGGTGTCCGGCGAGATCGCCGCGCACACCAAGGGCCCGAAGATCCGGATCCACAAGTTCAAGAACAAGACCGGCTACCACAAGCGCCAGGGTCACCGCCAGCCGTTGACCCAGGTCAAGGTGACCGGCATCTCCAGCGGGAAGTAGGTCGTCCTCAGATGGCTCACAAAAAGGGTGCGTCCAGCTCGCGCAACGGCCGTGACTCCGCGGCGCAGCGGCTCGGCGTGAAGCGCTTCGGTGGTCAGGTCGTCAGCGCGGGTGAGATCCTCATCCGTCAGCGTGGCACCAAGTTCCACCCCGGTGACCTGGTCGGCCGCGGCGGAGACGACACGCTCTTCGCGCTGGCCGCCGGTTCGGTCCAGTTCGGCACCAAGCGCGGTCGCAAGACCGTCAGCATCGTGCCGCAGCAGTAGTTCGAAGGCGTTGCGGGCCGCGGACCTCGTGTCCCGGCCCGCTTCGCTTTTTTCGTGCGGGGCGTGAACCTCGCTGGAAGGATTGACGTCCGTGGCGACGTTCGTTGACCGGGTCGTCCTGCACCTGCAGGCCGGCGATGGCGGGCACGGTTGTGTCTCGATCCACCGGGAGAAGTTCAAGCCGTTCGGCGGCCCCGACGGCGGCAACGGCGGGCACGGCGGCAGCGTGTCCCTGGTGGTCGACCCGCAGGTGACGACACTGCTGGACTTCCACTTCCGCCCGCACGTGAAGGCCGAGAACGGCAAGGGTGGCGCCGGGTCGAACCGCGACGGCGCGAACGGCCGCAACCTCGTGCTCAAGGTGCCGAACGGCACGGTGGTGCAGGCCTCCGACGGCACGGTCCTGGCCGACATGGTCGGCGCCGGCACGACCTTCGAGGTGGCCCGGGGCGGGCGCGGCGGGCGGGGCAACGCGTCGCTGGCCAACGCCCGGCGCAAGGCCCCCGGCTTCGCCGAGCTGGGCGAGCCCGGCGAGCAGCTCGACGTGGTGCTGGAGCTCAAGAGCGTCGCCGACGTCGGGCTGGTGGGCTTCCCGTCGGCCGGCAAGTCGTCGCTGATCTCGGTGATCTCCGCCGCCAAGCCGAAGATCGCCGACTACCCGTTCACCACCCTGGTGCCCAACCTGGGCGTGGTCCGGCTGGACAACCACACCTTCACCGTCGCCGACGTGCCCGGCCTGATCCCGGGGGCGGCCACCGGCAAGGGCCTCGGCCTGGAGTTCCTCCGGCACATCGAGCGCTGTGCGGTGCTGGTGCACGTCATCGACACCGCCACCCTGGAGCCGGGCCGGGACCCGGTCGCCGACATCGACACCATCGAGGCCGAGCTGACCGAGTACGGCGGCCTGGCCGACCGCCCCCGGCTGGTGGCGCTCAACAAGATCGACGTGCCCGACGGCCGGGACCTGGCCGAGATCGTCCGCCCCGACCTGGAGGAGCGCGGTTTCCGGGTGTTCGAGGTCTCCGCGGCGACCCGGGAGGGGCTCAAGGAGCTCATGTACGCCATGGCGGAGCTGGTGGAGCAGGGCCGCAGGGCCGCCCCGCCGGCCGAGGCGACCCGGATCGTGATCCGGCCCCAGGCGGTCGACGACGCCGGCTTCACCATCGAGGCCGCGCCGGACGGCGCCTGGGTCGTGCGCGGCGTCCGGCCCGAGCGGTGGGTGCGGCAGACGAACTTCGACAACGACGAGGCCGTCGGCTACCTGGCCGACCGGCTGGCCCGCCTCGGCGTCGAGGAGAAGCTGGGCAAGGCCGGTGCGGAGCCGGGCGACCTGGTCCGGATCGGCGAGCGCGAGTTCGACTGGCAGCCGACCCTCTACGCCGGGGCCGACTTCATCCCCGGCAACCGGGGCACCGACGTCCGGCTGGAGGAGAAGTCCACCCGGGCGTCGGCCGCGGAGCGGCTGGCGGCCCGCAAGGCCCGTCGGCAGCGGCCGGAGGACGAGTTCGAGGGCACCGACGCCGACGTCTCGGACGACGTCGACCTGTCGGACGGGGACGGCTTCGACGGGGCCGGCCCGGCCCGGGACGCCGGCCCGGCCGACCGGGTGGGCCCGTCCCACGGGCTCGACCCGTCCCGCGCCGCAGCCGAGGGCGACGCCGAATAGCTCGTCGCGCTCCGTGAGCGGGTCGACTGCCGGAAACCTGCCAGAAATCCCCGCCACCTAGCGTGGCCTGAT
The DNA here is from genome assembly GCF_040640115.1 of Micromonospora sp. NPDC023644. Taxonomy (NCBI): domain Bacteria; kingdom Bacillati; phylum Actinomycetota; class Actinomycetes; order Micromonosporales; family Micromonosporaceae; genus Micromonospora; species Micromonospora sp. NPDC023644. The sequence goes on along the minus strand of NZ_JBFABA010000059.1, from coordinate 13,732 downwards.
GCTGATCGAGTCACGCCCCGCCACCGATCCCGAGATCGACGCCCTGGTCACCGCCCAGCAGCGCGAGCTGCGGGCGGCCGACGGCGGGCTGGACGGCCAGGCGACCGTCACCCACGACGACATCCGCTACCTGGTGGTGGTCGCCGACGGGCGGGCGGTCGCCTGCGGCGGGATCCAGGCGCTCGACGCCGACACCGGCGAGGTGAAGCGGATGTACGTCCGCCCGGCGTACCGGGGGCGGGGCGTCGCGAGGCAGCTGCTGACCGCCCTGGAGGAGCTGGCCTTCCAGCAGGGGCACGCGGTGGTGTGCCTGGAGACCGGCACGTACCTGCCGGCCGCGATCGGGCTCTACACCTCCAGCGGGTACGAGCCGATCCCGGTCTACGGCGAGTACGTCGCCAACCCGTACAGCGTCTGCTTCGCCAAGCGGCTGCGCGTGCCGGCCTGACGGCGGCCGGGCCCGGCGGTGGCCGGTCGGTCAGTCGCCGGTGTGCGCGTGCGCGGCGGTGACCGGCTTCGACTCCGGCGACGCGTGCTGACGGAGGAAGATGCTGAGCACGATCAGCGTGCCGACCGCGAGGAACTCGCTCTGCCAGTTCTGCATCGACTGGAACCAGAACTCGCTCGTGCCGAGGAACTCCCACACGCCGATCGGCGGCGCGCCGCTCTGCAGCGCCTGCTGCTCGTTGTAGTCGGCGGTCCCGCCGAGCAGGTGGCCGACGAACGAGCCGGCGAAGATCAGCAGCAGCGCGATGGAGAGGCTGTTGCGGTAGACGACCAGGGGCAGTCCGCCGACGCGTACCGGCCAGGGGGAGTCCGGGGTGGCCCGCCGCTCGTCGTCCTCGGGCCGGTCGGTCTGCCCCACCGGCTTCGACTCCGCCGAGCCGCGCTGCACCAGGTAGGCGGTGAGCAGGACGTAGCCGCCCATCTGGAGGAACTCCGACTCCCAGTTCTCGAAGACCGACTCGATGAAGTGCCCGCTGCGCAGGTACGCCGGCCAGCTGGTCGGCGCGGCCCCGAACTCGGCCAGCTCCTGGTTGTGCGTCTGCCAGCCGAACACGCTCTGCAGCGCGAGGAAGACGAGGAACGCGCTGAACATCGCCAGGGTCAGCGCGTTGTCACGCAGCCGTTTCGGCATGTGGACCTCCTCGTCGACGGACCTCCGATCTCCCTGCCCGGACGGTCCGCCAGGCAAACGCCGCGATGGTGCGGCGGTCAGGGGCGGTCGAAGGGGTCGTCCAGCCGGGTGCCCGTGCCCACCTGGTTGGAGAGCAGCAGCCCGAAGGCGAGCATGCCGAAGCCGAGGACCAGGTGCAGCCAGTTGTCGGCGTCGTTGACCGGAATGAAGTTCGCCGCGCTCTCCCGGTCGATCGCGAAGCCGTACAGCCACAGGCCGAGGTAGAGGGCGCCGCCGCCGGCGAGGAAGACCCGGGCCCCGGCGACGCTGCGGGCCAGCAGCAGGCCGGCCAGTCCGAAACCCAGGTGCAGCGCGTTGTGCAGGATCGACACCTGGAACAGGCCGAGCAACCGGGCCTCGGAGTGGTGGCCGGCGAACGTCATGTCGTCGTAGCCGGTGGTGATGCCGGGGATGAACCCGAGCACCCCGATCAGGGTGAAGACCCCGGCCGCGGCCGCGGCGGCGAGCTGCACCCTCGGCTTCGGACCCGGCGGGCCGCCGCGTGCGTGTCGTGCCATCGCTTCACCTCCGTGGACCCGCGGAACGCCCTGCCCGCGGCGCCGGCTGTGGGGGACGTCCGTCACTGTGAGCGACGACGGCGCCACCCGACCCGACGATCCTCCATTTTGTAGACCGTGGGCGGCGGGGCGCAGGAGAAGTCACGAAGGAGGTATGGAACCGGCGACGCAGGGTAGGTCAAGAGATGCGACGGCAGGAACGGCCGACGCATCCCCCCAGCACAACCCGCGGAGACTTTCCGAGCGGAAGGGAAATCATGACCTACGATCTGTCACCCACGACTTCCACGTACGGGCAGGAGTCGAGCAACGGCAGCGGCGTCCGCGAGCAGGCCCGTCAGGTCGGCTCGGAGGCCAAGCACGCCGGTGGCGCCGTCGCCGAGACGGCCAAGCAGCAGGGCCGGGAGGTCGTCGGCGAGGCGAAGCTCCAGGCGCGCAACCTCTTCGGCGAGGCCCGCACCCAGGTCGCCGGCCAGGCCGGCGAGCAGCAGCGGCGTGCCGCTGGCGGGCTCCGCTCGCTGGCCGACGAGATGCGCTCGATGGCCGAGCAGGGCGGTCAGGCCGGACCGGTGAGCGAGATCGCCCGCCAGGCCGCCGACCGGGTGCACGGCGTGGCCGGCTGGCTGGAGCAGCGCGAGCCCGGCGACCTCATCGCCGAGGTCCGCGACTACGCCCGCCGCAACCCGGGCACCTTCCTGGTCGGCGCCGCCGTGCTGGGTGTGCTCGCCGGCCGGCTGACCAAGAACATCTCCGCCGCCGGTGACGGCCAGAGCGGCAACGGCTACCCGGGCTACGACTCGGGCGCGGGCTACGACCCGGACCGGACCGCGGTCATCCCGACCCCGCCGGCCCCGCGCGCCGTGCCGGACGCCGTGCCGCCGGGCGGCTACCTCGACCCGACCCCGGGCGCGTACGTCGACCCGCAGACCACCACCAGCTACGCCGACCCCGCAGGTGGCGTCGGCCAGCCGCTGCCGCCGGTGAGCCAGACCGACCCGCTGCCGGGCGTGCCGTCGAGCGGGACCACCCGTCCGTGAGCCTACGAATCATCCGAAGGGAGGCGGCGGCATGAGCATGCCGACGCAGGGGGCGGGGCTCGACTCCGGTTACCACCCCCACGACGCGGACGAGGTCAGGGGCAGCTCGATCGGTGAGCTGATGCGCCAGGTCACCACCGACCTGTCCACCCTGATGCGGCAGGAGGTCGAGCTGGCCAAGGCCGAGATCCGCCAGGAGGGCAAGAAGGCGGGCAAGACCGCCGGCTTCTTCGGCGGCGCCGGCTTCGGCGGCTACATGGTGGCCCTCTTCCTCTCGCTGGCCCTCTGGGCCGGGCTGTCCAACGTGATGGACGCCGGCTGGGCGGCGCTGATCGTGGCCGTCATCTGGGGCGCGATCGCCGCGGTCCTCTACTCCAAGGCCAAGAAGAACGCCGAGCAGATTCGCGGCCTCAAGCAGACCAACGACAGCGTGCAGCGGATCCCCGACGCGCTCAAGCCCCACCCGCAGGAGGTCACCCGATGAGCACCGACCCGGACCAGATCCGCCGGGAGATCGAAGCCACCCGGAGCAACCTGAGCTCCGACGTGGACGCGCTGGCGTACAAGGTCAGCCCCGCCCGCATCGTCGACGACCGCAAGCAGCGGGCCCGCAACGCACTGCAGAATGTGAGGGACAAGGTGATGGGAACGGCTTCCGACCTGGGTCACAGCACCAAGCACGGCGCCCACGTGGCGGGCGGCCACGCCTCCTCGGCGGCGTCCACCGTGAGCGACAAGGCCCACTCGGCCGCCTCGACCGTGAGCGACAAGGCGCACTCGGCCGCCTCGACGGTCGGCGACGCCGCGCAGCGCGCGCCGCAGGTGATCCGGCAGAAGTCCGAGGGCAACCCGCTGGCCGCCGGCCTGATCGCCTTCGGCGTCGGCTGGCTCGCCTCCTCGCTGATCCCGGCCACCCGCCGCGAGCAGCAGGTGGCGTCGCAGGTCAAGGAGAAGGCCGGCGAGCACGCCGGGGTGGTGAAGGAGAAGCTGGGCGAGGTCGCCAACGAGCTGAAGGAGGAGCTGCGCGAGCCGGCGCAGCACGCCACCCAGTCCGTCCGCTCCACCGCCCAGGACGCGGTGCACGCCGTCAAGGACGACACCCGGTCCGCCGCGTACGACGTGAAGGACCAGGCGCAGCAGTCCCGCGAACAGGTGCGGTACTGACCAGCCGGTCACCGTACGCCGCAGCTCGCGGCCACTCCCGGAGCGTTCTCCGGACAGTGGCCGCGAGCTGTCGTGTGCGTCCCGGCCGGGTCCCCGCCGCGGGAGCGGGGGCGTGTCAGCGGCGGTGGCGGCGGAGGGTGCGCTCGAAGTGGGCGGCGCGACGCACCCGGCCACCGGCGTAGCGGACCCCGCCGAAGAGCAGGCGCCGGCCGACGGCGAGCCAGCCGCACACGCCGCGCTCCAGCACCCAGAACGGGGCCGCCAGGGCGGTCGCCGGCGGGAAGACCGCCGTGCCCCCGCCCCTGCGGCGGCCCGCCTCGGCGAGCCCCACCGTGGTCACGGCCGCCCCGAGCAGCAGCCCCGGTCGCCGGGCCGCGACCGCCGCCGCCAGCGCCGGCAGGACCGCGAGCGAGGCCACCAGGCGGACCGGCTGGGCCAGGTCGTCGTACGCCTGACGGACCCGCTGGCCCAGGAAGTGGGCGGTGTCCGGCGGCAGCCGGCGTACGTGCAGCCAGGCGGGTGCCGCCTCGGTCCCCCCGTACGCGCGCACGGTGCGGATCAGCTCCAGGTTCTCGAAGAGCACGTCCGGGTCGTACCCGCCCATGGCGAGGAAGGTGCTCCGGCGTACCGCCAGGGTGCCGGGGTAGTCGGCGCCGAGCGCCCGGTTGAGCAGGGTGCGCCCGGTGTCCCACCACGCGTGCCAGGGCAGCGGGTCGAAGTAGTTCTGCGGCCGGACCAGGTCCACCCGGTCGAGCAGCCGGTGCACGGCGCGCAGCCCCGCCTCGTCGTACCGGACGTCGTCGTCGGCGATGACCACGTGCTCGTGCCGGGCCGCGCCGACGCCGGTGAGCACCCCGGTCACCTTGCCGTTGACGCCGCTCAGGGCGGGATCCGGCCGCAGGTGCCGGACCAGGCCGCGCCAGGCCTCGCCGTGCCGGGCGAACAGCTGCGGGGGCGACCCGTCGACCACGGTCACGTCGACCAGGGTGCCCAGCCAGCGCAGGTACGCCGTCAGCCCGGCCAGGTCGGCGTCGTCGGTCCAGCGCAGCGGCAGGACGTACGCGACGGGAAGCCGGCGCCCGACGCCCCCCGCGGGCGGCGCGATGGTGCCGTGGCGGTCGCTGTCGGGAGCGGCGCCGGCCGGGCGGGCCGGGGCGCTCACGCCTGCTCCGGGCGGCGGTAGACGGAGACGTGCTCGCGGCTCTGGTCGGTGAACGGCCGGCCGGTCCAGTCCTCCCACCGGTGCTCGCGGCGCATGCCGGCCAGCTCGGCCATCAGGTCCAGCTCCGCCGGCCAGGCGTAGCGGTGGTTGGCCGGCAGCAGGTGCACCCCGGCGTTGCTGAGCCGGACCTTCGTGGTGGTCATCCGCTGCTCGGCGGGGTGCAGCAGGGCCGCCTCCAGCAGCACCACGTCCTCCGCCACCCGCACCGGCCGCAGCGCGCCGCCCGCGCGGAAGGCACCCGGGTCGGGCACCCACGCCTCGACGACGAACCGTCCGCCGGGGCGCAGGTGGGCGGCGGCGTTGCGGAAGCAGGCCACCTGCGCGGCCTGGTCCGGCAGCGCGAAGATCGTGTTGAACGCGAGCACCACCAGGGCGAACTCGCCGGGCACCCGGATCTCGGCGAAGTCGCCGACGGCCACCTCGACGGCGTCCCCGCCCGGCTTGGCGCGCAGCCCGGCGGCCATCTCCGGGGAGCCCTCGACGCCGGTCACGGTCAGCCCCCGGGCGACCAGCGGCAGGGCGAGCCGGCCGGTGCCGATGCCGAACTCGCAGACCGGGCCGCCGTCGGCCAGCGCGGCGAGCCGCTCCACCGCCGCGTCCGGTGTCAGGTGCGCGTACGTCTCGTCGTAGACCTCCGCGACGTGCCGGCCGTACTCGCTGGCGTCGAAGGACACGGTGCCTCCCGGTGGTGGTGGGTGCCCGCAGCAGGTGCCCGGTTATCCGCGGGCCAAACCGGTGCGTCGTTTCGGTCGGGCGGTCCCGGGTAGCGCAACCGGTGCGGGTGGTCCATCCCCGGGCGCCCGGGTGGAGGAGACGTGATGACCAGCAACGGAACGAGGTGGGCGCTGCTCGGTGCCACCACGGTGATCGTGGTCGGCGTCGGTCGGGCGGTGGCCCGTCGACGACGCCGGCACCAGCCGGAGCGCCGCGACGGCTGGTACGTGGTGCGGCGCGGGGTGACGATCGACCGGCGGGCGGAGGCGGTGATCGGCTTCTGGACCGACCGGGAGCGGCTGGACCGGGCGCTGGCCGAGTGGGCGACCCTGGAGCAGCTCGACGACGACCGGTGGCGCTGCGTGGCGCGGGACCCGGCCGGCGGGGGCACCGAGTGGCGGGCCGAGATCACGGTCGAGGGCCCCGGGCGGCTGCGCTGGCGGGTCACCGACGGGCCCGAGCAGGAGGGCACCGTCCAGCTGACGCCGGCGCCCCGGGACCGGGGCACGGAGGTCCGCGCCGAGCTGCGGTGGCGCTCCGGGCCGCTGCGCCGGGCGTTCGGCCTGGTCGGCGGCGACGATCCGGACCTGGCGCTGCGCGACGCGCTGCGCCGGGTGAAGGCGCTGGTGGAGTGCGGCCAGGTGATCGACACCCGGCGCGACCCGTCCGGGCGCGGACCGGCGCAGGAGAAGGCGACCGACAAGGTCCGCGACAGGCTGACGACGGGAGGACGGGCGTGAGGGCGCTCTGCTGGGAAGGCGTCGGCAAGCTGGCCGTACGCGACGTGCCGGAGCCGCGGATCCGCGCCGAGGGCGACGTCGTCGTCAAGGTCGGCGCCAGCAGCGTCTGCGGCTCCGACCTGCACCTGATCAACGGCTTCCTGCCGGCGATGCGGGAGGGTGACGTCCTCGGCCACGAGTTCATGGGCGAGGTCGTGGAGACCGGCCCGGGCGTGCGGCGGCTGCGCGTGGGCGACCGCGTCGTGGTCGGCTCCGTGGTGGCCTGCGGCGGCTGCTGGTACTGCCGCACCGAGCAGTACTCGCTCTGCGACAACTCCAACCCGCAGCCGGTCTTCACCGAGAAGCTCTGGGGCCACTCGCCGGCGGGCATCCTCGGCTACTCGCACGCCGCCGGGGGCTACTCCGGCAGCCACGCCGAGTACATCCGGGTGCCGTTCGGCGACGTCGGGGCGTTCAAGGTCCCCGACGGGGTGCCCGACGACTCGGTGGTGTTCGCCTCCGACGCGATGCCCACCGGCTGGATGGCCGCCGACTTCTGCGCGCTGAAGGGCGGCGAGGTGGTCGCGGTGTGGGGCGCCGGCGGGGTCGGCCAGATGGCGGCCCGGTCCGCGCAACTCCTGGGCGCCGAGCGGGTGATCGTGATCGACCGGCTGCCGGAGCGGCTCGCCACCGCCGCCGACCGGCTCGGCGTGGAGACGGTCAACTACGCCGAGACCGACGTGCTGGAGGCGCTGCGGGAGATGACCGCCGGCCGGGGACCGGACGCGTGCATCGAGGCGGTCGGCATGGAGTCGCACGACGTCGGGCCGGTGTACGCGTACGACAAGGCGAAGCAGACCGCCCGGCTGCAGACCGACCGCCCCACCTCGGTACGACAGGCGATCATGGCCTGCCGCAAGGGCGGCACGGTGAGCATCGTCGGCGTCTACGGCGGCCTGGTGGACAAGTTCCCGCTGGGCGCGGCGATGAACAAGGCGCTGGTGCTGCGGATGGGACAGATGCACGCCCAGCGCTACATCCCGATGCTGCTGGACCGGATCGCGGCCGGCGAGATCGATCCCGGCTACCTGGCCACCCACCCGATGCCGCTGGAGCAGGGCGCGCGGGGCTACGAGATGTTCGAGAAGAAGGAGGACGGCTGCCTGCGTACCGTCCTGCACCCGGCCTGAGCGCGCCACGACCGCACCGCCCCGGGGTCGACGAGGTCCCCGGGGCGGTGCCGTGTTCAGGCCGTGCGGCGGACGTTGGTGACCACGAACCCGCTCGGCGGCAGCGCCGGCATCCGGCGCAGGCTCAGCGCCAGGTCCTGCGGCGGCACGTCGTACCGCATCGTCGTGGTCAGGTTCGTCACCGCCCGCTTCATCAGCTCGATCGTGATCCACTCCCCGGCGCAGCGGTGACCGGTCAGGTGCTCGCCGCCGCCCTGCGGGACGAGGGCGAACGGGTCGCCCCGCCAACCGGTGAAGCGCTCCGGCCGGAACCGCTCCGGTTCGGGCCAGAGCGCCCGGTGGTGGTTGGTGCCGTACAGGTCGAGCAGCACCCGCCGGCCGCGCGGGAAGTGGTAGCCCTGCCAGTCGAACGAGCGGCGGACCCGGGCGGCGGCCACCGGGAAGAACGGGTAGTAGCGGCGTACCTCCTGCACGAAGTTCTCGGCGGCCTCGTCGCTCTCGCGGACCCGCTGCCGCCAGGCCGGGTGATCGTGCAGGGCCAGCGCGGCGAAGACGACGAAGCGGTCGACGGCGACCGTGGGGCGCAGCACGTTGAGCAGTTCGACGGCCGCGATCCGGCGGGGGAGCAGCCGGCCGTGGGCGTCGCGGTGCTCGGCGATGACCCGCAGCGCGCTGCCGTCAGGGGCCGGGAGCGTGCCGGCGCGCACCCGGTCGACGAGCCGGCCGACCCAGCGTTCGCCCCGCCGCCGGCCCCACAGGCCACGCCAGTGCCGGGGGCCGAGCGCCGCCGGCCCCTCGATCATCGCGTGCAGCTCGGCGGTACGCCGGTCCACCTCGGAGTCCGCGAGCGGCACGCCGGCCCAGGCGCAGACCGCGCGGGTCAGCATCCGGCCGACCTCGTCGTACAGCACCACCGGCGCGCCCGACTCCCAGTACGGCACGCGGGCCCGCCACTCGTCGTCGAAGAGCTGCGCGAGGTGTCGGACCGCGGTCGGCGTCATGATCGACATGAACATGGCCTTCCGGTCGGCGTGCTCCGCCCCGTCGAGGCCCTGCACGCCGCCGCGGCCGGTCAGGGTGCGCTGCGCCCGCTTCGGCATCGCGCCCGCCCGGACGAAGCGTTCGGTGTCGTAGAAGAGCTCCGCCGCCGGCCGGCCGCGCAGGCAGATGGTGGGCTCCAGCAGCAGCCGGGCCTGGAAGATGTCGGTGCCGTGCCGGTCGCAGCGCCGGCCGACGAAACGGTAGCCGTCACGCAGGAACGCCACCGAACTGTCGGGGCTGCGCTCCGTCGGGATGGTCGCCATCGGGCCTCCTGACCGGGGTGGCGGCCGTTGCCGGCCGGGTTCTGTCCGTGCCTCTGCGTCTACCCAGGCCGGCGCGGCTGAATCTCGGACCCGGGTCGGTCCCGGGCCGGGGGCGGAGACGCGCGGGGGGAGGGGCCAGCGGGCGACGACGTCCGCTGGCCCCTCCCAGGGCCGCGGAAAGCTGGTTTCCTCGGGGGAGCGGTCCGCCGGGCCGCCGCCGGCATCCCGCCGGCGGCGGCCGCGACGGAACGCGGGCGGTCCACCGGAGGAGGGGCCCGCCCACGATCGCCACGGGGAGGACGCATGCGTGACAACAGGCCGGCGCACTGGCGGCAACGGCAGGCCCTGGGGGCGCTCGGCACGGCTCGGGAGGTCGCCGGCACGTCGTTGATCACGTCGTCCCGCCGCTCGGCCCGGCCCGACCGGTTCTTCACGGTGCACCTCGGCTTCACCGCCCCCGACCTGGCGTCGGCCCGGGAGTTGGCCGTCGGCTACGCGGAGGCGCTGAGCCTGCTGCGCCCCGAGGTGGCCCTGGGCGCGTCGGCGCTGTCGCCGGCCGACGCCTGGCAGCGCGCCGAGCGGCTGTTCTGCGGCGCGTCCGGCCCGGACGGCGAGCGCTGCGCCGACGTGGCCGGCCATCCCGGCTTCCACCACGCCCCGGGGCCGGGCGGGCTGGGCTGGGGCGACGGCGACTGACCCTCGGCATCGACAGACCCCTATTGCGCTGCCCGTCCGGGCGCGAGTAGCTTGGCACCGTTGCCGAGCCGGGCCGGCCTCGCACCCGTACGTCGCACTCGTCACGAGCGCGCCGCGCACCCCACGGGCGTGCGCCAGGGCAGGCGTGCCTGCGCCCCGATCCGTCGGGGCCTCACCCCGAGGTAGGCAATGAAGAGAAGGCTTCTCACCCTCGGCGCCGCGTTCCTGGTCGTCGTCGCGTCCGTCCTGGTGTTCGTCAAGCCGGCGGACGCGGCCGTGGGACTGCACGTCGAAGGGCGCACCATCGTCGAGGCGAACGGCCAGCCGTTCGTCATGCGGGGCGTCAACCATCCCCACGTCTGGTACACGGGCCGGACCGACTCGTTCGCCGACGTCAAGGCGCTCGGCGCCAACACCGTCCGGGTGGTGCTGGGCAGCGGCAAGCGGTGGGGTCCGTCCACCGACGTTCCGAACGTGGTCTCGTTGTGCAAGCAGAACCGGCTGATCTGCGTCCTGGAGGTCCACGACACCACCGGCTACGGCGAGGAGGGTGCCGCCGCGTCGCTCGACGAGGCCGTCGACTACTGGATCAGCCAGAAGGGCGCGCTGGTCGGCCAGGAGGGCTACGTCGTCATCAACATCGGCAACGAGCCGATCGGCAACGTGGACGCCGGCCAGTGGACCGCCGCGACCACCGCCGCGATCACGAAGATGCGGGCCAACGGCTTCGCGCACCTGCTCATGGTCGACGCGCCGAACTGGGGCCAGGACTGGCAGTTCGTCATGCGGGACAACGCGCAGACGATCCTGGACGCCGACAGCCGGCACAACACCGTGCTCTCCATCCACATGTACGCGGTGTTCCACACGGCCGCGGCCATCACCGACTACCTGGACCGGTTCGAGGCCAACGGCTGGCCGCTGGTGATCGGCGAGTTCGGCTGGCGGTTCAACGCCAACGAGGTCGACCACGAGACGATCCTGGCCGAGGCGCAGGCGCGTGGCCTGGGCTACCTCGCCTGGTCGTGGAGCGGCAACACCGACCCGATCCTGGACATGGCCACCGACTTCGATCCCGCGCGGCTCACCACCTGGGGCCAGCGGATCTTCAACGGCGCCAACGGCATCAAGGCCACCGCCAGCGAGGCCACGATCTTCGGCGGCGGGCCGACCGGGACGCCCTCGCCCATCCCCACCCCGACGAAATCACCCACCCCCACCCCGACCGGCGGCGGCAAGGCGTGCGCCGCCGACTACCGGGTGGTGGGCCAGTGGGCGGGCGGCTTCCAGGGCGAGATCCGGGTCACCGCCGGAGACTCGGCGATCAGCGGCTGGACCGTCACGTGGACCCTCGCCTCCGGCCAGGCCGTCACCCAGGCATGGAACGCGACGGTCGCCACCAGCGGATCCGCCGTCACCGCCCGCAACGTGAGCTACAACGGCAGTCTCGGCGCGGGCGCCGCCACGACCTTCGGCTTCCTCGGTTCGTGGAGCGGCACCAACGCCGTACCGCCCCTGTCCTGCACCGCCAGCTGACCGACGGGCAGTCCGTCCCGCGCGCGTCCGCGCGGGACGGGCGTCGCCCTCAGTCCAGGTCGAACTCGCCGTCCTGGGCGCCGGCGACGAAGGCGTCCCACTCGGCCTGGGTGAAGACCAGGACGGGGCCGTCAGGCTCGGCGGAGTTGCGCATCCCGATCAGGTCGTCGACGAAGGCGACCTCGACGGCGCTCTCGGAGGTGTCGCCCTCGGCCCGCTGCCAGACCGCCCGGGAGAGGTCGAAGTCACCCTTGGGGTGCGTAGCCATCGTTCAGTCCTCCAGTGCCACGGGTCATGGGGGAGACACGTACGGTTCCCCATCGGGCAGGATAAGCGGATGCCGAGCCTGACCCGTGTAGAGGCGACCGCGCGTGGCGCGGCGATCACCGTCGAGTCATATCAGGTGGACCTGGACCTGACCGGCGACGGCGGGCGGTTCCGCTCCGACGTCGCCATCCGCTTCCGGGCGGTCCCCGGCGCGGCGACCTTCGTCGAGGTCCAGCCCGCGAAACTGCTGGCGGTACGCCTCAACGACCGCGACGTCGACCCGTCCACGCTGGACGACAACCGGCTGCCGCTGACCGGGCTGGCCGAGGAGAACACGCTCACCGTCGCCGCCGAGATGGCGTACTCGAACACCGGCGAGGGGATGCACCGCTTCGTCGACCCCGCCGACGGCGAGACCTATCTCTACGCGATGTCCTTCCTCGACAACGCGCAGCGCCTCTTCGCCGCCTTCGACCAGCCCGACCTGAAGGCCCCGGTCACTCTGTCGGTCACCGCCCCGCCGCACTGGGTCGTCGCGGCCAACGGCCTGCTCGCTGCCACGCCGCGCCCCGGGCGCTGGGAGTTCGCCCCGACGGCGCCGCTGGCCACGTACTTCGTCTCGCTGATCGCCGGCCCCTGGCACGTCCGGCGCGCCGAGCACGACGGCATCCCGCTCGGCGTCTACTGCCGGCGCTCCCTCGCCGAGCACCTGGACGCCGACGCCGAGGAGATCCTCACCGTCACCAGGCAGTGCCTCGACCGGTTCCACCAGCTCTTCGCCGAGCGCTACCCGTTCGGCAAGTACGACCAGGCGTTCGTGCCGGAGTTCAACGCCGGCGCGATGGAGAACCCGGGCCTCGTCACCTTCCGCGACGACTACGTCTTCCGCTCCGCCGTCACCGACACCGAGCGGGAGCAGCGCGCCACCACCATCGCCCACGAGATGGCGCACATGTGGTTCGGCGACCTGGTCACCATGCGCTGGTGGGACGACCTCTGGCTGAACGAGTCCTTCGCGGAGTACCTCGGCACCCGGGTGACCGCCGAGGCGACCCGCTTCGACCGGGCCTGGACGACCTTCGCCCTGCGGCGCAAGGCCTGGGGTTACGCGGCTGACCAGCGGCCCTCCACCCATCCCGTGGCGCCCGAGGAGGTCACCGACGCCGCCGAGGGCCTGCTCAACTTCGACGGCATCTCGTACGCCAAGGGCGCCAGCGTCCTGCGGCAGCTCGTCGCCTGGCTCGGCGACGACGCCTTCCTCGCCGGCCTCAACGCCCACTTCGCGAAGCACCGGTTCGGCAACGCCACCCTGGCCGACCTGCTCGGCAGCCTCGCCGCGGCCAGCGGGCGCGACCTGTCCGGCTGGGCGGAGCGCTGGCTGCGCTCGGCGCAGGTCAACACGCTGCGTGCCGAGGTCACCGTCGACGCGGACGGCCGCTACACCGAGGTGGCGATCGGGCAGACCGCCCCCGCGTCGCACCCGGTGCTGCGCCCGCACCGCATCGGCGTCGGCCGGTACGCCGCCGACGGCACGGTCGTCCGGACGGAGGTCGACCTCGACCCGGACGCCGACGGCGGCCGGACGGTGCTCGCCGGGCTGGCCGGCGAGCCGGCGGCCCGGCTGCTGCTGCCCAACGACGGCGACCTGACGTTCGCCAAGATCCGGCTCGACCCCGCGTCGGCGGACGCCGTGCCGCTGGTGCTGCCCGGCCTGGCCGACCCGCTGGCCCGGGCGCTGCTCTGGGGCGAGGCGCTGGACGCCGCCATCGACGGGGAGCGGCCGGTCGCCGGCCTGGTCGCCCTCATCGCCGCCGCCCTCCCCGCCGAGACCGAGGTGATCATCGCCGAGGACGTGCTCGCGCTCAGCCGCTCGCTGGTCGACCGCTACCTCGACCCGCTGGCCCGCGAGGCCGCCCTGGCGCAGGTCGCCGCCGCCTGCCGGACACTGCTCGACGGGGCCCCGGCCGGCGGCTCGTTGCAGCTCGCGGCGGCCCGGGGCTGGCTCGCCGCCAGCACCGACGCGGACCGGCTGGCCGGCTGGCTCGCGGGCCGGGACGTCCCGCCGGGGCTGGCGGTCGACGCCGAGCTGCGCTGGTCGCTGCTGCTCCGGCTGGTGGTGCTCGGCGCGGCCGGCGAGGCGGAGATCGCCGCCGAGGCCGCGGCCGACCCGAGCGCCGCCGGCGCCGAG